>JBGSYQ010000486.1:0-6601 GCA_041750795.1 Pirellulales bacterium | reverse complement strand
GCGGCATCGGTGTGCACCGGCACGCCCAGCGGCGCGCAGCGCGCGGCGATCTCGGCCACAGGTTGCAGCACGCCGGTCTCGTTGTTGGCCAGCATCACGCTGACGAAGCGCGTGTTCTCCGTCAGCACTTCATCGAGCGCGTCCAGGTCGACGACGCCTTGCGGCGTGACGCGCAATCGATGAATCGTCCAGCCGCGGCGTTCCAATAGCTCGGCCGCGCCCGCCACGCTAGGATGCTCGATGGCCGAGATGATCGCCTCGCCCGCAACATCCCGCGGTCCGTCGACTCCGGCCAGGCCCAGCAGTGCCAGGTTGTTGGCCTCGGTGCCGCCGCTGGTCAAGATGACGCGATCGGGTTGCCGGCCGCTCACGCTTGCGCCCAGGATCGTGCCGCACGCTTCCCGCGCCTGCTGGAGTGCCTGCCGCGCACGCCGGCCGAGTTGGTGCTGGCTCGAAGGATTGGCAAAGCACTCCGCCTGGCATTCGGCCATGGCGCGTGCCACCGCGGGCAAGAGCGGCGTGGTCGCATTGTGGTCGAGATAGATCACGCGCATCGCGGTCGGCACGGGCTGCGGGGCTGGACGTGGAAGGGACGTCTCGATTCTATCACTTGCCCAGGCCGGGAATCGAGCCGCGGCGAATGCCCGATTCGTTCGCCAAATGGGCGATTGTCCGGAGTTCATACGCCCCGCGGCGCGGTATCATGGGAGGCTGCTGGCGCAAGGATCGCGCGCCGTTGGCCCGCGGCTGTCGTTACTACGGTGAGCAATCATGCGCAGAAGACGATGGATATACACCCTGATCCTGGGCACGGGCCTGCTGTGGGTCGTTAATACACGGCCGGCGTGGATCGATCCGCTGCGCCTGGTCGACACGCCGGTCAGCGGGCCGGCGGCCGTTGAGTTCGAACGGGATGAGCAGCACCGCGTTGATGAAATGAACCGCCGCATCAAGGTTACCGCCGTCAGCTTTTTGGCCGCGGCGGTCGTGCTCGAAAGCCTGGCGTTCGTTGGACGTGGGCTGAGGCGGCTGTAAGTTTGCGGCAGGTCGGGTTTCCGATGTGAACGGTTTGTGACGCCATGTCCGGCGACGACTTCAAAGCGAAGAAAGGACTGCCTTGCCCCAAGTGTGGCAATCGTCTGCGGGTGCGCCCGGATCAGGCGGGCGAGCAGGTGCGCTGCCCGAAGTGCGACGCCACGTTCACGATTGGCAAGCGGTCGTCCAAGAAATCTGCGCCGACCGGAGACGAACAGTACGAGCCTGAGCGGCCGCTGACGAAGGCCGCCATCGTGCCGGAGGAACCGGTGTTGCTCGATGCCTGCGCTGTGCCGCCGGTGATCGTGCCGATGCAGGCGCCGCCCACTTCGCACCTGCCGCACTACGAGGCCGACTGGACCAGCGACCAGTTGGAGACCGAAGCGCCACACGTTCCGCCGCCCAGCAAGAGCGTCGAGCCCGACTATCTGGAAATCGCACGTTCGCGCGGCTTGCTGCGCGAGGAGTCCGAAGAGTCGGTTCCGCGCTGGACGTACTTTTCGGGCGTGTTCACGTTTCCCTGGCAGCTTGCCAGTTTGGCGCGTTGGGCCGTGATGGCCATCGGCCTGACGCTTTCCGGCATTGTGCTGATGATGGCCGCCGAGCGATTGGCCGGGGGCGTCGGCTTGGGCACGCTCATGATGCCCATGCTGTCGATGTTCGCGGCGGCCATGTTGCTGGTGACGTTGATGTTTTGTTCGGCCTGCTTCATCGCGGCGGTCGACGATACGGCCGACGGTCACGACGAGGTGCAAGAGGTCACGATGCCGCCCTTGGATCAGTGGCTGTTTTCGTTCTTCAGCGTGTTGCACTTGTGGTTGATGTCCGGCGCGTTGGGCTACCCGTTGGTGTTCGTTCCGCAGATCGGCGCCGTGGGGATTCCGATATCGAGCCTGGTGCTGTTTCCGGTTTTGTACCTCTCGGCATTGGAGTGCGATTCGTTCTTTTTGCCGTGGTCTGCCGGCGTGTGGAAGTCCATCGTGCGATTTGCTGGGCAGTGGCTGGGGTTCTATCTGATTTCGACGCTGTTGCTGGCCGGCTGGTTCGTCGCGGCGTTGTTCGCGCTGGGGGCTGCGCCGTATGCGGGCATGTTGCTGGTGGCGCCGGCGCTGGCCGCGGTGATGTTGATCTATGCACGGCTGTTGGGTCGCCTGGCCTGGCGGATGGCGTATCAGGCCGCGCCCCAGCGCAAGCGTCGCGGTGCGGGCGGATCCGTTCCCGAGCCGCCGCCAAAGGACGCGCCGCCGGCCGCTGCGCCATTGCCGGTTGCTGCTTCGTCGCCAGCGGAGGCCCCGCCCCGAAAGCGCAAGAAAGTGCGCAAGCTCAAGCTGCCCGACGATCTGGACGAGCGCGTCGAGCGGCGCAAAAACGATCTCCCGCCACGCCCGCGTCTCGACTTCCACAAGCGGCCCTGACAAGGCAGCGGCATTACGAGGTAGCATTCTCCGCTGCTGTCTTGTGTCTTGCAAGCGAATTCGCTGAATGCCACACATCGACACAACGTCGCCGAGAACAACAGGTTGGGCTGACTGCGTTGCGCCAGCATACAACCAGCGATGCTGCACTTGCGCGCACGCGCGTGTGGATGAAATGCAGCGGCGTGTGGATGAAATGCAGCGGGAAGTAGCGTAGTTTGCCGATATGTTCGTGTTGTGCCTCGCGGCGAAACGTTTAGAATTGACGTTTTCAGCATCGGGGGCGACTGCTCGCTCCCCCTCTCGCTGAGATCTTCCGCCGTTTGCCGTTGAACGGCGTCTGTTTTGACCCAGAGGAGAACTATCGCATGACGGCAGAAAGCTTGTCTACGAAAAATCCGCAGCCGCAGTGGCACAAGAGGATGGAAACCATTGAATCGATGGTCGACGCAATCCATTTACCCGACGACCCCGGAGACGTCGATCAGGATCAGGAATGGTGCGACGCGGTCATTGCCGGCGATACGCGGCGAATTCGGTTTCACGACTACGACCGTATCTATCAGGTTCCAGGGCTTTACGAATCGCTGTTTTACGGCAAGTTGAAGTGCTGCTCTCCGAGCCGCGTGGTCTGGTTGCTGGCCGAGATATTGCGCGACTTTGGCGGCAACGCTGAGACGATGCGCGTGCTCGATGTGGGTGCCGGCAATGGGATGGTCGGTGACGAATTACATGCCCGCGGCGCGGCATTTCTAGCCGGAGTCGACATTCTTCCCGAGGCGCGCGACGCGGCCCATCGCGATCGGCCCGAACTCTACGACGACTATCTGGTGCTGGATCTAACGGATATCAATGAACAACAGGAAGAGCGTTTGCGAGGCCATTCGCTCAATTGCCTGACTTCGGTGGCAGCCTTGGGATACGGCGACATTCCGCCGGCCGCATTCGTCAAGGCCATCGACCTGATCGAGACTCCCGGCTGGGTCGCCTTCACGATCAAAGAGGACTTCATCGACGAACAAGACACGTCCGGTTTCTGCCGGTTGATGCGAAGTTTGTGCCGAAACGGCATTCTACAGATTCAGGCCTATCGGCGCTATCGACATCGCGTCTCCGTTGCCGGCGATCCCCTCTACTACGTGGCGATGGTCGCCCGCAAGAAGCGCGAACTGCCTGACGCGCTGTTGGAATCTCAGTTGGAAATCATGGACGCCGATCCCACGTAGGGACGTTTGACCGGCCGACGGACAACCAGCAGATCCCCAGTAGCACCATCGGCAATCCAGGCATGAACCGGCAAGTCCCCACCCTGGCAGCCTGCGCGAGTTGTGGCAGCGAACTCCGGTCGACCGGCAATGGTTGCGCGGAAGCGGTCCGCGGATTCCTCGAGTGCCGCGGCGGATGCGAGCCCCATACGGTGCGCGCATGATCGCCCTGATCGGCGTCAGCAAGTCGTTCGACGGTGGCCGTTCGTTCGCCGTGCGCGACCTGACGCTGGAAGTTGTCAGCGGCGAAACACTGATCTTGCTCGGCTCTTCCGGCTGCGGGAAATCCACCACGCTGAAGATGATGCTCAAGCTGCTGGAGCCCACCAGCGGCGAGATCCTCGTCGAACAGGAGCCGCTAGCCCAGCGCGATCCGATCGAGTGGCGGCGCAGCGTCGGCTACGTCTTTCAAGGAATCGGGTTGTTTCCTCACATGTCGGTGCGCCGCAACGTGGCCATCGGATTGCGGCTGGCCGGTTGGACCGCCGCGCGGCAGCGCGAGCGGTGCGACGAAATGTTGCGGCTGGTCGGTCTCGAGCCCGGGGACTTTGCCGAGCGACTTCCCAGCAAACTTTCCGGTGGCCAGCAGCAGCGGGTGGGCGTCGCCCGGGCGCTGGCGACGGATCCCCAATACCTGCTCATGGACGAGCCCTTCGGCGCCCTTGACGCGTTGTCGCGCGATAGCCTGCAACAAGAGGTGCTCAAGCTCAAGAGCCAGCTTGGCAAAACGATCGTTTTTGTCACGCACGACATTTTCGAGGCACTCACCCTCGGCGACCGGATCGCCGTGTTGCACGAAGGAACCCTGCAACAAGTGGGCACGCCGCAGGAGGTCGTCGGTTCGCCCGCCACAGCGTTCGTGCGCGATTTGTTCGGCAAGCCGGCCCGCCAACTTGCTGCTTTTCGAGATGTGTTCAAATGAACCCCGAGCCCTGGACCACATTTCTCGTCGACCGTTTGCCCGAGCTCTGGCTGCGGCTCGGGCAGCACTTGGCATTGACCGGCACGTCGACCGGGCTGGCGATCCTGATCGGCATTCCGTCCGGCATTTTGGCGGCCCGCGGGGGACATCTGCGCGGAGGCATTCTCGCCGCGGCGGAGATCTTGCAAACCATCCCCAGTCTGGCGATGCTCACGCTGTTGCTGGCGTTGTTGCACCGCATCGGCGCGGTGCCGGCTATCATCGCCCTGACCCTGTATGCGCTGTTGCCGATTGTCCGCAATACGATTACGGGCCTGGAGGGCGTGGCCGAGGAAGTGCTGGAAGCGGCCGAGGGGATTGGCATGACCGGCTGGCAGCGGTTGTGGATGGTACGGCTGCCGCTGGCGCTGCCGGTGATGATGGCCGGCATTCGCACGGCGGCAGTGATCAGCATCGGCATCGCCACGCTCTCGGCGTTCATCGGCGCCGGCGGGCTGGGACAGTTCATCAATCGCGGCCTGGCCCTGGCCAACACACGACTGATTCTGCTGGGTGCGATTCCCGCCGCGGTGCTGGCCTTGCTGGTCGATATGCTTCTGGGCGTTGCCGGCTGGGCGCTCGATCCGCTGCGCGGCGCCGACCGGTCGTCGAAGAAGCGCAACCTGCTGCGCTGGGTCGCCGTGCTGTTTCCCGTGATACTGTTCGGGGCAGGGGCTGTCGGATACATCGGCGCCCGCCCCGACGTCGTGATCGGCTCGAAGAACTTTACCGAGCAGTTGATCCTTGGGCACATACTGGCCGACATGATCGAAGCCGATACCGATCTGCGCGTCGACCGCCGCTTTTGCCTGGGCGGCACGATGATCTGCCACGGCGCACTGGCAGGCGGCGAGATCGATCTCTACCCCGAGTACACCGGCACCGGACTGACAACCGTGCTGCACGAACAGCCGGATGCCGACGCCGATCGTGTCTTCGACACGGTCTCGCGCCGCTATCTTCAAGAGTTTGACGTCCGTTGGCTGGCTCCCTTCGGCATTAACAACACCTATGCCATCGCCGTCCGCAAAGCCGACGCGTCGAAGCACGGCTGGCGGTCGATCTCCGATCTCAAGTCGCAGGCGCCGCGCCTCACCGCCGGCCTGACCGCCGAATTCGGCGCACGGCCGGACGGCTATCGGGGATTTCGCAAGATGTATGGATTCCGATTCGGCCGGGTGGTCGATATCGACGCCGGCTTGATGTACGACGCACTGGCCGAAGGGGCCGTCGACGTGATCGCCGCTTTCGCTACCGACGGCCGGATTGCCGCCTACGACCTGATCCTGCTGGAGGATGACCGGCACTATTTTCCCCCCTACGCGGCCGCGCCGGTCGTGCGGGAGCAGACGCTCCAAGAGTTCCCCGTCATCGGGCGGGCGCTCGGAAAACTGGCCGGCGTGCTCGACGATCAAACCATGCAACGACTCAATCTTCAAGTCGACCAGCACAAGCAGAGCCCGGAGCACGTTGCGCGCACGTTCCTGCAATCGCGCGGCCTGATCCCGCGTCAATAACTGCCGGGTCGTAGCTGCCCGTTGAAGAACGCGGTCGGTGGGAAAGGGACAGGGATTTTGGATTTTCGATTTTGGAGGGTGGCCGCCGAGGGCACAGAGGGCAGAGGCAAAACTTGCAAGCGATTGACCGCGACGACCTGACGGACAGGACGTGAGGAGATTTTTGATTGGTGATTCATCTGCGGAAGTCAGGCTGGAGGCTGGAGGAAGAGAAATTGGGCAGCGGTGATCGGCGATCAAAAAGCGGCCTGTTGGAAATCATCGTTTTGGCTGGGGTTTTTGGTGGGTTGGCGGGATTTTGGTGCTGGTGGGTACAAAAAAAGGGCACCGCTGCGCTTGCGCGCAGCGGTGCCTGGGCGAAACAACTGGAAAAAAGTTTTGTGCGCCGTGGTCCCGTTCCTAGGGGCC
>JBGSYQ010000485.1:0-3487 GCA_041750795.1 Pirellulales bacterium | reverse complement strand
CAGGGCAGGCGATCGTGACACCGCCCGATGGTGCGGCCGTCGGCCGCGCTGGGCAGCGTTTTCGGCTGGCCGGCTTCGAACGTGATCCGTTCGGGAACTTCGCCCAGCGGCAGGCCGACCAGCGGGCCGCTGTTGAGGTGC
This sequence comes from Pirellulales bacterium, assembly GCA_041750795.1. Taxonomy (GTDB): domain Bacteria; phylum Planctomycetota; class Planctomycetia; order Pirellulales; family PALSA-1355; genus JTS-RE94. Next base: position 3,346 of record JBGSYQ010000485.1, on the reverse strand, counting down.
GCGGTGGGTCCGCGCGTGGCGGCGACGTCGAAGCTGGCGAACGGGCCGGCGGCCGTGATCGGGGCGACGTGGGTTGGGGCAGGCTGGAGGCCGGAGGCTGGAGGCTGGAGGACAAACAGCAAGAGCAGCAGCGTGAGGGGTAGGCGTTTCATGGGGTGCTTTCGGCTGGAGGGGAAAACGAGGCGCACCGCCGGCAGCTTGGCACGTCTTTGAGTGTTTTGCCAAGTTGGCACTCGCCGATCTCGGCACACTTGCACGAAAACACTTTGAATTGCTTCTGGACGCCGCCGCAGCAGACGGCGGGTTCGAGGCGCAGCAGTTCGCCCAGATGGACGCACGTGCGGCACTCGCGCACGCTGCGTAGCTCGGGCTGCCGTTCGTTGGCGCACATCACTGTGAAAACGAGCGACGACTTGCTGCCGCAATTGACGCAGAAGAAGCGCCCAAGGCCGTCCGGCTGCCAGTCACAGTGTCCAGGGTCACCAGAATTGCGTACGGGCATTAAGGTACATTGGTAACGGAGGTCAGGATGTCAGCTTCCACCGCGTTGTAGAAGCAGATCGAGCAGTAGTCCCCGAACTCCAACGAACTGGATTCTTCGGGGATCACTTCGAGTATGTAGTTGCCAAAAAACGACGCGCAGGTCTGGGGTGCCGAATAGCCTTCGGTGCCAAACTCCTTGAACCCGAAGGCGTAGTACGAACAGAGCATCGGGCCGCTGGGAGCTGGCGTCCAGACGGCCCACATGGCGGTGAAGTAGCATTTGCCACTGTCGGCGTCGTAGTACAACGAGACGCGGATCGCAAAGTCGATCGAGTCTCCCTCGTTGTCCAAGCAACCGATGTCGAAAATGTGGTGCTGCACGGCGATCGAGCAAATGTCGCTGGCCTTGTACCACCAGCCGGTCACGCGCACGCCCGCCACGCCCAGGTTGATGGCGCCCAGTGTGTGAAAATTGTTGATGGCAGCGCACTCGGAACCGGGCCACGGCGTTACTCCCTCGTGGGTGACCCCGTGGGAGCCTGGAATCGACGCGCAGGCATCGCACTCCTGGGTGCTGTTGGGCGTTTGCGGGGTTTCGATATTGGCCGAAATCCCGAACAACAGCATGCCAGGCGGATCGGGACAGCACGGCACGGGCGGCGCGCAGCAGCACGCCGGGTCCATGGCGATCTGCCCGTCGACGAATAGAATCTTGCCGTTGTGAAACTGGATTTGCGGCGGCATGGGGCAAAGAGGCCGTAGACGGTAGGCCGTAGGCTGTAGGGAATGGGTGTCGGTCGCTTGTTCTTTTTTGCTACGGCCTACGGCCTACCGCCTTCAGCCTTTACTATTCCGGCGGCGTGTCGCAGTCAGTGCCGGTGTGAACCACGTCGTTTTGCGTGCCCGCGGCAAAGGCGAACACTTGCAACACGCTGAAGTCCTGGCGGATTTCCATGCCCACCACTTCCACGTTCTCGACCACGGCCTTGGTCGTCGTGGTAAACACCGTGGCCGGCGTGCCAATGTTCACGGAGCCGCCCAGGAACTTGAGCGTTTCGCCCGTGGCCGACAGCGTGGTGCCGTTCCAGCCGATTTGGTAGATCGCGCCGGCGGTCGTAAGCCCCACGATGTTCGACGGCGTGGTGGAGCCTTCCTCGCCCAGCATGTACGCACTGCGGACGACCTTGTTGAGACCTGTTTCGCTGTCGTAGGTCACGTTCTCGACCCACTCGACCGGCTCGGCAACCAGCACATTCTCAACGAACGGCGTGCCGCCGCTGAACACGTAATGGGTATTGAGCGTACGCCGCAATACGTGCGTGCCGCTGTTGTAATCGACGTTCGTGACGACCGTTCGCTCGCTGGCGGTGAGGATGGTTTCCGGATCGCCGGCCTCCTCGGTATCCTTGCCGAGAAACTTTTGTTTGTGTTCCTTGAGACTCGGCGAGGCCCACTCGACGTCGGTGACGCGCTCCAGCTCGTCCCACTCGACGGCCAGCAGATCGTAGGTGGGCGGGCTGACCGAGTTGTTTTGAATGACGATGGCAATGTCGCCCGTGGTGCCAGCGAACTTGCGGATGTTGGCCGCGTCGACCGTGCCATCCGGGGCCGGTTCCTCGGTGTAGCTTGTCAGACCGTTGACGCTGGCGTTGGCATCCGTGATCGACAGCGGTGTGGTCAAAAAGCCCTTGTACAGCACGGTGCCGGCCTTGGGCGAATGCCGGATCGCGTAGACCGGCAGCGTCCCCTCCTCGGCAATCGTCACGCTGAAAACGTGACGGCCAATGTACGTGTCGCCCACCTTCAGCGAGAACTTGTCGCTCGACCAGCTTCCGCCGGTTTCATTGAGCACCAGCAACAGGCAATCGGCTCCCAGGGTGAACGGGCTGGTGCACCCGCCGCTGGGCGAGCCCACGATCGACAGCAGCTTGCCAGGCCACAGGCAATTCGCGCCGGGGTCCTCGGCATAGACGCGAACGATGCTCGTCTCGTCCGCATCGCCGCTCTTGATGAGGTAAAATTCACCGTCGGTCAAATCCTGGAAGCACAAGCACTTGTCGCCCGAACCGAGCGCCGCGTCGGCGCTCCAGTTGGTTGCCGTTACGGTCCGCCCGTCAGGCAGGGTCACACTCCCGCTACTGCCGGCGCCAATGGTTCCGGCCAGCGTCACGTGGTAGCAGTGGTTCGCATATGGCACCAACTCCCACGAGTTGTTAACTCGAATGAGCATGCACCACGTATCGGCGCCGAGCGCATAGCGGCTGATCGCCTCCGGCACGGTGGTAAAGCCCGCGGCGGTTTCCGCGCCGGGCTCGCCGACTAGAATGTCGTACGCCGTGGTGGGCGTCTCGGCGTCGATGGCGGCGGTTGTTTTGACCAGGCAAGTGTTAATCAAGTTTCACCAGCGCAATCTTGTTGGCGGCGTTCACGACGTCCACGACGGTCCAACCGGGATATCCTTGCGAAACGCTCCACTGCCCCGGTTTCGGCCCCCAGCCTTCGCCGGCCTGGGGCGTTCCGGCGTCGAACGCCACGGGCAGCTCACCGTGCCGATAACAAACGCCGGCTTCACCCGGCGGCACGCGCACCAGACCGTTGACGGCGTACTGCGTGCCGAACGTCGTGCCTGGCTGGACGCACGTCAAGAGTGACACGCCGTCTTCGATCACCGAACCGGTGATCTGCACGACGGCGCAGGGTGGAATCGCCTCCGCCGCATCGTTGCGAAAGGGAATTTTGTGCAGCCCTTGGGCCGGCGTGGATGATGGACTCACGATCGGGGCCTTTGTTTTGTGCGTGCGTTGGTTTTGATCGCTCGAGCCAGGTCACGCGGGCTGGGCCGATGCGCCGCGGCCTCGGCGGC
>JBGSYQ010000484.1:0-2563 GCA_041750795.1 Pirellulales bacterium | reverse complement strand
TGGCCGTCGTCGCCGGCGGTGACGAACCACGAGCCGTCGGGAGCATAGGCAACGGACCGCACGACACCCGTTGCAGGCACGCTGACGCCGCGGCGGCCGAGACGCTTGAGGTAGCCCCACTCCCAATCGCGCAGGTCGTCTTCGCCGTCGGCGGGCAGGCAGGCGGCCAGCAGGCTTTCGGCCGTGTCGAAGGCGTTTTCCTCGATCTTGGCGGCGGCCATGCCGATGCGCGCCGTATAGGCCGCGTATTCTTCGCCTTGCCTGGCGAGGATGGCCTTGCGTTCTTCTTCCTCGGCCTTGTTCTGCGCTTCGATGGCCAACTGTTTCTGCTGTCGCTCTTGTTCCTCGGCTTCGAGCGCTTTGGCTTCCGCTGCGCGGGCCAGCGCTTCTTCCTTCTCGGCCCTGTCTTGCGCTTCGATGGCCAACTGTTTCTGCTGTCGCTCTTGTTCCTCGGCTTCGAGCGCTTTGGCTTCGGCCGCCTCGGCCGCGAGCTTGTCTTCGATCGCCTGGTTCTTGGCGACCGTTTCCTGATTCTTAGCCTCGGCCACGAAGTACAGCGAACCGGAGATCACGGCGAACACCAGCAGCACCAGCGCAGCGGCGATTCGCTTGAAACGAGCCAGCCACTTGTGTCGCGCATCGCGCTCGCGCTGCGCTGCGGTGAGCTCGGCGCACAATGCCTTGTGTTCCGCGTAGTCGGCGTCCAACAACGAGATTCCCAGCTCGTAGTCGCCTTTCTGCTTCGCGCAACGTGCATAGGCCAGCCGCGTCTCGGCAATGCCGGTGGTTGCACGCGGGTTGCCGGCCCACAAGTTCAGCGCTTCTTGAAACGCGAACAGCGCGTGCGAATAGCGTTCGTAGCTGCCGGACTTGAGCGCCACGGCCAGTTCCTGGTCGGCGCGCTGGGCGAGATTGATGCTCTCGCAGTGCGACTGATAATCGCGAATCGCGGCCTGGAACTCGCGCACGTCCGGGTATCGGTCGGCCGGTTCGGTGGCCATGGCCCGGTAGGCGACTTCGATCAGCTCGCCGGACTCTTCGCACGGTTGAATCACATTGCGCGCCGCGGCGAGCAGGCATTCCTGCGCCGTCTTTCCGTAGTGCGGCACGCGCCCCGTGACGACCTCGTAGAGCAGCGCGCCCAGCAGGTAGATGTCGGCCGAGGCTCCAATGATCTCAAACGGCCCGGTGACCATCTCCGGCGCCATGTAGGCAGGCGTCCCGCCCATGTTGTCGCGGTCGGTGACGAACTCGGAGTGGCGAAACGTGGATGTGGCCAGTGCCAGTCCCCAGTCCATCACCAGCACTTCGCCATAGTCTCCAAGCATTACGTTGTCGGGCTTGAGATCTCGGTGTACGACGCCGTTAGCGTGCGCGAACGCCACGGCGTCGGCCACCTTGAGCAGCACTTCCAGATTCTCGTCCAGCGATTTCTGGCCAATGACCTTCGACCACGGCGTGCCTTTGACGCGCTTCATCGAATAAAACAGCGCGTTCGATTCGTTCGTTCCCAGCTCGTAGATGGGCACGATGTTCGGATGGTCGAGATCGCCGGTAACCACTGCCTCGGACAGGAACTTCTCGCGGCGCTCGGCGTCGAGAGCCACGTTGGGGCGAATCATCTTCACCGCGACCATGCGGTCGACCGACGCTTGCCGCGCCGAGTAGACGACGCCCATGCCGCCCTTGCCGATCACCTCCAGCAGTTCGTAGTCGGCGCCGACGCCAGGTCGAATCTTGCTGTGTGCGCTGCGCACGCCGCGGGGATTGACGACCAGCGACGAGCTGGTGCCAGGGGCGCCTTGAGAATCGAGCTTGAGTGAAGTGTGGGGCGTCGAGTCGCTGGCGGCGCTTTGCCAGGTGTTGGCGATCTTGCGCAGATTCGACACCGACAGTTTCCGCGGCGCCGCGTGGATGGGCCGTGGACGGTGCGATCCCGGCAGCGCCACGGTGGCGGCGGTTTGGTGCCCGGAGTCCTCGTCGCCCGAGGGTACGAGCTCGATCGTGGCGGCCGTGGCATTGCTCTCGCCCAAATCGTGCAATCCCGGAAACTCGATCGTAGCGGCCGTATCGTTGCCGGCAGACTCCGCCGGCGGGGCGGGCAATTCCATGGTCTCGGCCGTGTCGTGGCCGCTGGCGGCATCGCTTGCGGCATCGCTGGCGGCGGGCAACTCCAAAGTGGGCCCGGGGCCCGGCTGTTCGAGCGCGGTCGGCAACTCGAGCGTCGGCGGTATGTGCATCAGCGTCACCGCGCCGGGCGCGTCCAACAGGTCGCCGCAGTGCGAGCAAATGCCGCTTTCCGGCGCCTTGGCAAACTCGGTATTGCAGCCCGAGCACTTGATCATCGATCTACCTCTTGCGCCGCAGCAAGCGGCTTACCTTGGAAAGGCTTGGTTCGACGTCGACACGCGTTCCACGTGCGATACGCGCGGCGCGTCGGCCGGACGCGGAGTACGCCATGATGCCGCCACCCAAAACCAGACTGGCCTTGCCGGCTTGCAGGTGATCGGGATCGGCCGCGGGCACGGCACCGGACGCGTCATCCGCCGGCAGCGCTGCAGCG
>JBGSYQ010000483.1:0-11582 GCA_041750795.1 Pirellulales bacterium | reverse complement strand
CGTCGCCGCGCTGCTGCTGGTGAGCGTCGCTTCGCTGACGGTGCTGGTGGCCGGAGCATTAGTTTACAACGTGCGGCTCGCCGGCGCATTGAACACGACCCGGTCCGAGCGGCACCGCGCCGAGTCCGAAACGCTCGTCAGCCGGCGGCTGCTCTATTCGGCCGAAGTGCGACTGGCGCACGACGCGTGGCAGTCGCTCGACCGCACGCGCACGCTCGAACTGCTGGCGCGCCAGATTCCCTCCCCCGGGCAACCCGACTTGCGTGAGTTCTCCTGTCACTGGCTCTGGGGACAGTGCCACGCGGAGCTTCGTTCCTTCATCGGTCACACCGACGAAGTCTTTGGTGTGGCGTTTTCCCCCGACGGAACGTCACTGGCCACCGCCAGCAAGGACGGCACCGCCAGGATCTGGGACGTCGCCACCGGCATAGTGCGACACATCCTCGCCGGACACACTACCGAAGTCACGTGCGTCGAATTTTCGCCCGACGGCACGCTCCTGGCCACCGGCAGCGAGGATCGGCGGGTCATCGTCTGGGATCCGCACAGCGGCGAAGCGCTGTTTGAGCTTGCCGGGCACGAACACCACGTGCTGGCCGTGGCATTCTCGCCCGACGGACGTCAACTGGCCAGCGGCGGGCGTGACAACCGCGTGCTGCTGTGGGATCTCGACGCTCGCCGGCAGTTGCGCGCGCTGGACGAACCCTCGCAGGTTGTCCGATGTATCCGCTACTCCCCGGATGGTCGCATGTTGGCGGCATGCGACGAGGCGGGCGTCATCCACCGCTGGAACACGAATGATTGGCAGATCTATCCGCCGATTGCCGAAGCGGAAGGCCCGTTGTTCGCCATCGACTTTCATTCCGATTCGCGGCGCCTCGCCGCCGCCGGACGGGATGCCACGCTCTATCATTGGAACCTGGACAATGGCCAGTACGTCGCCTATCCCCGAACCAGGAACCACGACGGTTGGATCCGAGATGTGCGGATCGCACCTGATGGAACCACGGTCGCCACGGCCAATCACAACGGTCTCGTGCGGCTTTGGGACATCAGCAAAACGGCCGACGAGGCGCTCGAGGCAGTCATCCAAGGGCACGCCGGTCGCGTCTGGAACCTCGCCTGGTCGCCCGACGGAAAGCACCTGGCAACGGCTGCGGCCGACAAGACCGTCAAGCTGTGGGAGGTGGCGACCCACGTCGGCGCCAACTCCTACGACACGGACAATGGCTGGATCTGGAACGTCGCGTTCACCAACGACTCGGCCACGCTAGTCGCCGGTTGCGAAGGGGGCGCCGTCTGCACTTGGGACCTCAACTCACACCAGACCAGCAAGACTCTACGGGCGATCACGGGTGCGGCGAAGACATGCATGACCACTTCTCCTGACGGTCGATTCGCGGCCATGGCTTCCATCAAGGGCGACGTGGTACGCTTTTTCGAACTGGCCTCAGGGGAAGTATTGTTCGAAGACCACGGTTACCACGGCGGGATTGGCGCGCTCGACATCTCGCCGGATGGGTCGTTGTTGGCTGTCGGCAGCGAGAACGAGAGTGCGACGATCCTGGAGCTGCCCTCAGGGCGACGACGTCACGTCCTGGCGCATGATTCGCACGTACACCGCGTCAAATTCTCGCCCGATAGCAAGACTTTGGTCACGTGCTCGCGCGAGTTGCGCTATTGGGATCCCCAGACCGGCGACATGGTGTGGGGCCGTCGCCACCACGAGGACAACCCGCGCATCGCAACGTTCTCGCCCGACGGTCGCCTGATTGCGGCGGCCGTGGGCAACGACACGGTGGTCGTGGTAGACGTCTTGAGTAGTGAATCGCGCGGCGCCTTGCTGAACAATCACCGCGTCAGTTGCCTGGCCTTTAGCCCCGACGGAAGCACGCTCGCGGTCGGCACCGAATCGTCGGCCGTCGCGCTTTGGGACGCGCGAACGCACCAGGAGCATTGCGTATTGGACGCGGGCCTGTTCGTGTTCGCGCTGGCCTTCTCGCCCGACGGCAAACGGCTGGTGGCCGCGGGGCAAGCGAAAACGCCACATCGTCTGCCGCATGGCGTCGGCAGGTGGGTCGAATGGTCGCTCCCCAAAGAGGCACCCGCGCCGTGACGCCTTGATCGACAAGAAGGGCGCATCCATCGCCGCGTCGCCACTGTGGCCGGCAACGGCGCGTCGCGCACACCTTGCCTTGCGCTTCACTTCGCCGGCGGCGCAACTTGCACTTGTTGACCCGGCTGGAAAGTTTCCGGCTGCTTGAGCACCACGACCGAATCCTCGTCGACGCCGGAAACGATCTCGACGTCGCCGCCGCTGCGCAGCCCCAGTTCGACGACTTGTTTGACGATCTTGCCTGACTCGACGCACATGCAGCACGTTTCGTTGCCTTCGCGCACGATCGCCGTAGCCGGCAGCACCAGCACGTCGGGCCGCTCATCCAGGCGGATGGTGACCGAGGCGTACATGCCGGGCCGCAACTTCCCATGCGGATTCGCCACGTCGACTTCGGCGCGCAGCGAGTGATTAGCCTCCGAGAGCGACCAACTGGTGCGCACCACTTCCGCATCGAGCGGCTTCGACTCCAAGGCCTGAATCCTCACTTGCGCCGGATCGCCGGCATTGACGTACGGCGCTTCCAACTCCGGCACTTCCACGAAAATTCGCACCACGTCGGTGCGTGCGACCACGAACAACGGCACGTCGCCGCCGGCGGTGGCCGGATGCACGTAGTGGCCCGTATCGATCGAGCGGCGCGTAATGGTGCCGTCGAACGGTGCCTTGATCTCGGCGTAGGCCAACATGGTCTTGGCACGGGCGAGGTCCGACTTGGCGACGCGCAGCCGCGCCTCGGCGGTCCCGAGATCGGCGCGCGCCTTGCCGACGTTGGCCTGCGCCTCCCGGTAGGCGGCACGGCTGGATTCCGCTTTGGCCACGGCCTCGCGCTTGGCCGCCTCGGCCGACTGCATCTGCGCGCGCGTCTCCTCCTCCAGCTTTTTCGTCACCGATCCCTTGGCTGCCAGATCCTCTATTCTCGCGTGCTCCGATGTCCAGCGCTGGTGGTCGGCTTCGCTGCGATCGATCGCGGCCTTGGCCTCCGAAATCCTCGACTCGGCCGTCTGCGCCGCGGCGATGGCGGCCTCAATGGCCGAGTCGGCCTGCTTCACTTCCGCCTCGGCTTGTGCAACCAGCGCCTCCTTCTGCTCCAGGTCGTCAACCATCTCCGGTATGGAAAGCTTGGCCAACGGCTGGTCCTTTTGCACGACGTCGCCGATATCGACCAGGACGTTGTCGACAAAGCCCGCGATTTTGGCATACAGCGGTGTTTCTTCGAACGCTGCGATGCGGCCGGGCTGCGTGGTCGACAGCGTCAGCGTCGTCCGTTGCGGATGATCGGCAACCACGCGCTCCAGGGCGCCCTCGCCGGCAGTATCCTGTTCGGCCGCCAGCGGCCTGCGATTGCATCCAACCATCAAGGCAAGCGGCGCCAGCAGCAGCAATGCGCTCGCCGCGGTAAATCGATCAGTCATGGGTCTATGAAGTCCTACCAGGAAATGTTCCAAGTGCAATGAACGGACACGGGCGGAGTATTCCTGCCACCGGCTTGCTCGCTTGTCATCAAGAGTCTCCCAGGCTGGCCAGCATGCCGGCGGCGTCGGGCGTGAACTGGGGGCTGTGCGGATCGGTGGGGTCGAGCGAGGCGGATGAGGATCTGGCTCGGCCTTGGATAATGGCAAACACGCTCGGCAGGATGAACAGTGTGGCCACGGTGGCGGCCAGCAAGCCGCCGATCACGGCTCGACCCAAGGGGGCGTTCTGTTGACCGGCTTCGCCCAGTCCCAAGGCCATTGGCAACATGCCGGCGGTCATCGCGCAACTGGTCATCAGCACGGCGCGCATACGGCTGCCGGCGCCGAACACGGCCGCCTCGGCGGCGCTGCGGCCTTCTCGCCGCGTGTGTTCGGCAAACGTGATCAGCAGAATGCCGTTCGCCATGGCCACGCCAATGGCCATGATCGCGCCAATGAAGGATTGAATGTTGAGCGTGGTGCCCGTCACGGTCAGCATCAGCAGCACGCCGGCGATGACCGCGGGCACGGTGGAGACGGCCGCCAGCGCCAAACGCACGGATTGGAAGTTGGCCGTCAGCACGAGAAACACCACCAGGATCGCCACCACGAGACCGACCGAAAGCCCGCCCGTCATCTCGTTCATGGGTACGATCTGGCCGCGCACTTCGATTTTCGCTCCTGGGGGCGGATCTCCGGCGCGCGTGATGGCTGCTTGCACCTCGTTGGCCACGCTCCCCAGGTCCTCGTCGAAGATGTTGGCCGTCAGCGTCACCTGCCGCCGCATGTTATAGCGATCGTACTGTCCCGGCATGGATCCGGGCTGGATGCTGGCGACGTCGCGCACCAGCACTTGTCCGCCCCCTTCTTTTCCCACCGGCAGCCGGGCCAGGTCGTCGGCCGAGTTGACCGTTTGCACGCGGTCGTCCGGCGAGCGGAGCACGGGGCGCGGCACCTCGACTTGCACCTGGTAGGCGATTCCCGACTTCGGGTCCGCCCAATAGTTGGGCACCACAAAGCGGCTGGACGAGGTGGCCATCGTCAACGCGCGCGAGATGTCGAGGGGGGTTAGTCCGGCCAGTCCCGCCTTTTCCCGATCGATCTGCACTTCGATGGTGGGATAGTCCATCGACTGGCCAAACTGCACGTCGCGCAGCGACGGGATCGCGGACAACTCGCCGCGCAACTTTTCGGCGAACTTCTGGCTGTCGGGCAGGCTCGGACCGCTGATCGCGATGTCGATCGGCGTGGGTGAACCGAAGCTCATCACCTCGTTCACGATGTCCGATGGCTCGAACGACACGCGCAGCTCGGGAATGGCCTCGGCCACGCGCATCCGCAGCGCTTCCTTGACTTCTTCAACGTCGACACCGGCGTGATCGGCCAGGTCGACGTAGAGAATCGCCTCCTCCGGCCCGCGCGACCATTGATAGACCGCGTTCACCGGGAAGTTCGAGGGGATCATGCCCACGTAGCCCAGCGTCATCGCGACGTTCTGCTCGCCCACTTCCTGTTTGACCAGGTCGAGCACATCGAGCGCATAGCGCTCCGTCCGTGCGATCTGCGTTCCATCGGGTGCCCGAATCCGCAGGCGGAACTGCGCCGCGTCGACGACTGGGAAAATGTCCCGCCCCATCCGCGGACCGCGCCATCCGAGGATGACCAGCGCCAGCACGGCATAGCCCGCCACGACCAGCCACCGTACGCCGACCAGTCTTGCCAACACCTGCTCGTAACGCTTGCGCATCCGGCCGAGCAGCGAAGTGTCTTCGTGCGGATCGACGTGGAAATGGCGCAGCAGCCAGACGCTGACCACCGGCACGAAGGTGCTCGACAGCAGGTACGAGCCGATCATGGCGAATCCCACCGCCAGCGCCAGCGGCGTGAACAGCCGTTGCGCGGCGCCTTGCATGAAGAACGCCGGAATAAATACCGCCAGGATGCACAGCATCGCCAGCAGCCGCGGCACGGCCGTTTGCGCGTTGCCCAGCCGCACCGCAAGGGCGATGGAATCGGTCCGCGCCATTTGCGTATGGATGTTCTCGACCTCGACCGTCGCCTCGTCCACCAGAATGCCGATGGCCAGCGCCAGCCCGCCCAGCGTCATCACGTTGATCGTTTCGCCGGTCAGCCACAACGCCACGATCGCGCAGCACAAGGCCAAGGGGATGTTCATCACCACCACCAGCGAGCTGCGCCAATCTCGCAGAAAGACCAGCACCGCCAGTCCCACCAGCAGCGCGCCCAGCGCTCCTTCCAGCACCACCGCCGCGACCGCGCGCGTCACATACGGCGACTGGTCGAACTCGAAGCTCACCTTGATGTCGTCTGGCAACAGCGCCTGCATCTCGGGCAGCGCCTGCTTGATGTTCGAGATCACGCTCATCGTCGAAGCGTCGGCGCGCTTCGTCGCCAGGATGTAAACGGCTCGGCGACCGTTGGCCAATGCATATCCGGCCGGCGCGTCGGCCGAGTCGTTCACGTAACCCACGTCGCGAACGTACACCGGATCGCTGCCCGTGCGGATCGGAATCGTCAGCAGCTCGGCCGGGTCTTTGACGACGCCGTTGACCGCGACGATCGGGTACTTGTCTCCCACCAGCAGGTTGCCCGAGGGGCTGATCGTGTTGCCCTGGGTGATGGCCGTGACGACCTCATCCGGCGACATGCCGTAGGCCTGCAGCCGTTGCGGGTCGACAGTGACGACGATGGTCCGCGCGCTGCCACCGAACGGCGGCGGCGCCGACACGCCCGGCAGCGCCGCAAACATCGGGCGCACGCGAAACAACGCAAGGTCTTGAATCTCGTTGATCGTCCGCGCGTCGCTCGATAGCACGAGATAACCCACCGGCACGCTGCCGGTGTCGAAGCGCATTACAAACGGCGAGACCGTGCCGGGCGGCATGAACGCCTGCGACCGATTGACGTAGTTGATGGTCTCGGCCATCGCCTGCGCCATATCGGTGCCCGGATGAAAATACACCTTCATCAAGGCCGTGCCCTGCACGTTGCGCGACTCGACGTGATGGATGCCGCTGATATAGAGGAAGTGGTACTCGTAATAGTTGGTGAGAAACCCTTCCATTTGCGCCGGATCCATGCCGCCATAAGGCTGGCAAACATAGATCACCGGCAAGTTCAAGCTCGGAAAAATGTCGACTTCCATTCCGCGGGGCAGGCCCTGCGGATAGGGCAAACCGAGTTGCTCGCAGACGGAGCTGCCGACGGCCAGAAAGCTGCCCGCCGCCAGCGCCACGATAAGCACCAGCATGGTCAGCGGACGTCGCAATGCCGCAGCAATGATGAACTGCATTTCGAGCTCTTGGCCGTGCCGTCGATCGAGACTGGTCGTACGAGTTTCGCGGAGGTACTTGCAATACTCGTTGTTCGCGTCGCCGCGTGCAATTCACGCTTACTCGGCAGTCGGCCTGCGGGGCCGCGATACGACTCTTGGCATGCACCGCAAACTGTTCCATGCTAGCAGGTTACGGCTGCACTTCCAGTTCGATTCCGCATGCCATGCGGCAAGTGATAAAAGGCCAGTGATTCTTCCGGACTGACAAATTCGCTATATCCCGCAAGGTTATCGGGCCGATCCTGACACTAGATCATCGCGGCCGACGCGGCCGTCGCTTGCTAGCACGCGACCGTGCCGGGTGGTGGCCATGGGAGGGGGAGAAACGAGTGAGCAGAGGGTGGTTCACGTTGCGCCCGTCGAGCTGCGCGCTGATTGCGCTGATCGCCTGGTGCTGCGCGGCCAACGGTCGGCCGGCCGCATCGCAAGAACCAAACCGGAATCCGGCACTTGGCGAAAGCGCGCTAACAGACCAACGTCGCCGATTGCCCACGATCGTGCGACTGCCGCCGGTGCAGCACGCGTTGAGCTCGTCGAACGTCGTTGAGCAAACGTCGGCTCAGGAGCCGTTGCCGCGGCCGCACGAATCATCGCGACGAGAACCGCGCTTGGCCGAACGAATCGCTCAGCCGGCTAGCTCGCCAACATCGCCCGAGAGCATCACTACTCCAGGCGCGTCTCCAGGCGTATCAGCCGGGGAACCAAACGTCTGCGACGTGACGATGGCCAACATCCTGGCCTCCGTTGCGGGCCGCAACCCGGAGGTAGGCTTCGCCACGCAGCGCTATGCCGAAGCCTACGCGCGGCTGATCGCGGCGCGCGTGTTGTGGCTGCCGCAAATCAACGCGGGCGTCGGCTGGAACAACCATGCCGGACCGCTGCAGGCCTCGGACGGCCAGGTGAACGAAGTGAGCCGCAGCTCGCTGACCGCTGGCTTGGGCGTGCAGACCATTGGCGCCGGCTCGCCGGTCGTACCGGGCCTGTTCGCCAACTTTCATTCTGCCGAAGCCATTTTCCAGCCCAAGATCGCCAATCGCGCGGCAGCCGCGCGCGACGCGGCCGTGCGAACCACAATTAACGACCTGCTGCTGGCAACGGCCGAAGCCTATTTGGATTTGCTGCGCGCCCACCAGTCGCGCGCCATCGCGCTCGATATCCGCTTTCACGCCGAGCAATTGGCCCAGGCCACGGCCGATTTTGCCCGCGCCGGCGAAGGAAACGAGGCGGATGCCGATCGCGCCGCCACGGAGCTGTCGATTCGCCAGAACGAAGTGGTACGTGCCGAGGAGGAGATACTGGTTGCCTCGGCCAAGGTCGTCGAGTTGCTCAACGGCAACCCGTATATCGTGCTGCGGCCGCTGGAGCCGGCGATTGCTCCGGTGGAGTTGGTCTCGCTTGAGTTGCCGATCGAGAGCTTGTTGCCCACCGGCCTGACCAATCGTCCGGAGCTGACCGAAGCTCGGCATCTGGTGGGCGAGGCCGTGCATCGCTATCGAATGGAGAAGACTTCGCCCTGGTTGCCGAACGTGTTGATGGGCACCAGCTACGCCGGGTTTGGTGGCGGGCCGGGCAGCCAGATCGACAACACGGCCGGCCGCTTCGATCTGGACGCGATCGCCTATTGGCAAGTGCGCAGCCTGGGTGTGGGCGAATACGCGGCGCGCCGCGAGGCGCGCGCCCGCTACGATCAAACCCGCTTTCAACAAGTTCGAGTGATGAACGACGTAGCTCGCGAGATCGTGCAGGCCCACGCTCAAGCGCAGGCGCGGCATCGACAGATCGCAATATCGCAACAAGCGGTCCAGCGTGCCACGGACTCCTTCGAGCGAAACCTCAATCGTGTACACGATCTGCAAGGACTGCCCATCGAGACGTTGCAGTCCATTCAAGCCCTCGATCAAGCCCGCCGCGAGTATCTGCGCGCATTGGTCGACTACAACACGGCCCAATTTCGCCTGCAGCGCGCCCTGGGCTGGCCCATCCGCCTGTCCGAGGCGACGCTGCCCTCCGCTACCAAGTCTTCGCCAACTCAATGATCGGCGTCTGGTGAACGATGTTAGAAGCGCCGCCGGGATCGCGCGATGCATGCGCCCAGCGATAGGACCGCCGACAGGTAGATGGCCCAGCTCGCAGGCTCAGGCACGACGTTAATGTGAACCCGGCTCGCATGGCGTGGCGGTCGGCCGAGCTGGTCTCAAATGACGGTTGACGAGATCCGTCGCTCTTGCGTGGGGCCTTGCTACCGTGCGTGATGCTTGCGCCTGCGCACGACATGTCGAAGGCATAGGAGGCCGCCCAATCCAAAGAGTACCAAGGAAGAGGGCTCAGGGACAACCGGCCCGATTTGAAAGTCAAGAGTGCCCACCATGGTGCGGGTACCCTGGCCCTGGTTACCATCGGAACTGGCAGCCACGCTGATCTCAAGATAGCTGTTGCCAGCGGGGATGTTGTAGAGATACGTTCCAGCGTATGGCATCGGATCGTTCGACCAGGGAGGCGAACCACCAGCGTCCAACATCCAGTTGACGTAATTCGAAACGCCGTTGACCGTAACTCGAAAGCCCTGCATGGCATACCAGGGATTGACCTGGATGCCGGTGAAACCAAGGGTTGTCACGTCACTGGTCCCGAGCATGTCGTAGTCGACAACTACCGTGGTGGGCTCGTCGACGTTGAACTCGTAGCGAAACAGCGACTCCCCGCCAAAAATGATACCGGTCCCAAAGGTCGCCGTATCGGAACGGATGTAGCTCAAATTGACCGTTCCAGCCGTGGGATTGCTGAAAACGGCCCAACCATCGAGGTCGTGTGTCAGTGCGTTTTTCGTATGCACGACGCCTGCGGAAAGCGGCCCGGTGGTTCCAGTCTGAGTATCAATATCCTCCACGGTTTCCAGCGGCGTTCCCATTTGCGACGTCGTCCGGACTCGGGACAGGCCGGGGGTTATCAACACGGCCATCGCGTCGCGTGTTTGCAGCGCGACCAGGCCAACCAGCAGCAATGTGGGGATCGCCCCCGTACGTTTGTTCATCAGACACACCTCCGGTCGCCGCCGCGCAGGGAGCGAACCGTCAAGACAATAGGCGTGGCGCGCAGCCACGGATCCGCATAATCGCGGGACCTGTTAGAGATAAGTGCGGCGCCGCGGGAAATTGGACAGCAAATTCCGCGAATTCGGAAAGTTTTCTCGAATCGTCACCACGGCAAGAGGTTACGGCCGGCGATTGGGGGCCAGTTCTACGGCTCGTCGTCGAGACCCAACTCTCGCATCTTCTGACGCAGACGCTTCAGCGCGCGCAAGAACCGCTTGCTGGACGTTGTCTCGTCGATCTCGAGGATGCGGGCGGCCTCGCCATTGCTCAATTGCTCGAAGTGCCGCAGGGCCAGAATCTCGCGATCGAGCGACGGCAGTGAATCGATGAGTGCCTCGATCGCCGCGATCTGTTCCTGCCCGGCCACGATTTTCGAGACGCTGGTCGCATCCTCGATGGCGATGGCGGCCAGCGAGTTGCTCGACACGCTCAAGTCGCCGGGCCCCAGCACCACTTCCAGTCGGGCATCGCGTTTGGCCGTGCCCAGGTGGAACCGGTGAATTTCCAGGAGCTGCTGCTGGACCAGCGTCCGCATCCACAAAAAGACCGGAATCTTCGGCGCCAGGACATACTCGGGCAAGAGCCTGGCGGCCTCGACCAGCCCATCCTGCACAACGTCGGAGGGATCGACCCGGCCCCTTAATTTGCGATTGAGCCGCAGCTCGACCATCCGCCGCAGGCGAGCGCGGTGCAAGCGGAACATCGCATCCACGGCGGTTGGATCGCCGCCGCGAGCCCGTTCCAAAAGCTGCTCCGATTCTTGATCGTCGTGCATTATGATGAGAGCCTGGACTGGAGCGGATGGCAAAGCTATTGTAGAACTCCGTCCCCCTCCCCACAAATCGGTCGAGGCGAGCCGTGAAATCGCGCGAGCCTGATTCGTCAACCGTCCGGCTGTTGGAAGAGATCCTGGCCGAATTCACCGACCGCTGCCGGCGCGGCGAAGGGGTTTGCGTCGAAGAGTACCTTGAGCGACATCCCCAGTTGGCCGATGAGCTCCGCGAAACGCTGCCCACTTTGCGCCAGCTCAACGCCCTGGCTTCCCGGGAAACTCCCTCGTCCGCGCGCTGGCCGTACCAAGAACCGCCGCGACAGATCGGCGAATATCGGATCCTCGGTGAACTGGGGCGCGGAGGCATGGGCGTTGTCTATCATGCCATGCAGGCCTCGCTCGATCGCGAAGTGGCTCTCAAGGTCGTCGCCCGGCGCAAGTCTCCCGGCGATTCAGCCCGGGAACGCTTCGCGCGCGAAGCGCGGATCGCCGCGCATTTGCACCATACGAACATCGTGCCAGTGTTTGGCGCCGGCGAAGAGAACGATATTCAGTTCTATGCGATGCAGTACATCGAAGGCGACAGCCTCGATCGCGTGATCGGCCAGTTGCGCCGGCTGTCCCCGATGCTCGACGCCGCTTTCGCCTGGAAGGCGACCTCCGACGGCCCACCAATATCCACGTCGCAGCCGGAAGGTTCCTCGGCCAGCGCCGCCCGCCGCCTGCTGTCCGGACGGTTATCGGCGTCCGATGCTGCTGCACGTGTTGATGCCTTCGCCGCGCTGCCCGCGCG
>JBGSYQ010000482.1:0-5001 GCA_041750795.1 Pirellulales bacterium | reverse complement strand
CCTGCGCCCGCGTTGCCAGTGGCGCTGCCCACCAGCGCGCCCAAGCCGGCGCCGGTCAAGCCGCCGAACAGGGCGCCCTGATCGGAGCGATAGGGCGAGTTGCAGCCGCTGGCCAGGATGATGGCGCTGGTGGCGAGAACGAGCAGCCAGAGCAGGCGAGGTTGACGTGCAGGTGTGTTCATGGGAGGCGCTACCCGTGTTGGGCGTGGGGATGAGCCGCGCGTTCGCGCGCGGCGACCTTGTGTGTCGAATCGTTGGGGGGCGGAATCGTCCGGAAAATCGCCCGCGGGGTCAAGCCGGCTTGTGGGGGCGCAGCGAGGTTTCTCGGGGGGAACGCGACCGCTGCTAGCGGTGCAGGGCGCGCATCACGGCACCCGCCGGAAGCGCCAGCGAAGGTGGCACGACGCGAGGCTGTCGGCGACGTTTCCTCGCCGGCGCGTCGGGCTGGTATGGCGAGAGGGGGCTGCCGAGCGATTACGGGGCGGCGTGGGCGGCGCGCCATGCGGCCCAGCGCTTGAGCGCCGCTTCGCGTTGCGCCGAATCGGTGAATGCCAAGGCCGGCAACTTGAACAGCGAATGCGGGCTGGCGTGCACGGAAACGGCTCCAAAGTCCGCCGGTTTCTGTCCACTGAGAAGAATGGCCGAGACCAAAGCGACGTCGCGCACCTGGATGTCAACCTGTCGAGGCGGGTCGCTCAGTTCGACGGCGCCGCAAGTGCTGGCGTCGCTGAGATATTTTTCAGCCAGCGGAATGCTTTCCTTGTCCCCAAAGCGTCCGACCGCCAACAGCGCAAACTGTCGCAACTGGACATTGCCCGAGTCGCTATCGAGTACCCTCCTGGCCAGCGTCATGCCGTCCTCGTGCAATTCGTACATCGAGGCAAACATCAAGTTCTGCATGGTGGCAACCGTGCTCGTATCTTTCGCGATCCAGCGCCCCAGCAGCTTTTTCAGCATGGGCGACCAGGCGCCGCTGCGGGCGTGGCCGGAGAACGACGGTTGATAGAGCATCCAGGTATACAGTTCGGCGCTGAACTGTTCATCCACGATGACGCCTTCTTCCGAGCCGATCAGCAGCAACGCGGCCTGCGTGCCCAGGGGAAACAGCAACTCGCGTCCGGACACCTGCATGAATTCCTGCAGCAGCACCTGGCAGCGAGCGTCGAGCGCCTCGGTGGCGGGCCGATCACCCGCGGCGTAGGCGTCCAACAGTTGGGGTTCGTTGCGGGCCATTTCCACGAACAGTTGCCGCGATTGCTGCGTGCCGCCGAACAATTCGGAAAAACGTTCCCAGCCCGGCAGCGTGCGGTGCGCTCGGCCGTCGTAGTCGGCGGAAAAGGCCGCCAGACGATTCTGGAAATCGGCCTCCGTCACGGCAGCCAAGATGGAGCGGGCCCGCATTCGCAACTCGGCATCGGGATCGTCGACCGCGGCGGCCAAAGCGTTTTTGGCTGCGATGCCCAGGCTGGTCAGTTCGCGGGTCGCCTGCTGCCGCTCGACGAATTTTGGCGATCCGAGCTGGCGAACCAGGCGCGCAATGCGGTCGTGTTGGTCCGCCGACGGACCGGCATGGACGCCCGTGGCCACTAGCAGCACGGCCGCGGTGGCCAGCAACAGGCTCACCTGCAGTAACCGTGTTCCCGCAAACGCTGTCGAATTCCCGCGCATCCGCACGTCCCCCCTGACGCCTGTGTTGTCGCCTGGGCCAGTGCCTTCATTGTAAGCGGGCCAGCGCGATCAGGTCCAGGTAGATCGATTGAGGGAAGGCGGCGGTAGGCGGCGGTAGGCACTGCCAAGCGGTCCGTGCCCCGGTGGCGACTGATTTCAGGCGGCCTCACCGATTGCTTGCGTTGGGGCGAGCAGCCGGTTAGAATCCAAGCCTGGGATTTGCGGCCGCTTGCAGCCAGACTGCTAAAGTGCCATCGCTTTGGTTCGCGTGAAGAGTCTCGAAGCGATTTTACTTGCAATCAAGTGAGCCGCGACTGCTATGGGGCAGAGTCGCGGCTTTTTTATTTGCAGGTTGAACGGGTCCTGAGGTTTGGCCCCCGGTAAGTCGCCGGGGACAGGGAATCACGTTGGCCGCCGTCACACGCGGCGACAACCCGTGTGGACCCCATGACGATGAGCAAGACCAAAGTCTCCGTGCCGGAAGCCAATACAAGCCCAGGCATCTCGACGCTGGCGGTCCACGCCGGCGAGGATCGCCAGAAGGTGGGCGACGCCATCACCGACGCCATCTTCTGCGCATCGACCTTCACCTTTCCCGACACGGCCTCGGTGATCAACTTCATCGAGCGGAAGCTGCCGCGCGAAGAGTACGGCCGTTATGGCAACCCAGGCGAGAAGGTGGTCGAGCGAAAGCTGGCCGCGCTCGAAGGGGGCGAGGCCGCGTTGCTGTTTACCACGGGCATGACGGCGCTGGTCACGCTGCTGTTGGCCAGGCTGAGCGCCGGCGACGAAGTGATCCTGTTCAACGAGTGTTACCACCGCAGCCGCGAGTTTTGCGCCAAGCACCTGTCGCGCTTCGGCGTGGTGGCCAGGGAAGTGCCGGCCTGCGACTATCGGGCGATGGAAGCGGCCATCACGCCGCAGACCCGGCTGCTGGTCAGCGAATCGCCCACCAATCCGCACACCAGCATTGTCGACCTGGACCGTTTTGCCGCGCTGGGCGCCAAGCACGGGGTCGAAAC
Organism: Pirellulales bacterium; assembly: GCA_041750795.1. Classification (GTDB taxonomy): domain Bacteria; phylum Planctomycetota; class Planctomycetia; order Pirellulales; family PALSA-1355; genus JTS-RE94. The sequence goes on along the minus strand of JBGSYQ010000482.1, from coordinate 2,311 downwards.
GCTGATCGACGCCACGCTGGCCACGCCGTATAACCTGCGGCCGATCGAATCGGGCATCGACTACGTGCTGCACTCGGCCACCAAGTATCTGGGCGGTCACAACGACCTGTTGGCCGGCGCGATCGTGGCAACCGAGGAAAAGCTCGAATCGGTGCGCAAGCTGCGCGGCATCATGGGGGGCGTGAACTCGCCGCACAACATCTATCTGCTGGAACGCGGGCTCAAAACGTTCGAGTTGCGGATGGAGCGCCACAACCAGAACGGGCTGGCCGTGGCCCGCTTCCTGGAACAGCATCCGCGGATCGAGCGCGTGTACTATCCCGGCTTGGAATCGAATCCGTATTTCGAGTTGGCCCAGCGGTCGATGCGCGGATTCGGCGGGCTGGTCACGTTCCTGGTGAAGGACGCCGACTGGAAGCAGACGGCGGCCGTGGTCGACCGCGTGCGGATTCCGCGGATCGCGCCCAGCCTGGGCGGCGTGGAATCGCTGATCGAGCAACCGCTGGTGATGAGCTATTTCGAGTGTACGCCGGAAGAGCGGCAGCGGTTCGGCATTCCCGACAACATGATCCGCCTCTCGTGCGGCGTGGAAAACACGGCAGACTTGCTGGCCGATCTGCGGCAAGCCTTGGAAGCATAGGGAACGACTCAAAAACAATTTCGGTGCTTGTTCATGTGCCACTGGTGGCGCACGCCACCAGTGCAATTCAACCACGGGCCTTGCGGGCAACGGGGCCCGAGGACACTGGTGGCTGCCGCCACCAGTGGCACCTTTGAGCGTTTACGGAAGTTATTGTTGAGTCATTCATAGGACTGGCGGCCGCGGGGTCAAACGAGAAAGCTCGTCATGGAATTTCGCACGCGGGCCATCCACGTCGGCAACGAGCCCGATCCGGCGACCGGCGCCATCATCCGCCCGCTGCACCTGTCGGCGACGTTCGCGCAACCCGGCGCCGGCGACTGGGCCGAGTTCGACTATTCGCGCAGCGGCAATCCGACTCGCAAGGCGTTCGAAACCACGCTGGCCGCGTTGGATGGCGGCGTCGGCGGGCTGGCCTTTGCCTCGGGCATGGCGGCCACGCACTGCGCCGTTTCGCTGCTGAGCGAGGGCGATCACGTCGTGGCGGGGCGCGACATCTATGGCGGCACCTATCGCCTGCTGCACCAGGTGGTCAATCGCTTTGGCATTCGCACGACGCTGGTCGACTCGACGGATCTGGCGGCCGTGGAAGGGGCCTTCACGCCGCAAACGAAGTTGCTGTGGATCGAATCGCCCGGCAACCCGTTGATGACGATCACCGACATCGCGGCCTGCGCCCAGATCGCTCATCGGCGCGGGGCGCTGTTGGCGGTGGACAATACGTTCGCCTCGGCGGCGCTGCAGCGGCCGCTGGAATTGGGCGCCGACGTGGTGATGTATTCGGCCACCAAATACATCGGCGGTCACAGCGACGTGCTGGGGGGCGCCCTGGTGGTGCGCGAGAAAGACCTGTTCGACAAGTTGTACTTCGTGCAGAACGCCACCGGCGGCGTGATGGGGCCGCTGGAAGCATTTCTTTGCACGCGCGGGCTCAAGACGCTCGAGCTGCGCGTGCGCGAGCAATCGCGCACCGCGGCGCGGCTAGCCGATTGGCTGGCCGCGGACCCGCGCATCGCCGCGGTGCGCTATCCCGGACGCCCGGAACATCCGGGCCATGCGATCGCGCGGCGGCAAATGGACGGCGCGTTTGGCGCCATGCTCAGCTTCGAGATCAAGGCCGACTTCGCCGCGGCCAAGCGTTTTGCCGAGTCGACGTGCTTGTATCGATTGGCGGTGAGCCTGGGCGCCGTCGAATCGCTGATCGAGCAGCCGGCGTCGATGTCGCACGCCAGCTACGCGCGCGAGGATCGGCTGGCGCACGGGATCACCGATGGTCTGATCCGCGCTTCGATCGGGCTGGAGGCGTATGAGGATTTGCGCGCCGATCTCGACCAGGCGCTGACGGCGGCGATGGAGTCGCATTAGCGACGTTCGTCTCGCGAAGCTTAGCGTGCTTCGAGCACGTTGATCTTCAACTGGCCCACGACCTTCGACACGGGCAGGAACGCGCTATAGGCCGAGGCGCCTTGGAGACTCGAATCCACCAGCTTCAAGTGCGCCGCGCCGATGCCGCCTTGGCCGATGGTGGCATCCAGCGGCAGCCACTGCCCGTCGACGTAAACTTCGGTCCACATGTGGTAGCCGAAGCCGGCGGAGCGCTCGACGTAGACCAGTCCGATCGCCACGCGCGAGGGAATGCCGCAGGCCCGGGCAAGCGCCGCCAGCAGCACG
>JBGSYQ010000481.1:0-14968 GCA_041750795.1 Pirellulales bacterium | reverse complement strand
GTCGTCTCCGCGCCATTGGCGCGATCGCTCAAAACCAAGACGCTGGAAGCCTGGGTCGCGCTCGACAATCTCGATCAGCGCGGTGGTGGCGTAATGAGCATTCAAACGCCCGACGGCATGGTGTTCGACGCCATCGTGATTGGCGAGAAAGACCCGCGCCAGTGGTTGGCCGGGAGCAATAACTTCGCCCGCACGCAATCGTTCGACGCGCCGCTGGAAGACGCGGCCACCGCGCGGCCCGTGCACCTGGCCATCGCCTATCACGAAGACGGACGGATCGTCGGGTATCGCGACGGCGAGCCGTACGGCCATGCCTATCAAAGCGGCGGACCGGTGGAGTTCGCCGCCGGCAACGCTGTCGTCAGCTTTGGGGTGCGCCATTTGCCGGCCGTCGGCAACCGCCTGTTGGCCGGGCGCATTGCGCGCGCCCAACTTTACGATCGAGCGCTGACAGACGAAGAAGTTAGGGCTAGCTGCGAATCTGTTGCGCCGTTCGTCTCAGAGGCGCAGCTTCAGGCGGCTCTGACGGCCGAACAGCGAGCACAACTCGGGCGCCATCAGGCGGCGCGCCGGAGACTCGAGGCCGAAGTCGAACAGTTGTCCTCTGGCGCGGCCGCGCCGGGCGACCGGGCCGCTTGGACCGACCTTGCTCGCGCGCTGTTTTGCTTCAAAGAGTTCATTTACGTCGAATAGCCCCTTGCCGGAAACCGGACGATGCATCCATCGCTACGACCGATCTCGCGACGCCGCCTGTTGGCCGATTGCACGCTGGGCTTTGGCGCCGTGGCACTGGCCAACTTGCTGCCCGCTGGCGCATCGGCGCCGGCAGCTTCAGAAGGGCGCTCATTGCCGCGTCGGCACCATGCGGCCAAAGCCAGGAACGTCATCTTTTGCTTCATGTCGGGCGGCGTCTCGCACGTCGATTCGTTCGACCCCAAGCCGCGCTTGCAAAAAGATCATGGCCAGCCGATGCCGGTAAAGGTGGAACGCACGCAGTTCAACAACAACGGCAACATCATGGCCAGCCCGTTTACATTCGCGCCGGCCGGGCAGAGCGGCATTCCGGTCAGCAGCATGTTTCCCCACATCGCCGGCGTGATCGACGAGCTGGCTGTCATTCGCTCGATGACTTCCAGCGTCAACGAGCATGCCCAGGGCAACTTCTTCATGCACACCGGCTTCCCCTTCATGGGTTATCCCAGCGCGGGCGCTTGGATTGCCTACGGGCTGGGAAGCGAGAATCAGAACCTGCCGGGCTTCGTCGTATTGCAAAGCGGCACAGCGGTGCCGCCGCACGGCGGCGTGAGCCTTTTCTCCAACGGCTTCCTGCCCGCCCAGCATCAAGGTTCACTCATCCAGGCCGACCAGCGCGAAGCGATCCGCAACATCGCCCCGCGCGAAGCCGACGCGTTGCAGCGTCACCGGCTCGATTTCGTCCGCCAGTTTGACGACACCTTCCTGCGCCAAACGGCCGACGACGCGCAAGTCGACGCCGCCATCCGCAACTACGAGACCGCCTATCGCATGCAAGCTGCCGTCCCGGAGCTGTGCGATCTGTCGGGCGAGACGGAGGAGACCCGGCGGCTGTACGGACTGGACGCCCCCGATGCCGAGCAGGCCGCCTACGCGCGACAGTGCTTGCTGGCGCGGCGACTGGTCGAACGCGGCGTGCGCTTTGTGGAGCTGAGCTGCTTGACCAAGGGGATCGGCGCCGGCGGTGCGGCCAATCCCTGGGACCAGCACGGCGACCTGGAGAAAGGGCACGCCGCCATGGCCTTGCAGGTCGATCAGCCCATCGCCGCGCTGATCACTGACCTGCGCCGCCGCGGACTGTTGGACGAAACACTGATCATCTGGGCGGGCGAGTTCGGCCGTACGCCCTTCTCGCAAGGTTCCAACGGCCGCGACCACAATCCGTTCGGCTTCAGCGTCTGGCTGGCCGGTGGCGGCGTGAAAGGAGGCACCATCTATGGCGCCACCGACGAGTTCGGCTATCACGCGGTCGAAAACAAGTGCGAGATCTACGATCTGTGGGCTACCGTGCTACATCAGCTCGGCGTCGACCACGAGCGGCTCACCTATCGCTACGGCGGCCGTGACTTTCGCCTCACCGACGTCCACGGTCACGTGCTGCACGACGTGCTCGACTGAACCGCGACCGACCACTGCGCACCGCGCCGTTGGCGATTCGTGCAACGCTGGCGCAATACTGCGCCATGTGCGGGCTTGCTCATCAGCGAGCGAAATCGCGCACTTCCGAACTCTCACCCCGCGTAACACAGCGCTCCACTCCCGTTTCCTGCGGCAGTTGGCGGTTGCCGCCGTCGGGCACGTGCTTTGCCTGATAACTGGGCGCTGCAACGCGTCGAGTGTTCGCTGTTCGAGAAAGGGAGCCGCAAATCATGGCCGCGAAACCGAGAATCGCCGTATTAGGGGGTGGATTCGGAGGGCTGGAAGCGCTGTTTTATCTGAAGCACAAGCTGGGCGACCGCGCCGATCTGAAGCTCGTCACGGACCGGCCCTATTTCGTCTTCAAACCCAACACCATTTACATTCCGTTTGGCGAGGCTCCGGAGAAATATCACGTCGACCTGGTGCGTCCGCTCCAAAAACAATCGATCGAACTAGTGGAAACCACCGTGCGCAACGTCGATCCGGCGACCAACTCCGTCGAGACGGAAAGCGGCACAGTGAACTACGACTACCTGGTGATTGCCACCGGCGCCAAGATGAGGCCCCAGGAAGTACCCGGCCTGGCCGAGCACGCGGTGACTGTATGGACGTCGGACGACATGCTCGTGCTGCGCCAGCGGATTGTCGAAGTGATTGACCGGGCCAGGCAAGGCAGCCGCTCCCGCGTGTTGTTTCTCGTGCCGCCCAACAACCGTTGCTCCGGTCCGCTGTACGAAATGGTCTGCATGCTCGACACGTATTTGCGCCGCCAAGGGTGCCGCGAACAGATTGACCTGCGGTTCGCCACCAAGGAAGACGCCTACATCGAAGCCTTCGGTCCGCGCTTAAACACCGTGGTCTCCGAAGAATTCGAAAACCGCCACGTCGAAGGCTTCATCAGCCACGTCGTGACCGAGGTCGATGCGCGGCGCGTGCGTTTCCAGAACGGAGCCGAGTTGGATTACGACCTCCTGGTGAGCTTTCCGCCTTATATCGCGGCCTGCAACTTTCCCGCGCTGCCGACCGACGACCGCGGCTTTGTCAGCGTCGATCCGTCGACCCGCCGCGTGGCGGGGCTGGAGCGTGTTTTCACGGTCGGCGATGCGGGCAACTTTCCCATCAAGCAGGCCTTCCTGGCATTGCTGCAGGGGGACGCCGCCGCCGACCACGTCGCGGCCGAGGTGCTCGGCAAGAAGGCCGAGGTCGACTTCGTGCCCATGAGCATGTGCGTCATGGAGCAATTCGATAACGCCGTATTCGCCCAGGTGCCATTGCGCTACACTGATGACGCGAACAAGCCGGTGGCCGTCGACGTCGACGACACGGAACATTACAAGGTGGGCGTGTCGCCCTTGTGGCGCGTGGGCAAGAGCGCGCTGGGCTTCTACCTGCCCTGGCGCTTCGGCAGCGGCAAGCCGTTCCATGCCGGCTTTGCCTGGAGCGCGATGGATTTGGGGCTCAAAGCCATGTCTCGCGTCATGGCGGATTGAAAACACCTCGCCACAAGGCGCCTCGGGGCGATAAGCTAAGCATCGTGACGCGTGTCCGTCAGCAGATGCGCTTTCGGCGCCGCATTGGGGCGCGCACGCTTGCGACTTGCAAACAACTGATCGATGGGTGATCCATGACCGTTCGCCAATTCGTTGCTCACCTGGCCGGCTGGACCCGCCGTGGTGGCGTTCTGCTGGTGCTGGCTGCCGGCGTCGTGCTGTCGCTATTGTGGCTGGCTGGCACGTTCGAGCCGAAAGTGCCGGTGACCGCCGAGCGGGAGCCGCAGTCTCCATTGCCGGCGGCCGATCGCATCGTGGCGGTCCGCTCCATCCGCCTGCCGCTTACTGAAACCGCCGTGGGCACGATGCGCGCCGTCCACGAGACCACCATCGGATCTAAGCTGCTGGCGCGCGTGGTGGAGTTGAATCTCAGGGCCGGCCAGCAAGTGAAGAAGGGCGAAGTGCTGGTGCGTCTCGACGACACTGACCTGCGGGCCAGACTCAAGCAGGCAGAGGCCACGCTGGTCTCGGCCGAGGCCGCTCACGCCCAGGCCCAGGCCGACGCCGATCGCTACGAGAGCCTGCTGAAGAGCAATGCCGTCAGCCGCCAGGAATACGAGCGCGCAGCCACGGCCGTCAAAGCGACCAGCGCCGAGCGGCGCCGGGCCGCTGAGTCCATCAACGAAATGCAGGCCACGCTCGATTTCGCCACCATTCGCTCACCGATGGACGGCATCGTCATCGACAAGAAGGTCGACACCGGAGACCTGGTCGTGCCCGGCCAGACGATGGCCACGCTGTTGGATCCCGATCGCATGCAACTGGTCGCCAGCGTGCGCGAGTCGCTGGCGCACCGGTTGGCAGTGGGCCAGGTCATCGACGTGTTGATCGAGGCCTTGAACCAGCAGTGTACAGGCACCGTCAGCGAGATCGTGCCCGAAGCGCAAAGCGCCAGTCGCACGTTTCAGGTGAAAGTCACCGGCCCGTGTCCCGAGGGCGTCTACAGCGGAATGTTCGCTCGGCTGCTGATCCCGCTCGACGAAGAGGAAGTGCTGGTCGTCCCGCGCGAGGCCGTCCACAGGGTGGGCCAGCTCGAACTGGTGGACGTCGTCGAGAACGGCCGCACGGCCCGCCGCGCCATCCGCACCGGTCGCACGCTCGACGACAACGTCGAAGTGCTCTCCGGTCTGCGCGAGGGCGAGCAAGTCGCGTTGCCGCCGCTCCAGGACGAGCAGTCGGAGGCGACCCATGGCTGACACCAGCGGGCCCGCGCTCCAAGAGCACAACTTCACCAACAAGATCGTCAAGATCTTTCTGGAGTCGAATCTTTCGCTGATCCTGATCCTGCTGGCCACGGTTGTGGGATTGACCGCGCTGGCGCTCACTCCGCGCGAAGAAGATCCGCAGATCGTCGTGCCGCTGGCCGACCTGTACGTCAACTTTCCCGGACACTCCGCGGCCGAAGTCGAGCAGTTGGTTTCCACCCCGCTGGAGAAACTGCTCTACCAGATCGACGGCGTGGAATACGTGTACTCGATGAGCCGTGAGAACCAGGCCATCGTCACCGTGCGCTACTATGTGGGCGAGGATCGCGAGCGCAGCCTGGTCAAGCTGTTCAAGAAGATCGACGAGAACGTAGACCTCGTGCCCCCCGGCGTCACTGGCTGGGTCATCAAGCCGGTCGAAATCGACGACGTGCCGCTGGTCACGCTCACGCTTGCCAGTCCCTCGGCCGACGACATGAATCTCCGCCGGGTGGCCGAAGAGTTGGCCCAGCGGCTGGCGGCCATCCCCGACGTCTCGCGCGCCTATGTCGTGGGCGGACGTCCGCGTGTCGTCCGCGTGTTGATGGACCCGGATCGCATGGCCGGCTATCACGTTTCGCCGCTCGAAATCGAGCGCGCGATCCGCGCCACCAACGTGCGGCAAACCGCCGGCGACTATCGTTCGGCAGACCGGCTGATCCGCGTCGACGTGGGGCAATCGTTTCGAGATGCGCGCCAATTGAGCGATCTGGTCGTCGGGGTCTTCGACGGCCGGCCGGTTTTTCTCAAGGACGTCGCCAGCGTCGAGGACGGACCCGACGAAATCGCCAGCTACGTGCGCCACGGCTGGGGACCGGCACGCGGCTTTACGCACCACGAATACTTTCCCGGTACCACGCTTGGCGAGTCGGTCGAGTCGCACTCGGCGGCATCCGACGACGATGCGACGCAGTCGGCCGTCACCATCGCGGTTGCCAAGAAGAAGGGCTCCAACGCTGTGTGGGTGGCCAACAACGTGTTGGACGAGGCTGAGGCGTTGCAAAACTCGCTCGTGCCGCAAGACATGGAATTGGTCATCACTCGCAATTATGGACTGACGGCCAACGAGAAGGTCAACGAGCTGGTCGAAGCGCTGGCGGTGGCCATTTTGATCGTCGTCGCCCTGCTCACTTTCGGGCTGGGCTGGCGCGAGGCGCTGATCGTGGCCGTTGCGGTGCCGGTGGTGTTCGGCCTGACGCTGGCCGTCAACCTGTTGTTGGGCTTTACCATTAATCGGGTCACGCTCTTCGCCCTCATCCTTTCGCTGGGATTGCTGGTCGACGACCCGATCGTCGACGTCGAGAACATCACGCGGCACTTCGCGCTGCGCAAACGCGCCACGCGCCGTATCGTGCTGGAGGCCGTGGCCGAGATTCGCCCGCCACTCATCACGGCCACGCTGGCTGTCATCGTCAGCTTCCTGCCCATGTTTTTCATCACTGGCATGATGGGCCCCTACATGCGCCCCATGGCGCTCAACGTGCCGGTCACCATGCTGATGTCGATGGCCGTGGCGTTCACCATCACACCCTGGCTGGCTTATCACGGGCTGCGCCGCAAATACACCACCGGCGGCCCCGCTGCCCACGCGCATCACGACCCGCACGATTTGGAGACGGTCAAACGATCTCGACTGTACAAGCTCTTCTATCCGTTGATGGCCCCCCTGCTCCACTCACGGCTGGTCGCGTGGTCCTTCATGCTGGTCATGCTGTTGTTGACCGTGGCCGCGATGGGGCTGGCCGCACTGCGCAGCGTGCCCTTGAAGATGCTCCCCTTCGACAACAAGAACGAGTTGCTGCTGGTGCTCGATTTCGACGAAGGGACCACGCTCGAACGCTCGGATGCGGCCGTGCGCGATATCGAAGCGTATCTGGGCGGCGTGCCCGAAGTGGCCGACTTCACCAGCTATGTCGGCCTCGGCTCGCCGATGGACTTCAACGGGCTGGTGCGGCACTACTATCTGCGCCAGGGCGACAACGTGGCCGACGTCCGCATCAACCTGGCAGGCAAGAAGAATCGCAACTCGCAAAGCCACGCCATCGGCCTGCGGATGCGCAACGAGCTGCAACAAATTGCCGATCGTCATCAAGCCCGCATGAAACTGGTGGAAACGCCTCCCGGTCCGCCGGTCATCGCCAGCGTCGTAGCCGAAGTCTACGGCCGGCCCGACGACGGTTACGAAGATCTGCTGCGGGCCGCCGACACGGTGCGCACCCGCCTGGCCGAAGAGCCCGGCGTGGTCGACGTCGACGACACGCGCGAAGCCCCCCAGCAAAAGCTCACGTTCGTGCCCGATACCGAGAAGGCCGCCATCAACGGCATCTCCACCGACCAGATCGCCAACACGCTGCGCACGGTACTGGCAGGCGCCGCGGTCGGCACGATGCGCAACGACACGGAGCGCAACCCGCTGCGCATCGAACTGCAAGTTCCAATCGACCGGCGCACCAGTGCCGACGATTTGGCCCGCGTGCAAATCAAAGGCGAAAGCGGACAACTCGTGCCGCTGGCAGAGCTCGGCCGCTGGCAGACCGCTCGCGTCGACCAGATGATCTATCACAAGAACCTCAAACGCGTGGCCTACGTGTTCGCCGAAACGGCGGGCCGGCCGCCGGCGGACATCGTGGTCGACATCCTGACCGACCGTGCAGATTCGGTGGACGCTACGGCCGACGCCAAACGCGTCGGCAATGGCTGGCTGGCCGACGCGCCGGCCCGTCCCGTCGGCGAGCGCACGTTTTTCTCCAATGGCAGTGGCATCGCCTGGAGCTTGCCGCCGGGGTACACCGTCGATTTCGCCGGCGAAGGCGAATGGAAGATCACGCTCGACGTATTTCGCGACCTGGGCCTGGCGTTTGCCGCCGCCATGATCGCCATTTACATCCTGCTGGTGGCGCAAATGGGATCGTTCACCGTGCCGCTCGTGGTGATGCTGGCCATCCCGCTCACCGTGCTGGGCGTGATGCCCGGCTTCTGGCTGCTCAACGTGTTGGCGGCCGACGACGTCGGCGGTTATCTCGATCCGGTGTACTTCACAGCCACGGGCATGATCGGCATGATCGCGTTGTCGGGCATCGTCACGCGCGACTCGATCATCCTGGTCGACTTCATCCACTTGTCGCTGGCACGCGGCCGTTCGCTGTTCGACGCGATCATGGAGAGCCGTGTCGTCCGCCTGCGTCCCATCCTGCTGACGGCCAGCGCCGCCATGCTCGGCGCCGTGCCGATCATCATCGACCCTATCTTCTCCGGCCTCGCTTGGGCGCTGATCTTCGGCCTGTTCGCCTCCACGCTGTTCACCCTGTTCGTGATCCCCGTTGCCTACTGGCTGGTATACGCCAACACACCCGGTCACGGTCTGCCAATTTCCCTGATGGACCAGGAAGAGACAGCCCCAGCGCCGGCAGGCGACGAAAAGCCAGAGGAGAGTCGGGCGGAGGCGGTATAGCAGCCTGTTGAAGAATTCAGCAGGCTGCGACATCGCATGGCGAGGTCGAGAAATGCCACGAAGGCATCTTCAACGGGCGGGTAAGCCCTTTTGATCGTTCCAGACGTCGACGCTGCGGCGTAATTGCCTCCACCTCCTCTTGACGACGCGCGTCGTTTTGTTAGATTGACGACAGTTGTCGTGCAATTGAGCCATCGAAGGGTTTCGCTGCCATGCCACGCCCGGAAGGCAAGCTTACTGCCGCGCAGTTCGAGATCATGGAGCTCGTTTGGGACGCGGGCGAAGCGGGACTCACGATTTCGGAGATCTGGGACGCCATCGGCCAGCGGCGGGAGCTGACGCGGACCACGATTCAAAACCTGGTCGAACGCCTGGAGCGGCGCCGCTGGCTGAAACGCTCCAAGGCCGCGGGTGGCTTTCGCTACGTCGCCACTACCGACCGCGTGGTAACGGCTCGGTCACTGGCGGAAAGCTTCGTCGACGAGTTCTTTGCCGGCTCAGCCAGCGAGCTCGTCATGAGCCTCTTTGGCTCCAAGCGGCTCAAGCGGCAGGATCTCGAGCGCTTGCGCCAAGTGCTCGATTCGCAACTCAAGCAACGAAAGGCCGGGGAATGACGCGCGGCATCGATATTGGAGTTTGCACCGCACCCCATACGCGCTCCGACCGGTGCACCGCTTCGCGATGCGCCGGGATCTTCGTCGCGGTCGAACGGCAATCCTGAGTACCTTGGATCCCTCGCGGTGACTTATGTGGCAGTTTATTACGAGCAACCTGCCCGGCGAGCTGTACGTTACCAACCTGCTCATCGCCAGCCTGGCCATTAGCGTGCTTGGACTGTGGATCGCCTGGCAGGTGCGCGAACGTCGTCCGCTTTTGCGCCATCGCCTGCTGTGCTGCGTGATGCTGGTGCTGCTCGTCAGTCCCTTGCTGCTCTGGGGCGCAAGCACGCTGCACTTTGCGGCCGTATCGGTGGCCAACCATAAAACCGGTCAATCGCCCGCCACTGCGAAACCGGCCACGATCGGTTCGCCCATTGAAACCGCAATCGCTCCGCTCGACATCAAGCGCGATCGGGCGGATCGTGGCTATCGAGCCGCCGCCGCGTGGCGTGCCACACGACGATCCGCGCTATCGCTGGCAACTGCCGACTGGTTGCCGGTCGTATCGCGCCTGGTCGCTTGCGTCTGGCTGGTCGGTGCACTGCTGGTCGCGCGTCGCTGGCTGCGAGGAGCTCTCGTATGCCACCGACTGCGCCGCAGCGCCCGGCCTGTGTACGATGCTCGGGTGCTGGCGATTGCCGCCCGCGCATGCAACGCGGTGCAACTCGACCATCGTGTGGACGTTGGCATCTCGCGCCTGGCGCCTGGTCCGCTCTCCTTGGGCGTATTGCGGCCCATGATCGTGTTGCCCCAGGACATGGCCGAAGCGCTGGGCGATGAAGAGCTGCTTTGCATTCTGACGCACGAAGCCGCCCACGTCGCACGTCACGACATGGCCATCGCCTGGCTGCAACAACTGTGCTTGTGCCTGTACTGGTGGAATCCGCTGGTGCGCGTGGTCCACGGCGGCATCAATCGGGTGCGCGAACAGATATGCGACGACTACGTCGTTCGCGCTCAGGGCTCGGGCGACGTGTTTGCCACGGTGCTGGTGAAGCTGGCCGAGTGGAGTCTCGACCAGCCCCATCGCGTCCGCCCGGCGGGCGTCGTGCTCTTGTACGAGTGCGACGATTTGACCCAACGTATTACACGACTAGCCAAAGGAGGAATCTCGATGAACGATCGGTTCACTCACACTTCGTTGGCCGTGCTTGCTGTCGCGTCGACGAGCATGTTGGCGTTCGCCTTCGTTCCGGCGCTGCGAGCCGAGAACCCCGAACATCGCAGTAGGACGAACACCCCGCGTCTTGGCGCCAGCAACACCGGCCAAGCTGGCACTGCGTCGTTCCAGTTCACTCCGACCGCGTTGCAAACGAAGCGGGCCGCACCCATGCGGTTGAGCTATAACGACGGATCGGCCGACGGCAAGAAGAGCATCGCCGGCGCCGCTGAGCTTCTTTCGTTTACGCTGCCCGATAAGGGGGCGAAAGTCGCGGCCGTCCGCATCCACGGTTCTCGCTATGGTTATCCCCAGCCGCCGAAGGAGGATTTCGAGATCCTGTTTCTCAACCAGGATCTGACGGAGGTAACTGCCACGAAGATGGCGCCATACTCACGATTCAAACGCGGGCCCGAGTCGTGGGTCGAAATCAAGTTTCCTCAGCCAATCGAAGTGCCCGCAGAGTTTTGGGTCGGCGTCAATTTCCGCGCCGAGCGGACCAAGGGGGTCTACGTCAGCTACGACAATAGCACCGACGGCTCGCATTCGCGCGTGGGTCTGCCAGGGCAGGAGATTCGCGACGCCGACGTGGGGGGCGACTGGATGATCGAAGTCGTGCTGGCCAAGTAGTTTGCCAACGCCGAGCAGGCAACGTCGGCCTGATTCCGATTTGACCAACGTGGCAGCAAAACGCTCGCGATGGGTATCGGTCGTCGTCGGCCTGGTTGTCGTACGTTACACGGGCCGCCTTGATGCGCCTCGGCGCCGGCCTGTCCGTCCAGTCCTGCCCCGAACTATCGGACTATCCCTCACCCCTGCACTTGCAGGGCGTCGACCATTTTCGCGGCGGCGGTCGGTCGTTTTCTCCGTGCGAAGTGGTCTGGCCGCGCCGAACAGATCGGCGCCGCTGGTACTCGCAGTCATCGACCATGTTATAATTGGTTTAAGACGGAGCCCTTGTGGTAAGGGCTCTCATCCCATCCATGCGGGAGCTGGTTGCGCAGTTCCGTTCCCGCGATGGCGGCCTCGAAAGATTGGGGTCCCGTTTCTCACTCAGGACGACCTTTACTATGACGCTGCCAATTCTTCTTGTGGACGACGATCGCGATACGTGCTCCGTCGTCGCCACGTTACTGCGGGCGTGGCACTATGACGTGGATACTGCCAACGATGGCCTGGCAGCATTGCAACTCGTCGATCAGAAGCCTTACGCTCTGGCGCTCATCGATTATCGGATGCCGGGCATGAACGGCGTGGACCTGTTTCGCGAAATGCGCGGGCGCCAGCCCGACATCACGGGCATCTTCATGACCGGCTACACGACGATCGACGTGGTGTTTCCGGCCATCGAATCGGGAATCCTGCGCGTGCTGACCAAGCCCGTCGATTTCAGCGAGTTGAAACCGATCATCGAAGAACACGTCGGCGTACCCGCCTGATCTAGCCGTCTGTTGAAACAAAGTTCGTCGTAGCCTTTTTCAACAGGCCAATAGAACGAGTTGTGGCGGGCGTCACTTGCGTGTCCGTTCCAGTTCCTTGTTCGACGTGTTCAGTTCAACTCCGGCCAAGTCGATTATCTTCGCCGCCAGCCCCAGCCAAGGGCGACCAGTGCGAACGCGGCCAGCGCGATGCTCGAGGGCTCGGGGGCGACGGTCAACACCGCCATATCCATGCCGTAACCGTAACTGTCGGTCGGATAGCCACTAAGCGGAACGTCGGACAGCAGTGCTCCGCTGGGGCTCCATCTCAAAACGCGCGCCGTGGAACCAAGCGACGCGGCGCGCACCACCCCGAAAAGGTCTCCACTCGTCGCGTCGAAGTCGAGACTTTGCAGATAGTAGCCGCCGGGGCTACCCGCCGTTCCGGTGAAGGAAAGTGAGGCAATCTGACTGCCGGTCGTCGCACTGTACAGCCGGGCATAATCTCCCGTCAGCCCCAACGTATCGCGTGCGTGTACCGCAACGATGCCATTGTGGACCGACATGTCCATGCCGTAGTCGTAACCATCCGTCGGATAACCGCTCAGCGGAATATCGGACAACAGCGCTCCGCTGGGGCTCCATCTCAGCACGCGCGCGGTGTAGCTCAGGGACGCGGCGCGCACGAGTCCGAACAGGCTGCCGGTTGTCGCGTCGAAGTCAAGGCTCTGCAGATAATATCCGCTAGGGTTGCCCGCGGTTCCTGAATACGAGAGCGAGGCAATCTGGTTGCCGGTCGTCGCACTGTACAGCCGGGCGTAGTCGCTCGTGAGAACCAGTGAATCGCGCGAGTGTACAGCAATCAGGCCATTGTGAACCGACATGTCCATGCCGTAGCCGGGACTACTGGTCGGATGTCCGTTGAGCGGAACGTCCGATAGCAGTGCCCCGCTCGAATTCCAACTCAACACCCGCGCCGTGTAGCTAAGCGACGCTGCGCGCACCACACCGGAGAGGTTCCCGGTCGTCGCGTCGTAGTCGAGGCTCTGCAGGTAATATCCGTTCGGGTTACCCACCGTTGAGAAAAGCGAGAGCGAGGCAGTCTGATTCCCGGTCGTCTCGTCATAAAGCCGAGCATAGTCGTTCGGCAGGCTGTACGTATCGCCCCGGTGAATAGCTAGCTCTGCCCTGGCGATTGCACACGGCCCCAGGACGGCCAGACAGGTCACGAAGGCTATCCTGTGTGTTTTCAACGTCACTGGCGTTCTCCATGAAAAAGGTCCCAGCCACGGGCGCAGCGACTGACGCCGACTGCGCGCCGCGACCGGGTTCGGGGTTGAAAAATACGTCCGACCCTGTGCCGGCACGAAACCACTTCCACTGAGCCATTAAGCGGGGAATCCTCCCAGATCCGACCCAATTTTTTTGACGATGCCCAAGCCTTTGTCTAAGCTTGACTTACGGTGTCCGACAGCGACCGGAGCCACGCGCCTGGGAAATTGCCGCGTCGGAACATCGAGTTCGTTCACGCTTTCTGAATGGAACCTGGGATGATTGACTCGCGTCGCGATGGCTCCGAGCCTGCGGATCGGCCGCTGTCGGCCTTGCTGAGCGCGGCGCGAGGCGGAACCACCAGCGACATGGGCCAACTGTTCGAGGCCACGCGGCGCTACCTGCTGCTGGTGGCCAACCGCTCGTTGGACGCGCAACTGCACGCCAAGATCGCCCCCAGCGACCTGGTCCAGGAAACTTTCATCGACGCGCACCGCGACTTCAGTCGCTTTAACGGAGACAGTGAAGCGGAGTTATTCGCCTGGCTGTGCCATATCCTGCTGCACAAGGCGGCCGATGCCGGACGCAAGTACCGCGGCACGGCCAAACGAAACATCGCCGAGGAGCAACCGTTCGATGAAGGTTCGAGCAAGCAACCTTTGCAAGTCGCCGGCCAGGAGCCGACTCCCAGCGCGTTCGCCGTCAGCAACGAGAGCGAGCGGCGCCTGGCAATCGCGCTGGAACAACTGCCGGCAGCCTATCGCCAGGTCATCGAGCTGCGCAGCCTGGAGCGATTGCCGTTTGCCGAGATCGGCCGCCGGATGGAACGTAGCGAAGACGCCGTTGGAAAGCTTTGGTTTCGAGCGATTCGAAAACTGCGTGAAGAGCTAGCCCCGTCGGATGAATCAGGATACTCCTTCCACCGATGATCAGCAGCTTTACACGCTGGTCCGCCAGTACGACGAGGCGCTGGCCCAGGGCGCAAGCGCCGCATCGCTGGACGAAAACGCTTCGGCGCTAAGGCACGCGACGGCCGAGGAGTTCGATCGGCTTTGCCAGTGCGTTTCCATGCTCGAGCAGGTTCGCAAACAACGCGACAGCCGACTGCCCCAAAGCGCCTCGATCGTGGGTATGGTGGGTAACGGCGCGGCCTGGCAGGCGGCGGGACTTCCGCGGCACATTGGGCGGTTCGAGTTGCGCGGAGAAATCGGCCGCGGCGGCTGTGGCGTCGTCTTCCGCGCGCACGACCGAGAGCTCGGCCGCGACGTGGCCATCAAGGTGCCTCGACCCGAGGCGCTGGTGTCAAACGACTTGCGGCAGCGCTTCCTGCGCGAGGCTCGTGCCGCCGGCACCGTGGATCACCCCAACGTGGTGCCGATCTATGAGGTCGGCACCGACGGTCCCATCTGTTACATCGCGGCGGCGTACGTCGAGGGTCCGTCGCTGGCCGTCTGGTTGCGCGGGCAGCGAGACGCGGTCGATGCGCGGCACGCGGCAACGCTGGTGTCCCAATTGGCCGACGCTTTGGAACTGGCGCATGCCCGCGGAGTGATTCATCGAGACGTCAAACCCGGCAATGTCTTGTTACAACCTCTCGAATCAGGTGTGGAGTCGTCGGACCTGTCGCGCTACACCCCCAAGATCACGGACTTTGGACTGGCCAAGCTGGCCGAGTCGACCGATGCGGCCACGCGCACAGGCATGGTGATTGGCACGCCGTCCTACATGGCCCCCGAACAGGCCCAGGGCCGCCACGATGAAATCGGTCCGGCCACGGACGTCTATGCCTTGGGCGCGATCCTTTACGAGTTGCTCACCGGACAGCCGCCGCTGCGCGGTGAATCGGAAGTCGACACGCTGCGACGCATCGTGGCGGACGATCCGCCGCTGGTGCGGCTGGCGCGGCCGCGCGTGTCGCGCGATCTCGAGGCCATCTGCATGAAGTGCCTGGAAAAGCAGCCCGCTCGGCGCTACCAAAGCGCCGCCGAATTGGCTGCCGATTTGCGGCGCTTCCTGGAGGGCCGCGCGACGCAGGCGCGCGCC
>JBGSYQ010000480.1:0-23003 GCA_041750795.1 Pirellulales bacterium | reverse complement strand
CGATCCGCGCCGACTTGATACTCGACATGACACGCCTCCTTGGCAATGCGCCTCCTTCAACCCCGGCTGCTCCACAGCCAGCGGCAAAAAAGCTTTGCCCCATCATGCCATATTACCCAGCATGGCGCAATCGCCCTGGGCAGGCGTCGATCTAGAAACATCTGATGAACTGTTCGAGCCATTTGTACGGCATCTCAAATTGTCGCCTGCGAGGCAAGGCCTCGGAATCGGTGGCACTGGTTTGGGACTGGCAATTGTCCGCATGATTGCAACAAATCTCGGCTGTCGAGCTTCATTCGTCAAGCCAGACAAGGGTTACTCGACTGCATTTCGCCTATCATGGAGCGAGCATAAATGACACCGCGCAAATCTCGACGGCTGAAAGTCGAAATAATAGACGACAACGATTCGTTTTTACGGCAATGGAGAAAGGCTCTGGGAAAGGGAGCAGCAAAGAGCATCGTGGATATTTCTCAGCGAACCTGTAATCAAATCCGCGAAGATCTAAAGGCCCTTGATTCTATCAGACGAATCGCGCGTAAAGAGGGAGGCAACAGTTTTCGCCCCGAAGCGTCACCGTTCTCAGATATAGACATCGTATTTGTCGACTATGACCTCATTGATCTAGAGGACGCGACATGTCTGACAGGCGAAGACATTGCATATCTGCTGCGTTGTTTTACAACGTGTACGATTGTCGTTCTCATGAATTCGCCGGAGTTGGGAGTAGATTCGTTTGATTTGCGGCTGCGTCGACCAATGGATTCATGGGCTGATCTGGCCATTGGCTCCGAGCAACTAGACAACAAGTGGCTGTGGGACCACACGCCAAGGGGCTTCGCTCCATGGACGTGGCCCAATTTGGCGGAGCTTGCTCGCAAGCGCCGCGACCAGATATCAGCTTTTCAAGATCAATTGAACGAATCGATTCTCGACGTTCTTGACTTCCCGGTGGATGCTCGAATCGCGATGGACCATGCGATGGCCGATGTAGTGGCGACGAGAAGAGATGGCGAAGCGGAACCATACTCAGTGAAGGAATTCGTTCTTGAATCTGAGTACTGTGTGCATCGCCGCGATCGAGCGATGTTTCAAGACCACACCAACCAAATCGCACGCATTGCTGCCGCACGTACGTCCAATTGGCTTGAGCATGTAGTCTTGCCGGCACAGAGTGTGTTGGTCGACGCCGCGCATTTGGTAACTCGGTTTCCTGGTCTACTCAAGGCAAAAACATCCTTGGTCGGAACATGGCGTGCAGCAGCGCGACGAGATGCGACAGTCCTTAAAGCCCTGAATAGTAAGGCTATTGCAAAGTATCGACTAAGCAGCGACAAGTGGCTTTCACGACCTGCATGGTTGTGGCCACAATTGAGGAACGATCCAGACGCGATGAAGTGGGCGGCCGCGGAGATTACACCGCGGTTTGTATTCTGTGAAGATACTTCTAGATTCATTGATCGCAAGGAAGGACACGAGTTTGTTGCAGATGTACCTGCGCAGACCGCCTTGCGCTATTTGGAAATGCCGACGCCGCTGAAGGAGTATCGGCCGTCGGTGAGACTGAGCATGTAACAAGATGAGCACAACGACAGACGAAGTTGCAGAGCTTGTCAGTCTCCTACGGGATATCGGTCTAGCCGGATATCCGGAAACCGCCGAGGATCCCGGAATCTATAGCGATGCATATGTTAGGGGCGAACTGCAATCGTCACTAAACGTTCGTCAGCTTCAGCAGTTGCCTGAACATGCGGAACACGTGCTCCGAAACGGATGTGTGCTGCTTCCGCCGATCAACAAGGACGGCGTGAAATGGATTCCGTTTCTATGGGTAACGCTTGCGCAAGCAGATCATGTTTCATTGCAGCTCGTAATGGCCGCACCGGATATGGCGTTTGGCTTCCGATGGGAATCACCCGAGGACGCAGGCCTCGATTCGTCGAGCGAACACGGCTATTGGCATGCGCAACCTATCAAAACCGTGCGAACTGGAAGCGGAGCTGTGCGGCCCATACCGAAACAGGATCGTATTTCAGATCATTTTCCGACGTTTCCCATCGACGCAATCGATTCGGTAACATTGCTGGGAGCCGTAGTAATTTCATTGTACGGCCAACTGCATTGCCAAAGCGTAGTGAGGAATGTCGCATTTCTGCGGCGCGTGTGCATTGGCACGCATCGAGCTATTGATGCTAACGTCAACAAGAAGGGCAAGGCGAGAAACGTGAGGGCAAAGGGTCGTGCCCGCAAAAAGTGATCAAGTTGCGCAGAGTTGCAGTTCCACCGATCGCGCTCGATCTCGCATTATGGCATCGGTTGGGCAGCGCAGTACGCAGCCGGAAGTGGCTGTGAGAGCATCTTTGCGTCGACTGGGCATACGGTACCGCTGCAACGTATCTACGCTGCCGGGCTCTCCGGATATTGTTGTACGGCGTTTGTCGCTTGTGGTCTTCGTCCATGGGTGTTTCTGGCATCGTCACATCTGTTCCCGTGCGACAACCCCGAAGTCAAATCGAGCGTTCTGGCAAAAGAAGTTTATAGACAACCAAGCGCGTGATCGGCGTGTAAGGCGTGAATTGCGCAAGGCTGGCTGGAGCGTTGCTGTTATCTGGGAGTGCTGGACTAGAGATGCCAAATCGTTGGACGAGAGAGTCAGAAAGATCCTCTTAAAGGTCGCTCCCAGAGATTCGCAGTTAAGTTGAAGCGTCCAGCAGGGGCAGAAAGACGAAGCCGAAATAGGGTGAACCGCGGTTGTAATCGCGGTCGGAAAATTGTGTGTTATTGGCGCGCGATCGAAGTGTGATCTTGAAAGTGTTGACGCCATGGCTTGGCTTGAGATGTCACGCGATCCGACGCATGGAGGTCACGGCTGGCGGTTCGGCCAATGCTTATGGTCACCGACCAAACGTCGCGGTGGCGGACGCTGGGGTTATTGGGAGTTAATGCGGCGCGTCAAATCCGGGGACACGGTCGTGCACCTTCGGGGAAAAGGGCACAATGCGTCATTCGTTGGGTTCTCCACAGCGGATGTTGATTGCTACGTGACCAATGATAGACCTCCCGAACCTGGCGAGTGGGAGCATGCCACCGAGTTCTATAGAGTTCCCCTTTGGAATTTCGTTCCTCTCCCGCAACCGCTTCTGTTGGAGTCGGTCTTTAGCGAAAAGCGTGACGAACTGCTTGAGTATCATGGGCGACACAGTCCTGCAAGTTCGTCGAACGGACGTTATCTCTTCTTTGTGCCACAAGGCGGCCGGCTTCAATGTCAGAACGGCGCGTATTTGTCTGAGGTCGATCAGGAGCTGGCAGCGGTCTTGTTTGGCGACTTTGTAGGGCTACGACAAACACCCGCACGCATATCAGTCGACACTGGGCAGGTAGCGCGAGAGATGCAGTGTCGAATAGGCCAAGCAGGGTTTTCCGATGCGGTTCGAGCTAACTTTGGTCAGCGATGCTGCTTTCCGGAGTGTGTTATAAGCGATCATGAATTGATCGTCGGCGCTCATATCGCACGGTGGGCCGACAGGCCCGATCTCCGAGGCAACATTGCCAATGGCCTAGCTCTGTGCTTGTTTCATGACAGGTTGTTTGAACTCGGCGTTTTTACAGTTTCTCAATCCATGAGAATCTGCGTCAACCATGCAGCCTCGAACACGATTAAATGGGCCGCACTGAACGTGATGCGGTACGAAGGGCAGACAATTAACGAACCCAAAATTCCTCTCTCCACAGAAGCACTCAAGTCGCACTGGTCTCGCATTGGATACCGACCGCGCAGCGAGGGCCACAATTGGGCGTGATGTCAGCGAGATCAACGACAGTTCGCCGTGGGATCGCGTGGCTATTTGACCGTGTGGCAATTGGTCAACGCACTACGAATAGTTGTGAGAACTCTGTCGCGAATCGATGCCGGAAGAGCGTCCCATTTCTGCACGACGAACAGGAGCTCGAAGTCTGCCAAAAGTCGAGATTGCTCATCGGGAACTACCCCGATCACTGCCCCTGATTCAGAAAAGCTGGAATTCGCGGGGCTTTCTGAATGCTCGGCCTGATTTCGAGTCAGGCCGCTGGCCAGTTCGCTTACCCTCCGGGCGATCTCTCTAATTTACAATCGTATGCGTCGGCGGGCAACGGCGGACGAGCAACTCTTGGGAGGGTGGCACATGATGGCTGGTGGGCTTATTTACGCGGGGCGGCTGCGAGGTGTGCGGCTGGTGGGCTGTCGGAAGGGCGTACTTTGATGGGGAAGGTTCGACGCACGAGCCGACCACTGCCAGCGCCCCCAGTGCAATTGGGGGAGCCTTGCTGGAATGCGAATTCCCGGCTGACAGCGAGAGGTCACATCGGACGGATCATGCAACGCGGCGCCGCGTCGTGACGCCTGTAACACTTGTGCCACTGCGGTCAAGTTGCCGGTGGCGGCTGGGCAAGGTAGGGTTCGGTTAGCGACCGAGCGGGGAAAATCGGGCCCACCCATTTGTTAGCAGGAGTTGCCTCTATGGATCGCCTCGACGCGAAGCGAATTCAGGTGTTGGGCGCGCTGGAACGATTGTGGCAGCGCACGAGCGGGCAACGCCTGACCGCCGAGCAGGTGATGACTTGCGATCCCATCTGCGTCAAGGCTGAGACGACCTTGCCCGAGTTGGTCGAAGTCTTTCACGACCGGCGATTCCGCCACCTGTTGGTCACCGATCCGCAAAGCAAGCTGGTCGGCGTGATCAGCGACCGTGACGTGCTGCGCATGATGGGGCCCGGCACGGCCTACAAAGAAGTGCTCGAGGGTATTCTGGCGGGCGAGATCATGAGCACCGATTTGGTGACGATCGGGCCGGCCACCAGCGTGACTGAATCCATCTCCTCGATGATCGACCACGGCATCAGTTGCCTGCCGGTGGTCGGCGAGGGGCGCTTGCTGGGGATCCTGACCAATACGGATTTGCACGTATTGTTGCAGATGCTGCTGCAAACGCTACGGACGACCGCCTCGGAACAACCGATCACCACGACCCGGCAATAGCCGCTCGAATCGCGCCAGCCGGCGCGACTGTCCGGCGGGCGGGTTCCGGCCCTGACGTATCGTCCAGCGGACGACGTATGTGCGGGTTCTTGGGGTCTGAAGCGCTGTGTGGTCGCGGGCAAATTGCTTATCTTGCCGGCCGGAAGCCTGCCGATACGTTGGGGGTGCAAGCGTTTCCTCCCACGCTGTCCCAGGAACCCCCGTCCATGGCCAAAGATACCTTTCGCATCGTTACTCGCGGCACCGATGGCCAGCTTCATATGCGCGACTACAATCGGCAGGAGTCGCTGCTGCGCGTCCACACCCAGATCGGCGTGGACGACTGCAGCACGGACCTGGGTTTGCGCGGCCTGCCGGTATTGCGCGGGCTGATCGGCCCGATGCCCGAGGGCAAGAACATCATTCGTTATGAGTCGCCGGAAGTGTTCGAGGCGTTGACCAAGGAGTGGGGTCAAACGAAGAGTTCGCGGCGGAGCCGGACGCAACGGGAAGCAAATGCCTCGCCCAACTGAGTTCTCCAAGCTGGACTGTGCGGAATAGCAAAACGCGGAGCAACGTTGCTCCGCGTTTTGTGTTTAGTGCTCGAAAGTCCGTCGCAGCGTGCCGCCATCCGACAGCGCTGCGGCGGTTAGCGTCCGACTCCGTTCCACACGCCTTCGTTGTTGCTCGAAGCGGGCTGGCTGTTGTCCAGGCGAGTACCGCCGCTGGCCGAGTTGCTGTTGGCCACCAGCGGAGCGCCGCTGCCGGAGGGACCAATCGGGATCACGTGCTCGTGCGTTTCCTGGGCGAGACGCTGCGTGGTGATCGGAATCTGCTCGACGCGCTGCTGGGCCACGTAGTCCTGTCGCGTGATGGGCACCCGCACGGTCTCGGTGCGCGTTTCCCAGCGCGTCACCGGCACCAACCGATAGGAGAGCACCGGCGGCGCAAAGATGTTGAGCGTGCGCTGATAGCCTGGTACCCACTGCTGTTCCGTAACCGGCACCTGATAGGTGCGTACCGATTCCTGCAAGTCGGTGGTGTAGCGCGGCTGGTAGGTGGTGTACTGGCGCGACTCGTAACGCGTTTCCGAGATCGGCTTTTGTGTCACCTGGCGAATCTTCTGGTACCTGACGCCGTTCTGGTCGAAGTACTCGACTTCGTCGGCGCGCAGCGAGGCGGTCACAAGTGCGCCCAGCGCGAGCGAAGCAACGATCAGCTTCCTGTGGATCATCTTGGGTTCCCTCCCGAGCAGTGTCCGTCTGCCGGATCGGCCCAGTTGCGGGGGGCCGAGCCTTCTCGTTCCGTTGCGCAGGCGGCGCAAACCACTGCGCCGCCCCTCGTCGTTCTTATCGGTGCCAGCGTTGGAAGTGCTTGAGACCACGGCAGTTTGCCGAGGAGAAAATTCCCGTTCGGGGGGCACTTGCCAAACGGTTGCGAATGCGGCACCTTGGGGGGAAACCGATGCAACCTGGCACCTGTCGACAAACTGCCGACTGTTCGTAAACCCCACGGGCGTACCATGATTCGCGCTGATCTGTTGAAGCTTTTGATCTGTCCCGAGGACCGTTCGCCGCTGTCAGCTGCTAGCGGCGAACTGATGGCACGGCTCAATGCGGCCATCGCCCGTGGCCAGTTGAAAAACCGAGCCGAGCGCACCCTGCAAGAGCCCCTGTCCGGTGGGTTGGTTCGAGCCGACCAGGCGCTGCTCTATCCGATCGTCGACGAAATTCCGCTGCTGCTGACCGACGAAGCCATCCCGCTCGACCAGGTAGGGCTGACCGCCGGTTAGCAGGACTTTCAGATCGTGTCGGCGGCGATCGCCCTGCCATCTCGCAAAGGACCCGCGGCCATGACCGAGAAGACCGTTTTCAAGCGGATCATCGACGGCGAGCTTCCCGCGAAGATCGTTTATCAGGACGAGCAGTGCCTGGCGTTTCACGACGTCGCGCCGCAAGCGCCGGTACACGTGATCGTGATTCCGAAAAAAGAGATCTCATCGATCGGCGAGATTGCCGACGAGGACGCGCCGCTAGTGGGTCACTTGCTGGTGGTCATTCGCACGCTGGCGAAGCAACTGCAACTGGACAGCGGGTACCGCGTGGTCGTCAATTGCGGTCCGCACGGCGGCCAGTCCGTCGACCACCTGCACTTCCACCTGATCGGCGGCCGGCAAATGAGCTGGCCGCCAGGGTAGCTGCCGAAGGCTGATCCGAGGCGCCGGCGCTACCGCAGTGGCAGCTTGGGAATGTAATCTTTCAGGCTCTCGAGCATCGTCGGCTTGGGCGCGTCGGCTGCGGCAGGCGACGTGGCGGGGCGCTCGGCGATTGGCGCGGTGGTGTTGGTTAGCGGCACGTGGGCCAGCAGGAACTGCGGCCAGTAGCCTTCCAGCAACCTGGCGCAATCGGCCAGTTGTCCTGCCTCCAACTTGACGCTGGCCAGGCTGATCAGCTTGGATAGCTCCAGCCGCTCGGAAGGATTGAAGGGCAGGTCGAACACCTGCACGTCGTCGATCCAGAGTTCACCGGCGGAAACCAGGTCGAAGCGCACTCGCAATGTCGAGAGACCTTCGCTCGGCACGTCATCCACCGGAAAGCTGTAGCGCACCCAACCTAAGGTAGCCTCCGACGCCGCAGCGGCAGGAATGACGCCATAGGGCGCGAATTGGCCGTCGGCCAACTGTCCTTCCAGCGAAATCTTCACCGACGGTCGTCCCGCGGCGCCCCCGCGCAATTGCATGTGAACGGCGATCCGGCCCGTCGTCGGCGGCACGAACGGTGCGCTGGTGATCGTGGCGGGCTGACCGATGCTGACCAGCTTCACCGACTGAGCGCCGCTGTGGTGCTGAGTCGGATCGATCGCGACCTGGCAGCCCATGCCGAGGGTGGGCGTCCAACCGGGTATTTCGTCGCCTTGCGGCACGGCCTCGAAATCGGCGTTGTCGAGCGCGGCCATGGGGGGCGGATCTTGCAGCGCGCGCACGCACGCGCCCAGATCCTGGATCCGCTCTTGAAGCTGTCGCCGCACCTGGTCTCCGACAAAGACCTGCGGGTTGCGAAGCTGCACCGTGGCCGATGAGAATCGCGCCGCCACCAGGTCGTACGGCCCGAGCGAGACGTTCCAGGTGGTGCCTCCCATGCCCGGAGCTAGTGCGCCGGAACCAGTGCCGGCGCCGAGCGCTTCGAACGTCATGCCGGGCGGACCATCGATGAACATCGTGACGTTGGCCGGCCAAGGTGAGTCGTTGACGAGATAAACATACGTTTGGTCGGCATGGCTCAGCTTGCGAATCGTGACGGGCTGCGTCGGGGCAATCACGGTTTGAAACGGCTCGCTGGGCAACTCGCGAAAGACGCCGATCAAGGGGCGCAACGCTTCCTCCTGTCCCAAGGGCAGCAGCCAACCGCCGTCGAACATGACGTGCGCATCGAGCGTGGCCAAGGCGTGTACGAACCGCCGCCGGTTGCGGTCGTTGGCGGGCGACATCTGCGAGACCAGCCAGGTGTACGTCTTGGCGGCGCCGAACGGGCTCTTCAGATCGAAGCTGGTGAGCCGCGCCTTTTGCGGCTCGTGGTAGAACAGGCTGCCGGGATGCCCGGTGCTCTCGTACAGCTTGTCCATTTCCGGAGCGAGATTGATTTCCAGATCGGCGGCCTGGGCGGGCAGGGGACCGGCCACCGGCTTCAAGTGTTGGGGCCGCAGCAGCACGATCTGCGGGTCGTTTTGATAGGCCTGCGCGCGGATGCCCAACTCCATCAGCGCATCGTCGAGCTTGGCGCGCTTGGGCAAGGTGGGACGCAGGCGAGACTGCGTTTTGCGGCCTTCGAGCATCGTGCTGCCGGCCAGGTAGAGCCGTGCTTCCGGTCGCAGCGAGGCGATTTCGTTTCGCAGCCGGTGGTGGAACGCTTCGACCTGCTCGGCGCGCCAGGCGAGCCAGCGCTGGCGGCCTGCGCCCAGCAAGTGCTTGGCGCGTTCGGCAAAACGGTCGGCGCCGCTGCCTGGAATACGCGTCTTGGTGTCTGTCTCGAAGCGCGCAATGGTTTGATCGTCGAAGCCCCATTCGTCGCCCGGCAGTTGCGCAAAGCCATCGGCCGAAAGTTGCAGGGCCAGACCGCCGAACGACGAGTGTGCGGCGTAGCGCTCCGCCGCTTCACGCACGACATTGAGCATGGCCGCTTGCACGCGCGGATGCAGCAGGTTGTAGTAAGGGGCCAGGCCTTGCCGCGGTGCGTTGCGCGCCAGCCAGGTCTGCCCGTCGGCGCCGATCCACTCGAGGCCGTCCGCTGCGGGACCTCCGGCGTGCTTGAGCGCTTCGAGCTCTGGCAGCGGGGAGGCGAAGTGCAGCGCCGGTATGAGCACCAATCCCTCGCGGTCGAACACGCGGAACATCAGTTCGAGCGTGTCCTTGCGCAGCGGATCTTGCGCCGTTCCGAAGAACACGCCGGTGTCGTATCGCGGCGTCGGCTCGAGAAAGTGGCTGGGATAGATCGTGCTGCCGTCGGCATAGACCGACATCATCAGTCCGCCATAGCCGACGTACTTCAAGTACCGCGCCAAGCGAATGCCGCCATGGTACATCGTGTTCCAATCGTCGAGGCTCCGTTTGCTGCTGGCGTCGAGTGCTTCGGGGGCCGAGAAGTTTTCGCTGAACAGCGGACGATCGAGATATCCGGCCCACAATCGCCCGCCGGGCTGGCTGTCGGCGAATGCCGGCCCCAGCGACCCGGCCGCTTCGGTCCGCACCAGGGGGAGCGCGGGAAACTGCGATTGCGCGGCGCTGCTGACTGCGATCCTGCCGTATACGGCGCGCGAGCCTTCGCGGCGATTGGTAATCAACAGCAGCGGCGACTTGGTGCGCGGCCAGAAGACGATCCGGTGCCTGGCCATTCGCGGCGGATTGCCGGCCGCCTCTTCCGACACATACACCCCCGAGTCCAACCCGATGGGCATTACCGAACCTGCGGCGTTGGGCTCGATCAGGCTGAAGCCCATGGCCTGCGGCACGTCGCTAGGGTATTCGATTTCCAGCACGTGGGCCAGGCCGGGTCGCGCGATAGGAAGTGGATACGCCTCCCAGGCAATATTCGGTTCCGAGCCCCCGGGACCAAGCTGGATCAACGGTCCCAGCGTCGGATGCTCCCAGACGGCGCTCTGGCCATTGCCCAGCGGACCTCTACGCAAACCGGGCACCAGCGGAATATTTCCCAATCGCTCCCACCAACGCGGCGACATGGGATTGATCTCCACGACGCGCGCCAGCGTGCCGGCGCTCGGGTCTTCCGGCGCCGTGTCCGCCACCACTACGAACTGCAGCTTCCGTTCCGCCAGCGTTTTTTTCGGCACCAACCGGTCGCGCAGTCGCGTGGGCACCGCCGCCAACGTCAGGTCGAACACGCCCTCGAAATCCGGTACGCGAATCGTCACCGTCGTTTCGGTGCTCTCCTGCCCCGCTTGATACTCTTCGGACCACACGCGCTGTCCGCCGGGGCTGGTGGTAATGGTCGCGGCGTAGCGATATCCGGCCGCCGTGCCGTCGACCAGGTGCGCCGCCAACTCGAACTTGAACATTTCGCCGGGCGAAAACACCAGGTGGTCGCGGTGGCACGTGACGCGCAAGCGGTCACCCGGCGAGCGCGTGACGAGCAGGCGGTTGTCGGCGGAATCGAGTGTGCTGGAATGCGATTGGCGGACCAGGTCGCGCAACGGCACTTCGATCGTCTTGCTGATGTTCGACGTCTCGTCGGCCAAGGTGACGGTGAGCCGCGACTCGAGCTCGGCGGTGATCAGCACGTCGATGCCATCGTACGCGCGCACGCTCGGCTCGCGAATCAGGATGCCTTCGGGTGCAAGCCAGATGGCGCCTGGCTCATTGGCCTCGATGCCCAGAGCTTGCAACTCGGAAAACGTGCCTTGGCTCAAGCGAATCGATCCGTGCCAGATGCGCTCCGCGCCACCGCCCCACGCGATGCGCAGTCGCATGGTCGTGTCCGCCGCGAGCAAGCGCGAACCCGTCAGGCAGAGCATTGCCAACAGCGCAACGCGACACAGCCAGAACGAGAGCCTGGCACGTTGCGCAGTCGTTGCGCGCGATGCGTACGGACATCCTTGTCCGATCATCGGAGCCTGACGCGTTAAGTCGTTGACACTACAAGAGATTCCCCACGAAGGGGTCGCGATTATATCGAGGGTCCGCAGGGCGCTCTATGCCGAATTAAACACAATCGAGCCCAACGTTTGCCGCCGCTAGCACCGGCGGCGCGACGGGCGTGCACCAAGCAGCGTGCGCCAACGTGAGTGCAAGGGCGATCGCACGCGCCGTTGCGACAATGATCGCCAGCACACTAGCTGCGAGCAGTGACGTCTCATAACGCGCCAGATTTCGAGGGACGGGGTCGACTACGAAGAATGCGCTAATCCCACTCCGTGATTAGCGTTTCCGACAGCGGAGGCAACGTGGCTTCATCGCCCGCTTGCTCGCCTGCTTGCAATGCATGCTGCAAGCCTTCCACGACGTCGTCGCACAGCCGGGACGCTTCGTTGACTTCCCAGCGGTCGCCCGGCTTGGCGTAGAGTTCGGCCGGCTCGTCGTCCGCCTGCCGCAGGAACCAGGCGCGCGTGCGAATGGCGCGCTCGCGGCTGGAGAGCATGCGCACGTGGTCGCGCAGCGCATCTTGCTCGCCGCGGACGATCGGCAACAGGCTCGTAGCGCGTCCACCGGGCAATGCGGCGGGCTCCAGCGCCAGCCAATCCAAGAGCGTGCCCGGAAAATCGGAGGGCACGACCAGCGCTTGGCTGCGCGCCATGCGTCCTAGCCCGTCGGGAAAACGCATCAACCAAGGGACTTGCACCGTCTCATTGTAGAGCGCTTCGTCGCAGCGGCCGATGCGCCGGTGCTCGCCCAACGGAAACCCTCGCGCCGACGTAAGGGTCCATAGCGTGTTGCCCGCCAGTCCCGTTTCGTCCAAGTGGTCGGCCAGCGCTCCCAGGCACAGATCCAACAGCGAGACCTGACCGGCGTATGCGTGTGCAATCCCCAGCAATTCGTCGGGATCGTATTTTTCCGCTAGCCAGCGATCCGGCACGTCGACGAAATCGGGTGGCGCGGGGTCCTCGTCTTCGGCATACTGCGCGCGCAGCTCTGACGGCGCGTCCCAAGGTCCGCTCATGCCGCGGGCGTGAACCCACAGACAAAACGGCTCGGGCGGCGCTGCGAGCCATTGGGTCGCGGCCATGAACAACCGCGCCATTTGGGTTTCGGACGCGTCGGCCGCCACAGCATGAACGTCCGGCATCTCGACGAAATGCCGCTCGGCAAACATCGCAGCCGGCGCATAGTTCCACAACTCGGGCTCATCGGTCACAAGCGCTGTGTGCCAACCGGCGGCGCCGACCAATTGCGGAAGGCTGGCCGCGGCACCAGCAGGCGCAGCGGCACGCGCGGCGTGCTCGGCCAGCCAATAGGCGCGATAGATCGCGTCCAGTCGCGGGTCTTCCAGATAGGCCTGATCGAACAGGAACGACTCACTGGCAAGCTGATCGAAATGGCCCGTTTGGATCCAGCTATTTCCGTATGCGCCGAGCATGCCCGCATGGAGCCGATCGACCACGACGACGATCACGTTTCTGCACGACACGGAATAACCTCAGCAAGAGCGACGCACGGCGAAGCGAGCCGCAGAAAGGGCCGATTGTAGCGGTAAACTGTCCCGCGCGGCAGCCGCGTTGACCGAACGAGGACGCTGTTGTGTCCGCACGCGGCCGGTTGGCTACTAAGAGACCGACTCGCAGGGATCGGGCCAAGGGGAACCGTGCGACGGGATGGCAGCGACACGCCCGTTTTGGCGAGGAATCGCCGGTTTTAGGGGCCGAATCGCGTGCCTTTGCGGCCGGCCGCTTCGAAAGCTATTATTCGACTGGCAAGTTTTGTACTGCCGGCCGGATGGCCCTCCGCGTGGGCCGCCAACCACGCGGTCACCTCGAAACGCTCGGCGACGCGGGTCGAGCACACCCCCGAGCCAGCCTCGCACTCGTGCGCGCCAGGGGGCGCGGCAGCCTGGCGCCGCGAGTGATGCGAGCAATCCTGGGAAAAACAGACCTTCGATGACCAGCACCTTGTTAGCCATCATTGCTCGCGTTCTGAGCGGTGCGAGCGTGCGCTGGATCGATTGTCAGCCCGATCTGTGCCAACGGGTTTACTTTGCCAATCACACGAGCCACCTGGACGCGATCGTGCTGTGGGCTTCGCTGCCAACCGAGCTGCGACGGATCACGCGGCCGGTGGCCGCCAAGGACTATTGGGAGAAAGGGGTCGTGCGCCGTTACATGGCCCGGACTTTCAACGCCCTGTTGATCGATCGCCGAGTCATCAAGGTGCACCAGAGCCCGGTCGACATGATGCTGCGAGAGATCGGCGACCGGCAGTCGCTGATCGTGTTTCCCGAGGGCAGCCGCAATCCCGAGGCGGAAATCGGCGAATTCAAGAGCGGGCTGTATTATCTGGCAAAAAAGCGGCCCGACCTGGAATTGGTGCCGGTTCACATCGATAATCTGAACCGGGTGCTGCCGCGCGGTGAATTTCTGCCGGTGCCCCTGTTGAGCCTGGTGACGTTTGGACCGCCGATCTGGCTGGAAAGCGGCGAGCCGAAGACCGAGTTTCTGGAACGAGCGCGTGGCGCGGTCCAACGACTCAAGGAACTGGAAGCATAGGCGCCCCCCATGTCCCTCGACTTTCGAACGCTCGGCCTGGTGGGAGGCGTATTGGCCATTCTGGCCGCGGCCACGTTGATCGGCCGGCGTTTGAAATTCGCCGCCGACATCGGACTTAATCCGGCGCTGGTCGAAAGCTTCAATCTGCGGATCCGCGCCTGGTGGCTGATGTGTACCATCTTGGCCGCCGCGTTCTTGCTGGGCACGGTGGCTACGGTCGTGCTGTTTGGGCTGATTTCGTTCTGGGCGCTGCGCGAGTTCGTCACGCTGACGCCGACGCGTCTGGGCGATCACCGCACGTTGTTTTGGGTATTCTTCATATTCACACCGCTGCAATACCTGCTGGTTGGCATGGGCACGGCCTACTACGGCTTGTTTACCGTGCTGATTCCGGTGTACGCCTTCCTGTTCATTCCGGCGCGGGTGGCGCTGGCCGGCGACTACAAGCGGTTTCTCGAGCGGACGGCCAAGATCCAAGCCGGCTTGATGATTTGCGTGTACTGCTTGAGCCATGCTCCCGCGCTGCTGAGCCTGAAGATCGCCGGCTTCGAGGGGCAAGGTCCGCGGCTGTTGTTCTTCTTCGTGCTGGTGGTGCAGCTCAACGACGTTTTGCAATACGCCTGGGGCAAACTGCTCGGGCAGCACGTGATTACGCCCTCGATCAGCCCCAGCCGCACCTGGGAGGGCTTCTTTGGCGGCGCGGCGAGCACCACGCTGGTGGGCATGGCGCTATGGTGGGCCACGCCGTTCGAGCCCTGGCAGGCCGCAGCCATGTCGTTGATCGTGGCGATCATGGGATCTGCCGGCGGCATGACCATGTCGGCCATCAAACGCGACCGCGGCGTCAAAGACTATGGCACGCTGGTGGTCGGCCACGGTGGCGTGCTCGATCGCATCGACTCGATCTGCTTCGCCGCACCGGTGTTCTACCACCTGACGCGATACTTCTTCGTCGTGAGTTGAAGCACCAGGTGTTTATTTGCGCCAAAGCACTTACGTCTTTGGCGGTCATTCCGCGTCACCCGAGTGAATCGGGTTGACGCTCCACTAATTGCCGGCGTGCATGCCGCCGCCCGGCTGGGCGAACGGGTTGCCGTTGCCGGCGCTGGAGCGACTCCATTCGAGGATCACCTGTCGCGGGCGTTCCACGGGTTGCGGCCGCGTGGCCTGATAATCCTCAGGAGGTCGCGGACCGACTTGTGCCAACTGCAAGTCGGTCGTGGCCGCACTGGCAACGGACGTCTGCGTAGCGACACCTGGTGCGTGCCACTGTTGGCTGCTCGCATCGGGCTCCTGCAGGACTTCCGGCGAAGTCTTCGCGCGCTCGTAAACGCTGAGTTGTTCGCCCGCCGATGTCGCCGGTTCGGGACGCGCCGATCCGCGCGTTCCTGCCGGCGCCGGCAGGCTGGCCAGTTCGGTCGGGGCAGGAGGCTGGGCGCTGGGACGGGGCGCATTGGCCGCCACCAGCGCAGGCGCTTCTTGCGTGACGTCGAGATTCGGGCTGCCTTGGCGCACCCAGTCGAGCCAGCGTTCTTGCAACATGGACAGATTATCGTAGCCGTAGTGCGCCTTGGTGGCTCGCGTCCAGTTTTCATCGCGCAAGCCGTCTGCCAGAAACTCCAGGAACTTGTGTCGGCCGCCTTGTTGCACCAGCCAGCGCGCCACGGAATAACCTTGCGAATAGAGCGGCAGCACGTCGTGCGGGTATTCCTTCATGGCGAACATCTGGCTGAACGCGATGCCGCGCCCCGTGCGCAGAAAACTGACGAGCATATGCTGCTGCTTGTTGCGCTCGCTGGTGTGCTCGACCGTGGTGCAGGCGCCTTCGTCGGCCCAGCGCGGCAGCGGTTGGCGAAAGTGCGTGGCGAAGATGGTGTGGGTCACTTCGTGCGGCAGCACCGAGTCGAGGATTCGCTCCAGCGAACCTTGAATCGTCATCCGCCAGCCGAAAACTTCGCCCCGGTCGAAGACAAAGCTGGTGGCGCCGCCGGCGCCCAGTTGATCGCCGACTTGCGCCGTGATCGGGCAAGGTTGCGACCAGTTGGGCATCGGCTGGCCCAACCATTCCTGCGCCAGGTCGCGACGAAACGCTTCGGCGGTGTCTCCGATCTGGCGCGCCATTTCGGCGGTGGGCGCGTTGATCACAAAGTTTCTGGTGCGGTAGCTCGCTCCCAGCGAGCCCAACGCGGCCGCCAGAACGGCGCACCGCAATAACCGAGCGTCCATGCTCTGTACACTCCTAAAATCGAGGGTCTCGGGCTACGTCCGTGCAGCCCGTGCGGGCAAACGCAACTCGTGAGCCAAAGGAAGTTGATGGTGGCAGGCCGCTTTCCCTAACCCGTGCATTCGTGCAATGTTAAGGTGCAACAATCAATTTTGGCGTGGTGGAACAAGCAGTATGCTTGAGGCGGTAAAGTTTGTAAATCTTACCCGGCTTGACCGAATCGCTCCAAGGCCAGTTCTGCCATGGCCGGCCATTTCTCTAGATTGACTTTGCACAAAAACCTTGACTCCCGTGCCAGCAGCGGTAGATTCAACGTTCAGCGAGGTGGCCGTGACGCTCGACACAGTTCGTCCGCACAAAGGGGGGCTCGCCATGCTACGACGCTTGATCCTTTTCTCAGCCATCGTCGCGGGACTGCTTTACGCGACGCAGGCATCGGCAGCCATCGTTCTCTTTGATATTCAGCTCGACGGCTTGCAGGAAACGCCCCCCGTCGCCACGCCGGGATTCGGTACCGGAAGTCTGACGTTAGATGACGTCACGGGCGGCTACACGATCAACGGCACGTTCAATGATCTGATTGGCACGTCCACTGACGCCCATATTCACGGGCCGGCGGCAATCGGAGTGGGCCCTGCCGGAGTGATCGTCGGATTGACCGTCGATGTCGGTGTCTCGTCCGGCGCGTTCAGCGGTGCTGGCACTTTTACGGCGCCCCAGATGACTGACTTGTTGGCCGGCCTCTACTATGTGAACATCCACTCGTCGATCGAACCGGGTGGGGAAATCCGTGGTCAAATCACGCAAGTGCCGGAGCCGGCGAGCGTCGTGCTGATAGCACTTGGCGGTGTGGCGTTAGCGGTAGCGTCACGCATCCGGCGCCGTCGCAACACCGCATAAATGGTGCGTCCATCAGGGTGCCTCGCGCGTCGTGCACTGCGCCGAACGACGCGCAACCCTTCGGTTGTTTACCATCAATCCGTCGGCTAACCCTTCATCAACTGAGCCAGCACGCCATCGTTCGCGGCGGGAAACCGATAGTCGGCCAGTTCTGCCCGAGCCACCCAGCGAAATCGTTGGGGCAGCGGGCGAAGTTGGCAGTGCTGCTGGCATGCGAAGAAGTGCAGGCGCACGCTGGCATGCGGATAGTCGTGCTCGGCGATCGAAAGCGCACCGACGATTTGCACTTCGAGGCCGGTTTCCTCCAGGCACTCGCGGCGCGCGGCGTCGGCGGGCGATTCATCCGGCAAGAGCTTGCCGCCGGGAAATTCCCAATAGCCGGCCAGCGCGCTGCCCGCCAGCCGCTGGCCGATCAGCAATGCGCCGTCGCGCTCGACGACCGCGACAGCGATTTCCACGCGATCCTTCGGTGAACGCTCGTCGCCAGCCATCGATCAGCTCTTGTATGCGTCGAGCAAACGGCCGGGCGAGCCCATCATGTTATAGCCACAGTCGACGTGCAGGATTTCGCCGGTGATGCCGTCCGACATGCTCGACAGCAGGAAAGCGCCGGTGCGGCCGACTTCTTCATGCGTGACGTTGCGTCCCAGCGGGGCCATTTTTTCGTACAGGCCCAGCATGTCTTCCACGCCGGCGCCGCGGCCAGCCAGCGTGCGCACCGGACCGGCGCTCAGCGCGTTGACGCGAATGCCGCGCGGCCCCAGGTCGTAGGCCATGTACTTGACGATCGAGTCGAGCGCCGCCTTGCAAATGCCCATCACGTTGTAGCCGGGCACGGCCTTCTCGCCGCCGAAATACGTCATGGTGGCGATGGCGGCCTTGTCGTTCAGCACGCCGCGCGCGGCATTGCACACCGCGATCAAGCTGTAGGCGCTGATCTCCATGGCCATCAGAAAACCGGCGCGGCTGGTTTCGATGGTGTCGCGCTTCAGGTCTTCCATCGAGGCAAACGCGATGGCGTGCAGCAGGAAATCGATCTTGCCGAACTCCTCCGCCGCGCGGTCCATCGTAGCCTTGATCTGCTCGTCGTTCGATACATCGAGCGGCACCAGAAACTTAGCCCGCTCGCAAGGATCGGTGAGCAGGGCCACTCGTCGGCGGTTGCGTTGGCGCTCGTCGTCGGGTCGATCGGGCAAGTGCGTAAAGCCGCAGTCACCCCCCTCGGCCATAATGAATTGCGCGATGGCCCAGGCAATCGAATGATCGTTGGCCACGCCCAGGATCAAGCCTTTTTTCCCCTCGAATAAGCCCATCACGCTCCTCCTTTTTCGCCACCCCCGATTGGTCAGCAGGAAAACATACCGCTTGCGGCAGTTTCGGTAAACAGGCGTTGGCAACGCAGAGCAGGGGGGGCGAGACCGCGCGTCGATCCAGACTGCTATCGGCCGCGGTCGCGGCGGCTTCCCGGCTCACGTCAGTCGGTGGCGAAACATCCAGGAAGCCAGTGACAGCGTGACGGTAGCGATGATGGCCAGCGGCCACAGCTCGCCCGCGATTTGTCCCAGCGTAGCCCCTTCCAGGTAGACGCGGTGGGCGATCTCGATGGCGTAACGAAGTGGATTGATCAGCGTGACGTACTGCAGCAACCGAGGCATGGCCGACAGCGGCGTGGCCAGCCCGGACAACAGCGTGAACGGCATCAGCAGCACGAACGAAAACAACAGTGCCTGCTGCATCGTGGCCACCAGCGACGAGACCAACAGGCCGATGCCCACGGCCGCCAACAGAAAGAAGCTCAACCCGATGTACAGCGTAACGAACGAACCGACGAACGGAATGCGAAACCAAAGCTGGGCGACCAGCAAAATGAGCGTGGCCTGGCCGGTGCCGATCAGAAACGAGGGGATGGCCTTGCCGGCCATGATCTCCACCGGACGAAACGGCGTGACGAGCAACTGGTCGAACGTGCCCTCCTCGCGCTCGCGCGCCACGGACATGGCGGTCAGCAGCAAGGTTTGCAGCATGGTCAAGGTGCCGATCAACGCGGGCAGCATGTGCCAGCGCGTGATCAGGTTCGGGTTGTACCAGGCGCGCGTCTCGAAGGCGATCGAAGCGGCGGGCAGTCCGTGCCGGCGGCGCCAATCGGCGTTGAAGCCCTCGACGATCGTGCCCACGTAGCCCAAGGCGGTGCCGGCCGTGTTCGAGTTGCGGCCGTCGGCGATCACTTGTACTTCGGCCGGCTGACCGGCCAGTAGCCGGCGTTCGAAATCCTGGCCGATTTGCAGCACCACGAGTGCACTGCGGTCGTTGACATAGTTCTTGATGTCCTCGTGGCGCGTCAAGTTGGCCACGCGCTGGAACGCCGGCGAACCATCGAGCCGGGCCAACAACTCGGTCGAAGCCGCGCTGCGGTCCTGGTCGAGCACGGCATACGGCACGTTGTTCAGATCGAACGTCGCCGCATAGCCGAAAATCAGGCACTGCAACACCGGTGGTCCGAACAAGGTGGAGCGCCCGCGCGGATCTTTCAGCACGGCCAACAGCTCTTTCAGCGTCAGGGCCAGTACGCGGCGAATTGCCTCGATCATCGGCACACCCTCAGGCCAACTGCTTGCGCGTGGAAAGTCGAGCCAGCGTGCGCAGCACCAGCGCCATCACGACCAGGATGGCAAAGCTGGGCAAAAACACCACCCACACGTTGCCCGCCAGAAAGACCGATTGCAGAATCGCCACAAAATAGCGTGCTGGCAGCGCATAGGTAATCATCCGCACGGCCGCCGGCATGCTGCGCAAGTCGAACAAGAAACCCGAGAGCATCATGGCCGGCAGGAACGTCACGATGATCGTCAGTTCGATGGCGACGAACTGGCTCTTGAGTGCCGAGGAGATGAACAAGCCGATATTCAGTGCCACCAGCAAATAGAGCATCGAGGCGGCGCACAGC
This sequence comes from Pirellulales bacterium, assembly GCA_041750795.1. Lineage (GTDB taxonomy): Bacteria > Planctomycetota > Planctomycetia > Pirellulales > PALSA-1355 > JTS-RE94. The sequence goes on along the minus strand of JBGSYQ010000480.1, from coordinate 3,233 downwards.
ACCCACAGCGATCCACGCAGTGGCACGTGGAACAGGAACCTCGCCGTGATAACGGACAGTGCCAGCCCGATGATTCCCAATACGAAGTACGGAATCGTCTTGCTCAGCAGGATTTCCCGGGCGCGGACGGGCGTGACGAACAGCGATTCGAGCGTGCCGCGTTCCCACTCGCGTGCCATGACCAGCGCCGTAAGGAACGCGCCGATCAACGTCATGATCAGCACGATCAGTCCCGGCACCAGGAAATAGCGGCTGTCGTTGGCCTCGTTGAACCACATGCGCTCGACCACGGTGACCGGTCCGCCGGCGAGCGGGCGTCCTTCGGCGGCACGCTGCGCCCCCCAGGCGCCGACGGCCCCGCGTATATAGCTCTCGATGATGCGCGCGCGATTGGCATCGGTGCCATGCACCAGCACCTGCAAGTTGGCTTCGCCCAGGTGCATCTGCCGCGCGAAGTTGGCGCGCACGTGCACAATGGCATCGACCTGGCGCGTGAGCATGAGTTGCTCGGCCTCGGCCATGGTCTTGACGATGGTAGCGTCGAAATATGAGGAAAGCTGAAAGGCGCCGGCCAATCCTGTGGCCTCCGGCGATTGCTCCTCCAGCACGATGGCCACCGGCGCGTCACGCACGTCGAGCGACAGTCCGTAGCCGAACACCAGAATCAGCAGCACCGGCAACACGATGCCGATCGCCACGCTGCTGGCGTCGCGCAGCATTTGCCGTGCTTCCTTCTGCACCAATGCCCTCACGCGACGCACCGGTCCCGGCAACCAGGTGGGCGGCGCCGAGATGGGAAGAGTGTTACCCGCTACGGAGGTCGACGGAGTATCGGCGCCGGCTTGGCGCGCTTTCTCGACGATGGCGATGAAGGCTTCCTGCATGTTCGGCTCTTGATCCGGCGACGAGCGGGCATGGCTGCGAATCTCGGCCGGCGTACCCTGCGCGAGCACGCGTCCGGCGTCCATGATGACCACTCGATCGCAGTACTCCGCCTCTTCCATGAAATGCGTAGTGACGATCACAGTCACGCCCTGCTCGGCCAGCGCCGTGATACGCTGCCAGAACTCGCGCCGGGCCAAGGGATCGACGCCGCTGGTCGGTTCGTCCAGGAATACGATTTCCGGCTCGTGCATCAGCGCGGCGGCCATGGCCAGGCGTTGCTTGTAACCGCCGGGAAGTTGCTCGCTGGGTAGCCTTTCCAGTTCTTTCAGCTCGAACTGCTCGATCGCCCAGCGAATGCGCTGGCTGCGCCGTTTGCCGAACAGGCCGTAGGCGCCTGCGAAGAAGTCAAGGTTTTCCACGACGGAAAGCTGGCCGTAGAGCGAGAACTTTTGCGCCACGTAGCCGATGCGAGCGCGGGCTGAGGCGCGGGCCGTGCGCAGGTCGACACCGGCCACGCGCAGCGAACCGCCGCTGGCCGCCAGCAATCCGCACAGCATGCGAAACGTGGTGGTCTTTCCCGCACCGTTAGGGCCCAACAGCCCGAACACTTCGCCCCGCTGGACGGCAAAACTGACATGGTCGACGGCGGTAAACGCGCCGAACCGCCGCACCAAATCGTGACATTCCACGACGGCCTGGTTGCCGTTCTGTTGCGGCGGATGGGCCAATTCGATCGACGCCGCCACCGGTCGGGCGCCCGCGTTGCGGTGTAATAGCACCATGAAGCCATCTTCGAAGCGCGGCGCCACGGCCGTCACCGTCGCTCCGCCGGCCAGTTCCTCCAGTTCCGATTCGGTCTCGGGCGCCTCCAGCACGAAGCGCACGTGGCCTCCCTCGGGCACCGCATCGACGACGCCTTCGTGTTGGAGCAGTTGGGCCTGCATGACGCGCGCCGTCTGTTGCGCCGCCGGCTGCACGATGAACGTTTGGCCCACGGCAAGTTCGCGCACGTCCGCGGGAGGCCCGTCAGCGAGCACGCGCCCCTTGTGCAGCACAATCGCGCGGGCGCAGCGATCGGCCTCGTCGAGGTAAGACGTGCTGACGATGACCGACAGTTGCTGCTCGTTGACCAACCGCAGGATGATCTCCCACAGTTCACGGCGGGACAGCGGATCGACGCCCACGGTGGGCTCGTCCAGCAGCAGCACATCGGGCGAGCGCACCAGAGTGCAAGCGAGGCCCAACTTCTGTTTCATGCCGCCGGAGAGTTGTCCCGCCAGCCGATCGCCGAACGGCGCCAGCGCCGTCATGGCCATGAGCTCAGGATAGCGCTGGCGACGCTCGGCCAGCGTGACGCCGGTTAGATCGGCGTACAAGTCGAGATTTTCGCGCACGCTCAGATCCTCGTAGAGACCAAAGCGTTGGGGCATGTAGCCCACGCGGTCCTGCACGCCTTGCGGGTTGTCGACAACATTGATGCCCAAGACGGTCAATTCACCGGCATCGGGGCGCAACAGTCCGGTGGCGAGGCGCAAGAGCGTTGTCTTGCCGGCGCCGTCGGGACCGACGATTGCCGTGAGCGATCCGTACGGCACGTCGAGCGACACGCCGTCGAGCGCGTCGACACGCTCGCCCGTCTTGCGATGGAATACCTTGCGCAGGTCTCGGCCAGCGAGCACGAACTCTTGAGAGTCCGCACTATTCATGGCCGAGCCTCCGCCCGATCGGCCGAAGGTGCAGTCGCCGGCCCGGGCCTGTCGCTTGCCGGTGCCGATTCCTCGTCGAGCGACAGGTACACGGTTGCCGGCATGCCCAAGTGCAAGCGGTTTTCCGGATCTTTGGTGAACACGCGCACTTCGTACACCAGGCTCGTACGCAGCTCATCGGTTTGCACTGTCTTGGGGGTAAACTCGGCGATCGGCGAGATGAAGCCGACCCAGCCGTCAAAACGGCGATCGGGAAAACTGTCAGTGGCGATCGTCGCCGGCATGCCTTCGCTCACCTTGCCCAGGTCGGGCTCGGTGACGTAGGCGCGCACCCACTTGGGATCGCTGATGGCCAGGATCAGCACCGGACGTTGCGGCGAGGACATCTCGCCGGGCTCCATGACGCGGGTGCGAATCACGGCATCGACCGGGGCCACAAGCGTGGCGTCGGCCAACTCTTGCTGCAGCAAGGCGAGTTGCGCCTCGCTGGCTCGCAGCCGCGCTTCGGCCTCGGCAACGTCTTCCTTGCGCGGCCCGACTTCCGCCAGATCGAACGTCGCCCGGGCTACTTCCACCTGGGATTCGGCCACCTGCAACGTCGCACGTGCGTTGTCGATATCCTGCTCGCTCACGGCGCCGCGC
>JBGSYQ010000479.1:0-4295 GCA_041750795.1 Pirellulales bacterium | reverse complement strand
CGGCCAGGCGCTGGCGCAACTGGACGACCTGCTGTTGGTGAACAACGGCTGCGACCGCTTGTTGCAGCGCTATTCGATCATCTACGGCCGCCGTTCGTGTCGCGAGGCGTTGGGCTATGTGGGGTTGCCCGTGCGGCGGCTGCCGGCGGACGACGCGGTGAAAGTCAGCCAGATGAACGCATCCGGCTACGTGGGCAAGCAACACCAGTTCGTCAATTACCTCAGCTCGCCGACGATCATGGCACGCGTGCGATCGCACTTGCTGTTTCCCCGGCGAGCGGCGACCATAGAGACCCCAGCCGGCGGCGACGTCGCCCAGGCCAACGCGACCGACGCGGCCGCGGTGGTCGACGAGGCTGTTGCAACCGATGCGGTTGCGGTCGGCGACACCGTCGAGAGCATAGCGCTGGAAGCCGCACATGACGAGGGCGAGCCCGCCCTGATCGAGCTGGCGCAGCCGTAGTCGCTGATCGCACGTCGTGCGGGGGCAGGAGCAACCGATGCACGGGGTGAATTGGGGTGGAATCGCGGCGGTCGCCGGATTGTATCTGGTGTTTCTGGCCGTCGGGTGGAGGGCGTCGAAGCGCGTCAGCGGTGGCTCCGTGACGGACTTGCTGGTGGCGGGCCGCGCCATGCCGTTCTGGATGGCCACGCTGACCATGGCCGCCACCTGGATCGACGGCGGTTACTTGCTGGGCACGGCCGAGGGCGTGTTCGCCAGCCTGGCCTCCGGTTGGCAAGGGGGTGTGTGTTTTGGCTTGAGTCTGGTGCTGGGCGGGTTTGTTTTTGCGAGGCGGATGCGGCAGCTTGAGTATGTGACCTTGATCGATCCGCTGGTGGTGCGGTTCGGGCGGCGCTGGTCGGCCGTGTTGGCGCTGCCGGCCATGCTGGGCGAGCTGCTGTGGAGTGCCGAATTGCTGGTGGCGATCGGCGCGACGTTGGCCGTCATCCTGGGCGTCGATCTGACAGCGGCCATTCTCGTTTCCGCCGCGGTGGTGACGGCCTATACGGTGTTGGGCGGCATGTGGAGCGTGGGCTACACCGATACGGTCCAGTTCCTGTTGATTCCGCTCGGCCTGCTGGTGGCACTGCCGTTTGCGCTTTCGGCCGTGGGCGGGCTCGACGCCTGCTGGAGCCACTATGAGCAAGTGAAGGGGGCCGCGGCTGCGCTTGTTCCGCCCTTGTCGGCCGAGGGCTATTGGACCACGCCGCGGATCGTCAGTTGGTGGGACGTGTCGATCATGCTCGTGCTGGGAGGCATACCCTGGAACTGCTACTTCCAGCGCATTCAGTCGTGCCAGACGCCGGCCAAGGCGCAGTGGCACTCGGTGGGCGCGGGCGTGTTGACGATGGGAATGACCGTGCCGCCGATTTTGCTTGGGCTGGTGGCGTTTGGCTATCAGAGCTGGCCGCCCGAGGCAGCCGAGCAATTGCGTGAGACGCCGAGCATGGCGCTGCCGCTGTTGCTGGAGCAGGTGACGCCGCCGCTGGTGGCAATCCTGGGCCTGGCCGCGATCGTGGGAGCGGTGACTTCGAGCTTTAGCGCTTCGATTCTGTCGGCCGGGTCGATGATCAGTTGGAACGTGATTCGCGCCTTGATTGTGCCGGAGATTTCCACCTCGGCCATGCGGCGGGTGATTCGCGTGACGATTCTACTGCTGGGTGCTTCGGCGGTGCTGTTTGCGCTGCGCGTGCAAAGCGTGCAGCAGTTGTGGTTCTTGACGAGCGACCTGGTGTTTGTGCTGCTGTTTCCGCAGTTGTTGTACGCGGTGTTCGACCCGCGCGCGAATCGCACCGGATCGATGGCGGCGTTCGGCACGTCGCTGGTGTTGCGGTTGGCGGCGGGGGAGGAAGCGCTGGCCGTGCCGCGGATGGTCGATTACGACGCAGTGTTGGGGCAAGTGTTGCCGGCCAGCGCCGGGCTATGGTTTGATCCGGCGGGGGATGTTACGTTGTTTCCGGTGCGAACGTTCGCGGCGGTGGTCGGATTGGTGTTGTTGCCGGTGGTGTCGCGGCTGACGGGAAGGTGGGATCCGCCGAAGCCGATTCCGCGGCCGATGGTGAGCCATTGAGCGCACGCGAGACGCGACGGGGACAGCGCGGGTGGACTTTGCCACCCGTGGCGCGTCAGGAATTGGAATGCCATGCGGATTGAGTAGGGTTGATCGGCGCGACTAATATCTTTGGCGGAGATGGTTCTTAGCGTGAACGACGATCAGGGCAATCCGGAGACGGTCGTTTCGCGCGGGCGATGGCTGTTGGCTTGGACGGCGCATCTGTATACGGCGATCGGGCTGGTGCTGGCGGCGGGTATGCTGGTGTGCGTTGTGCTGGGGGGCGCCGAGGCGTTTCGCTGGGCCTTTTTCTTGATGCTGGCGGCGTGCCTGGTCGACGCCACCGACGGTTCGTACGCGCGCAAGCTGCACGTTAAGGACGTGCTGCCGAATTTCGACGGATCGAAGCTGGACGACCTGATCGATTATCTGACGTTTACATTTCTGCCGCTGGCGCTGGTTTGGCGTGCCGAGTTGCTGCCGCCGCGGTGCGAGTGGGTGCTGGTGGTGGCCTTGCTCGCTAGCGCCTATGGCTTCTGCCAGATTCCGGCCAAGACGGTCGACGGCTTCTTCGTCGGCTTTCCGTCGTACTGGAACATCGTGGCATTCTACTTGTACGTGCTGGAGGTTCCCGGCTGGGCAAACGTGGCGGCGATTCTGTTGTTGGCGCTACTGACGTTCGTGCCCAGCTACTACGTGTATCCCAGTCGCGGCGCCACGCTCAGCAAGACGACGAACTTTCTCGGCGGCGTGTGGGTGGTGGTGCTGGTGGTGGTGCTCTGGCAGTTGCCCAAGGAAGAGCTTTCGCCGACGGCGGTCCTGCCGCACTACGATCGCACGCTGGCCGTGTTGTCGCTGTTCTACCCGGTGTACTACGTGGCGATCTCGTGGGGCATCACGCTGCACCGCTGGCAGCGCGGTCGCGAAGCGCGGAGGGAGTAGTGTGTTGAAGAACGGCCTGTAGCAGCCCGTTGAAGAATTCAACGGGCTGCGACATCGCATGGATGCGATGACAGAATAGCGACGTAAGTCGTTATTTTGCGAGCCGTGGGAAGCTTTGCTTCGCACTTGGCGAGGTTGAAAAATGCCAGGATGGCATTTTTCAACAGGCGGGTAGGCCGTTTCCTCGACGTTCGGGCCACTCCTTGAACGACTCCGCATCCCAGACAGCCTGAAGGCTGGACTCCAACGCGCTGGGCTCCAACGCGGCTGAACTCGGGCGGGCTTACAGCGCGTTGAGCTCTTCGATGGTCGTAGCGCGCTTGCAGGCGGCGAGTTGGCGCTCGGCGGCTTCGATGGCCTCGATGAGGCCGTCGATAGTGGCGCTTTTGGCCGCGTCGAAATCGCCGCAGGCGGCGCCGCCGGCTTTGCCCTTGGCGGGCGAGATGGCTACCGTCACCTGCGCCACCGAGACGTAGCAGGCTTCGGTGGCGGGGCCGTTGTCGCTGGGAGTGGTGTTGGCAGCCGCGGAGTTCGGCCGGGATTTTTTCGGCGCGCTTTTGGCGGCGGAAGGTTTCTTCTTGGGCGCTGTTTTCTTGGCCATGGATCTTGGTGTGCTCGTCTGGAGTGTTTAGCTGCGTTGTCTGAAGGACTTTGGGACAGTCCCATTTCTCTGCGAGGACTCCCAAAAATCGGGACAGTCCCGCGAGTCATTCGGCCAGCAGCTCTTCGATTTTTTGTCGCATGAACGGCTCGCCCTGGGCGCCTTGCCAATTCAATTCGCCGTACCACCAATACCGCACGCGGCCGGTTTTGTCGACCAAATAAACGCTGGGCCACATGGAATTGGCCCAAGCCGACCAATTGCCGGCCTGGTGATCCATGGCCACGGGATAGCGAATGGCGTATTGATTCACCTTGCTCTTGAGGTTGTCGACGCTGCGTTCGGCGGCCGTTTCGGGCGTGTGCAGTCCCAGCACGACGACGCCCTTGTCGGCCAACTCGTCGTGCCATTTGGCATAGTGCGGTAGATTGTGTACGCAGTTGATGCAGCCCGAGGCCCAAAAATGAAAGGCCACGACCCTGCCGCGCAGGTCGGCCATTTTCACCGGCGTGCTATTGATCCAGGCTTCGACTTCCAAAAGCTCCGGCGCTGGAAACGTCAGCGGCCGCACGCTCGACAGGTCGTAGGGCGCTCCGACCAGTTGCACCAGCGTTTGCTGTTGGGTGGGCGAGAGGAGTTTCTGGATGGCCGTGCCTTCGGCGGCGCGGGCCTCGGTGGCGGCTTCGTCGCGCGCGGCG
>JBGSYQ010000478.1:0-13641 GCA_041750795.1 Pirellulales bacterium | reverse complement strand
GCCCTGCTCGACGAGTGTGCCGCACGTGGGCTGCGCGCCCAGTGCATCGACCGCGTGCCCGCGACCGACGCCGGAGCAAAGCTGACCGTGTCGGTGTTTGAGATTCGGCGGGCGGCGTCCGGCGCCGCCAGGATGGGTTCGTGATCGAGTCTCCTTCCAAACCGGGCGACGCACCAACGCACCAACGCACCAACGCAGCCACGCAGCCACGCCGGCAATCTGCACCCAGGGAGCCCATTCGATCATTCAGCGCTTTGCCCTGTGCTGGATTCGCAAGGATTGAGCACGTACCTGCGGGGTTGCGACTTCAACTACCATTGTCATGTAAAGTTGGCAGACACTTTCAGCCGGCCCATTTGACTCCATCCGTTGCGCCAGCGAGAATGTTGTTTTGAGTATTGGTCGAACCCCCCTTTCAGGCTGAGTCCAGGCAATGAAATCTTCCAGCCGTTCGCACGCGTGCAGCACGTTCGTTCCGCGTCCAAAATCGTTGTCCGGGCGCGGGCCATCCAAGCGCCGCGGGTTTTCGTTTTTGGCGATCCTGGTGTCGCTGTTGGTCGTGGTGCTGGCCACGCTGGCGGCGGCCTCGACGTTCGTAGCGATGCGGGCTACCAAGGCGCGCGAGGAAGCCGATCGGGACTTCGCCCGTGCCATGAAAGCGATCGACGACATGGTCGTCACGACGGCCGGGCACGAGGAATTGAAGGGGTTCAAGATGTCGAAGACGCGCGACGCGTTGCTCACGCCGGCGTTGGAATACTACGAGAGCTACACGCGAGCCCACGCCAACGATGAAGTGCCACCGCTGTCCGTGGCCGCGGCCCACTTCCGCACCGCCGGCTTGTACGCCAAGATGGGATCAAACAAGTCGCTGTCGGCCTTGAATACCGGAATGCTCGTGATCGACAAGTTGCGGGCAGCCAAAATAGATCCCGAAACGTATCCCAGCTTGCAGGAGTGCGCGATGGAAATCGCCGCGCCCGAGGAATGGTTCCTGCTCAAGGGCGCTTCGATGAAGGAGATGCAAGCACATGGCGGCAAAATGTTGATGGGTATCAATATTGCCGCTACGCAATACGCGCACGTAAACCGCGATTTTCCCGAGGCACGCAGCCCGCGTCGCGAAATGGCTACGGCCTTGGCTTATTCCGGGGCGATACAGGCGCGCACCGGCCGCCGCACCGAGGCGATGGCGCAGTTACGGCGCGCCAGGAAGCAACTCGAATCGCTGGTGGCCGACGACCCGGCCAACAGCGACTATCGAACGCGACTGGCCGATCTCTGCTTCATGATGGGAGGTATCGAGAAGGCGTTGAAGGATACCGAGGCAGCCACTGTTTCGTATGAGAAAGCCGTGGAGCTGCGCGAGGCACTCAGCGCTGCCGACCCCGACGACGAAGCCTTGGCCGCACAGTTGGAAGCCGCCAAGAAGCAACTCGACGCGCTCAAGTCGGCCGCGCCGGCCAAGGTGGCCGCGGCGCCCGCCGGTGCGGAAACGCCGCCGGCCGATGCGGAAGCCGCGGAGGAACCGGCTGCCGACAGCGACGAACCGCCCGAGGAAGCGCCAGCCGAGCAACCGGACGAGCCGGACGCCACGCCGTAGTCGCGGCCATTCACGGCCCGGATATTTGGTGCGAAGCCGCCGGCTGACTGTTGAAAACGCATACGGCGCGGCTGGCGTTCTGGTCGCCGGCCGTTCGGCCTTTGCCACGGGCGCAAGCTCAATCGGAAATGCGTTGGCAACTCGCATGACCGGATTCATACAAGTCATCACCACCGTGGCCAGTCAGGCCGAGGCCGAGAATATCGGCCGCACGCTTGTCGAGCGGCACTTGGCCGCCTGCGTGCACTTGTCCGGGCCGATCACCAGCGTCTATCGCTGGCAGGGCAAGATCGAAACCGGCGCTGAATGGGTATGTGCCGCCAAGACGTCCGCAGCACTTTACTCGCAGGTTGAAGCTGCCATTGTCGAGTTGCACTCTTATGACGTGCCGGAGATTCTGGCAGTGCCGATCGTGGACGGCAGCGCCGCCTATCTCGACTGGTTGCGCAGCGAGCTTTTCGATCCGTCGGAATCCGAGAGCGCATGAGATGGCCATGCTCTCGTTTTCGACGTCGATTCACGCGCGGCCGGCGTGCGTACAGCCAGGACCGATCGTCGAACTGGCCGGCGGCACGGTCAATTCACTGCATGTGCCGCAGGCCGAATTGGCCGCCGCATCGTTCGATTGCGACTTCGAAACGGCCATCGGCCGGCTTGCCCAACTCGAGCGCATGTTCTGTGAGCCCGACGGGTCGTTTGTCTGGACTTCGCCGCGCGACGAGCCGAAGTGGCAAGTGGACGGCAACTTGTACGATCGTGGCCAGCGGTTGTCGCACGTTGACTTACAGGGACATTGCCCGAGCGAGCGGTTTGATCGGTTGCTCGCCGCGCTGGGCTGGCCGCGGACGCCGCTGGTGTTTCAGTTACGGCGCGAGGCGATCGTGCTCGACGAAGGCGCATTTCGCAAAATGGCCGCCGCGCGAATGCCGCCTGGCTAGTCGCAGTCTTCCAGGCACGCGATGCGCTTGTTGATGTCGGTGTTCACCGAATGGTACGGGCGGTACAGGTTGCCCGCGTCGAACAGGGTTTGCCGAGTGTGTTCGACGTCTTCCGGCCCGATCGCATCAGTGAAAATGGGCAGCAGGTACTCGATACCCAGGCGAGAGACGCGCATTTCGTGCGGATCGTACAGCGATGGGTGCACGCGGCGGGCGTGGATACGTCCCCAGCGATCGCGAAACGCATGGCCCGCGATGCTATCGACGTGAAACCCTTTTTCCTTATTCCACTGCAGGATGGAAACGGCGTCGGTCTGCCCCTCGAAGAGCATTTCCACGGCCTTGCCGCCGAGCTGCGCGGCGTAGAAACGATCGAAGGCCAGCGGTCGGCCGCCGCGTTGCGTGTGGCCGATTTTGCGAGTGAAGATGGCCTCGCTGGCCGAATTGGCGCGGCGTACACGGCGAAAGTACTCGTCGCCGATACTCTCGATCAGGCGTGCGCGCAGGGCCTCGGAAGCGCCGGATAGTTGGATGTTGCCGGCCGGATCGGTCGAAGTGTGCCGCGCGCCCAGCCCGACCCCCGATTCGTCCACGATCCCCTCGCCGCAAATGATGACGACGTTTTTCTGCACGTCGTAAACTTCCTTGACGCGCTCGACCACTCGGTCGACGCACACCGGATGCTCCGGAATGAGCACCAAATCCGGCTGGCCGTAGGAGGAGCCCAGCGCGATAAAGCCCGCGTGGCGTCCCATGACCTCGACGATGGCAATGCGGCGATGGCTTTCGGCCGTGGTCCGCACGCGTTCGACGCCGGTTGCCGATACGAACACGCTGGTGGCATATCCCGGCGTGACATAGTTGATCATCTGCTCCAGGTCGATCGGCATGTTGCTCGTTTTGTGGTGATAGCGATAGCCGGGCGCGTTGTCGCAGGGCTCGCGCATCCAGCCGTCCACTTCGTTGAGATAGTTGAGCCCCAGATCATTGTCGATCGTCTTGGGACAGAGCACCGTGGGAATGCGGCGGCAGAAGGGCTGTAGTCCGTTGAGGGTGCCGTCGCCGCCGATGCAGATCAACCCTTCGATGCCCAGGCGATCCAATCGCACCAGCAGCTTGTCGACGGTTTCCTTGTCGTTGGGGTCGATATAGTCGCGCGATCCGCCCAGGATGGTGCCGCCCTTAGTTGGATCGAGCTCGGGAATGACGCTCAGCAACGGATTCAAGTGTACGTGCGGCACGCGCGGATTGAGCAGGCTGTTGTAGCCCTTCATCAGCCCGAACAACTCGAGATTGAGTTGATTGGCGCGGACGGCGGCGCCGTAAATGCTGGCGTTGAGAGCGGGCGTGTCGCCGCCGGCGGTCAGAATCGCGATGCGCTTCATTGCGGATTTGCGTCCCATGGTCGTTGGCAATGCTCCAGGTGCAATTTGGGTGCCAAGCGTCGCCGCGACGATTTCTGCCCACCGGCCGCACACGTTCGCCAGAGCTTGGCGCTGAACGTCAGGCCGTGGTCTCTTGCGCCAATTTCCAGAATAAAAATGCCGGCGGCGCGGCTCCACTCCGCGGCAGCGGGATAGAAATCGGCCGCTTGCCCCATGGAAATCTTCAGCACGGCCGCGCTGACGTAGCCCGGATTGAGTGCGGTGGCTGCCGTTTCCGTGGGCACGTATTTTATCGCATGCAGAGTGCGCGAAATAGCGATAAAATCGACGCGGCGAAACACACCGCGAGCACGATTCTGCGAGCACCACATGGATATCGTTGCTGCTGTCGGATTGATCGTGGTGGCGCTGGTCGGCTGGCTGACCCAATTGGTGGGCCTGCCCGGTAATTGGATCGTCGTGGGGGCCGCCGCCATCTACGCCTGGTGGCTGCCTGGCGAAGGACGACTGTCGATTGGTTGGAACACCGTGATCGGACTGGTGGTGTTGGCGGCACTGGGCGAAGTGCTGGAGTTTGCTGCCGGCGCGTTGGGCGTAACCAAAGCCGGGGGCAGCCGGCGCGGCGCCGCATTGGCGCTGGTCGGCTCGCTGGTGGGCGGCGTGGCCGGCTTGTTCATCGGCGTGCCCATTCCCATCGTCGGTTCATTGGCGGCCGCGATCCTCTTTGGCGGGCTCGGCGCACTGGTGGGAGCGGTCATCGGCGAAAGCTGGAAGGGGCACGACTTTGACACCAGCTTGCAAATCGGCCAGGCCGCCTTTGTGGGCCGCGTGCTGGGCACGCTGGGCAAGATGATCGTCGGCGCCGTGATGCTCGCCGCGCTGTTGGCGGCGCTGGTGGTTTGACCACGCGCCGGTGTTCCGTGTTCAGCTAGGCGCTTGCCGCGCGATCACTGCTGCGCCGGCAGTTCGGCCAGGAATCGTTCGATTTCTCGGTAGGCCGTGCCGGTGCGCGGATCGTTGTGGTCACCGCCGGGCACGATCACCAGTCGCTTGGGCTCGTGGGCCGCGTCGAACACGCGCTTGCTCAGCTCGAACGGCACGATGCGGTCGGCGTCTCCGTGAATCTGCAGCAGCGGCCCGCGGTAGTTTGCGATCTGGGCCACGCTGTCGAGATCGGAGCGCATCACGAGCTTCACCGGCAGCCAGGGATAATGGTAGGCGCCCACGTCGGACAGCGAACTGAACGTGCCTTCCAGAATGAGCGCACGGGCACCGTCCTCGGCCGCCAAATGGACGGCGACGGCGCCGCCAATCGATTCACCCATTAGCACGATTTGCGATTCGGGGATTGCTGCGCGTTCTGCCAGCCAGCGGCGCGCCGCCCGCGCATCGGCCAGGATGCCCCGGGTCGACGGGCTGCCGGCACTGCGGCCATAGCCGCGATAGTCGAAGATCAGCACGCTGGCCCCAAAGCGATTGGCCAGCGCATCCAGCGTGTCGACGCGGTCGCTCAGGTTGCCGCCGTTGCCGTGTGCAAACAGCACCACGGCGTTCGGGTCCTTGGCCGGCACGTACCAGCCGTGCAGCTTGGCGCCGTCCTCGGTCTCGAACCACGCGTCCTCGAAATCGATGTCGGCGGGCTGCCAGTTGCCCTGCGGATAGACCGAGGGAAAGAAAATAAACGTGTTCTCGAATAGCGCCATGAGCATGACCAACAGCAGGTAAGCGGCTCCGAACAACGCGATTGCGCGAAGCCATCGCCGCGGTGGCCGGCGCTGCGCTTTGCGTTCGCCGTCGTCCGGTTGCGAAGCAACTCCCGTGTTTTCAGTTTCCGGTGGCATACGCCGGTTCCGGGCGCCGCTCGAGCGACATGCGCAAGCCACCCTTCGGTCGAATCGAGATCAACGCTTCCGGCTCGACGTCCCCCTGTCCGGCAGCCAATTGCACGCGAAACTTCTGCAGCACGCTGGCCACGATCAGGATCATCTCCATCGTGGCGAAGTTGCTGCCGATGCACACACGCGGCCCGCCGCCAAAGGGAAAGTACGCAAACGGCGGAATCTTTTCCACGCGATCCGGCGCGAATCGACCCGGGTCGAACTTCAGGGGATCGTCGAAAAAACGCGGATCGCGCTGCGTGACCCAAGGAGACGTGTAGATCCAGCTTCCGCGCGGAATCGTGTAGCCGCCCAGCTCCAACGGCTCGACCACTTCGCGCGGCAGCAAGATCCACGTGGGCGGATAAAGGCGGAGCGCCTCTTTGACGACCATCTCGACATAGGGCAACTGTGGCAGGTCGGCATACGCGGCCGTACGTCCCGCCAGCGCTCGATCGACTTCTTCGACGAGTTGCGCCTGGACTTCGGGGTGCTTGGCGACCAGGTACCATATCCAAGCCAGCGCCGCGGCGGTCGAGTCGTGCCCGGCATTGAACAGCGTGACGGCCTCGTCGCGGACTTGCTCGTCGGTCATGCCGCGGCCGTCGCCTTCCTCATCGACCGCCAATAGCAGCATCGACAGCAGGTCGCCTCGATCCTCGCCCGAAGTGCGTCGCTGGCGAATGATGCCTCGCACCAGTTGATCGACGGTGTCGATGGCCTGGCGCTTGCGCCGATTGCGTGCAGTGGGCACCCAATCGGGCGCGCCGAAAGGATTGCCCGCATCTTGCACGAACGACTCGGAGAACGTACGCACGGCTTCGCCGAGGCTGGGCGCGCGATCACCCAAGTCGACGCCGAACAGCGTGTTGGCGATGATGTCGAGCGTCAAATGCGTCATCTCTTCGGCCATGTCGCAGGTGACGCCGCCATTCCAGCCGGCCAGCATCTGCTGCGTAAATCGCACGGTCACCTCGGCGTAGCCGTCGAACCGTCGCGTGCTGAAGGCCGGCGCCGCCAGCCGGCGTTGGCGCAGCCAGAACGGACCGTCGGAGAGCACCAGCCCGTTGCCGTCGATCTTGGACAGCGGCTTCGTCATCCATTTTGGCCGGCAGAAGTGCTTGTGCTTGCCGACCAGTACTTCGCGGATCAGCGGCGGGCTGTTGACGAAGTACGCCCGCAGCGGTCCCATGCGCACGTAGGATATATCGCCATAGTTGCGCCCCATTTCGGTGACGAAGGCCAGCATCTGTTTGCGAAACCGGCGAGCGATGGTGGCGCCAAGCAAGAAGTCCTTGGGCCCCGGAGGATACTGCGACATGATCAGATCGCCCTTTCAATAGAAAGCCGGGATCCGTCAACAAGACATGATTCGAGTGTATCGCGCCGCCCGTTTGGGCACAAAAGCCCGTGGCAATCGCAAGCTGGCCGCCCCGGCTCGCTCACACGGCATTGTAGCCGATGGCAGCGCGGAGCGTACTCAAACGAAAACGGCCGGTGCGAGAGAATTCCCGCGTCGGCCGTGTGAAAAGAGGGGAGCGCTATCCAAATCCGCTTAGCGCCGCGATTTCCTTCGCGAGCGCCAGAGAGCGGGGGTGGCTAAAGCAAGCAGACCAAAGCCCAACAGGGCAACGGTACTCGGCTCGGGCACGATGCCTGCATTGACGTGCGCGCCGAACGTTCCCGGGAACTGAGGTTGGGGACTCGGCGGCGTATAAGCATCGAGCAATAGGGTATAGAACTCGACGCCCGCGAACTGTCCGGGAATCGCCGGCGGAGTATAGACATTCGTGCTGAGATTGACTTGCTTGCCGCCACCGACCTTGCCGACCGTTCCGGTTATGTTGCCCGAAACAGCAAAGGTTGTGCTGCCGGCAGAGATAAGTCCACCGGACGTCGTGTAGTCGTCGATGGTGATGTGCCAGGTGTAGGGAATGAAGACGTCTTCCAGCAGTGAGGTATTTGTCAATCCGGCGATCGATATCGTGCCGAACACGATATCCGAGCCGGGGCCGGTTGCGTCGATATTGTCGCCGGGGCTCAGGCTGGAGTAGCCGGCCAGCGTAATGCCCACGCCGCCGGGCGTCGTCAAAGTGGTCGACGGATTAACCCCCGCTGGCAAGACCCCCGAACCTCCGGGCAGGAACCCAGGCAGAATTTCCACGGTCGTGGTGTATTGGAAGTACTCGGCAACCGCCGGCTGGGCGAAGCCTGCCGTGAGCAGTGCCGCCGAGAACACAGCGATGCAAAGCAGCGAGCGAGCCCGCCTGAAGGATGTCACGTTGAAAAATCGATGGTGCATATGTCAGTTCCTGGGGGGATGCCTTCTTCGTCTGTTCCGACTCGGTGCTTGCCTGGTGATGTTCGTCGCGTTGCGTCGCATTCAGTTGCTATGGAATCCCGCCCGATCCGACGGTGCGCATGGAGCGCGCGATCGAGCGGTAGTTGGTCGTTGGGAACGAGGTCCGACGCGGAGGCCTGCTGCAAAGTGCGCAGCGACTACCCGCGTGAGAACTCAGGAAGGAGTCGAGAGCCGAAAGATACGCGGCGATGAACCGCGTGGGAGGCTCTCAAGATACGGTCATTAGCAAACCCGACTCCAAATGAGCGAACCCCCGGCCAATCCGGGCGTTTGCCGCAATGTGGTCTACTTTAGGAACCCGTGGCGGGACTGTCAAGCATTTGGAGAAAGATTTTTCTAGTTTTCTCGGAAACTCGCTCCGGGACGGCTCTTGCGCTTGCTAGCGGAACGGCCATTTTGCTCGCAGTTTCGGGAAAAATTCACGCCAGCTCACGGCTCTGGCGCCCGCGCGTGTTCTAACACGCGCGGCGGGGGTCCTCGAAAGTGAGCTCGCTCATAGCCGAACCACACCAGCGCCGTCAGCGCCAATGCCGAGGCCACGATCCACAGGTTCTTCTCGTTCGGCGGCTGCACGCCAATCAGCAGGATCAGCCCGCACGCCAGAATCGAGAGCACGCTGAGCGCGCGATACGCCGCCGCGCCCAGATTCCACGGTCCCATCCGCTTCCACGTGCGACCATACGCCACGAGCCCCAGCGCCGAGGGAATCACGTACGAGATGTAAAGAAACGTCGTGCAGGCCGCCGTGATCGTCGAATACACCGGCGTGTAAATCACAAACGCAATCGACAGGATCGCCACGCTCCAGATCGCCACCGCCGGCGTGCGGTACTTGGAGCTCACGTGCCGCATCCGTTCGGCGTATGGCAAGCCGCCGTCGCGCGCAAAGGCATACGCCATCCGCGAAGCCGAAGTCACCGTGGCCAGCCCGCAAAAGAACTGTGCCACCACGATGCCAAAAAATAGTGACAACCGCACGCCGCGCGGCAACACTTGCCCCGCGATCCAGAAAAACGACTCGCTCCCCTGCGCTGCCGCTTCGTCCATGTCGGGCACGGCCATCACGATCGCCGACAGCATGATCCAGCCGAACACGCCCGAAACCAGCACCGATCGTACGATGCCGCGCGGCACATGGTGCGAGGCGCCCACGGTTTCCTCCGAGGTGTGCGCCGAGGCGTCGAATCCCGTGATCGTATACGCCGGCAGCAGAAAGCCCAGCAGGAACAGCCAGCCGATGCTCTGGGTGGCGGGCCAGACGTCGCCGCCGGCTGCGCCGCTATAGTTGGTAAACGTTAGCAGCCGCGCGGGATCGAGCGACGGTGCCGCGATCAGCATCGCGCCAGTCAGCGCCAGTGCGATGAACATGATCCAATAGCCGCTAAAATCGGTCACGGCCGCGGTCACTCGAATGCCGACGTGGTTGAAGATCGCCTGGGCAACCGTGATGGCCGTGACCCCCGCGATCTGCAGCATCAGCTCGCCCCCAGGACCGAACTGCGCCGGGCTGACGCCCCAGGCGCTTTCCACAGAACGGGCCGCGAATTGATAGGCCCCAACGTTGATGGCCGCCAGCACGGTCACCAGCCCGGCCAGGTTGAACCAGGCCGTGAGCCATCCCCAGCCTCGTCCGCCCAGGATGGCCGCCCAATGATAGAGCCCGCCGGCGGTGGGAAAGGCGGAGGAGATTTGTGCCATGGCCAGCGCCACGCACAGCGACAACAGGCAGGCGACAGGCCAGCCAATGCCGATCGCCGCGCCCCCCGCGCTCGAAAAGCCCTGGGGAAACGATGTGATGCCGCCGGCCACGATGCAGATGATCGAGAACGACACGGCAAAATTCGAGAAGCCGCTCATCTGCCGCGACAGCTCCTGGCCGTAGCCCAGGCTGTTCAGCAGCCGCACGTCGTTGGCAATCGTCTCGCGCTGGCGCTGCTGATTATCGTCGAGCGGGGCAGGGGGCGGGCTGAGATCCGGCATCAACAATCACGCAAAAGCAGCGGGCGAGCGTTTCGCGGGGCGCCGTCGGCGGTGCCCCTTCGCCGCTCTTTATAGCCGACGCCGTGAAGCAAGACGATGGTCGGCGCGGAGAATCGGTGGCCGAGCATCAGCAGGCGGTGCGACTACTTGCCTTCGACCGCCGCCAAGCGCGCCGACAGACGGCCTTCGGCGTGGCACGATTTGCACGAGATGTTGCCCTCGGCCGCTGCCTGCGGATCGGTTTTCCAGCGCTCGGCGATGCGTGCATACGGCGTGTCGGGCAGCACTTCGAGCATCTTGTCGAGATACTGGCCCAACTCTTCGGTGCGGCCGGTCCGCTGCGATGATTGAATCAGGCCGGCGAGCAGTTCGCCACGAATGTGGACGGGCAAGCGTTCCACAACGGCGCCTTGTTGGCTCCACAGAGCCTGATACTGGTCGTAGCACTCGTTCCAACCCGCCGCCCGCAGCTCTTCCGGCAGCCGATCCGTAAACAACACGTAGCTGCCGCCGACCACGGCCGACACTGCCGGGTTCTTGGCGCCCAGCGTTTTTGCTTCCGCGAACATCTGCTGGGAGCTGTCGTAGAGTTGGCGGAACTCCTCGTCGTTGCCGGCTTCGTGTGCCAGCACTGCGCGATAGAGCTTCGACCCGCCTTTCCAGGCCAGTAACTCGCCGCGCGATCCGGGACGCTGCTCGAGCAGCAGGTCGATGTTCTTCTCGCCGCGCGCATAGCGCTCCATGTCGTTGGCGCGCCAGCCGGCGAAGATGTCTTCGCGCAACAGCGTGTGAATCGTTAGCCGTTTGTTGTCGAGCGGCGGATCGGGCGATTCGGCAAAGCCCTCGCTGGCCAGCATCACAACGCAGCAGCTCAAAACGATCGCGCGCATGGTTAAAGCTCCTTCCGCGAAAATGTGGTGGTGGCTGTGAATATAACAGAGCCGCATCGCGCAAATCAACTTCTTAACCGGCCGCTAGCGGCCGAAGCCGCCCTGCCGGCCGTACAGTTTCTCGCGCGTCGCCCACAGACCGGCCGACGGCGTGGGAATGAAGTAAAATCGTTCGCCGTCGGACGTGGTGTT
Organism: Pirellulales bacterium; assembly: GCA_041750795.1. GTDB lineage: Bacteria > Planctomycetota > Planctomycetia > Pirellulales > PALSA-1355 > JTS-RE94. Next base: position 2,414 of record JBGSYQ010000478.1, on the reverse strand, counting down.
CCAGCCTTCCTGGCGATGGTCGGGTTCGTAACGCGCCAGCGTGGCTGCCAGATCGGCGTACTGAAAGCCCACGGTTTCGATCTCCTGACGAGCCAGGTGGCCGGGGGCATAGGTGATCGTGAATCGCCCTTCAGACGAGCCGTGAATCAAGTGGGCCGTGGCGTGCCCTAGATCCTGCATGTCGGCGTTGGCGGCGTATTGCGACATGACCCTCGGCGTGCCGCAATAACCGTATTTGCGGATGAACGCGTCGACCTCGGACTGCTCGCCGAAGCGGGTCAGTCCCGGCGCGATAATGACCAGCTCGGCGCCGTCGGCCAACGCCATCCGGGTACGATAGACGGCCTTGTTGGCCACCCACGTGCTGGCGAACTCGTCGGCCTGCATCACGCACACCATCTTTGCAATCGGCTCGTCGAAGACCGTGATGTTCTGCTCGCGCGATTGCCGCGCGGCCTGCAAATAGGTTTCCAAATCGTCGCCCACGAAGGCGCCCGTGTGTACCAACTCACCGGCGTCGTTGCGCGCCAGCACGACTTGCACGTAGCAGTCTGGCAAGCGCGCCAAGAGATCGTCCTCGGCCTTGTTGAAGCAAGCGCGCGTGGGCGTTACAAGGTTGCCCAGGTTGTTCTCGATGCCACAGGTGGCCGCCAGCATGTGCGCGGCGCAGATCGTTTCCTTGCCGCCCAGGCCGATGAAGTAATTCTTATTGTGGTTGGCAAAGCCCAGCACTTCGTGCGGCACCACGTGTCCGATGTTGACGATCAGATCCCAGGGCTCCTCCATCAGCATGCGGTTCAGGTGGACCGGAATGGCCCAGTCGGCCACGCCACCGCAAGCCTTGGACACGAATTCCGCTGATACTTCTCCGACGTTGACGCAGTCGGCGCGCCAGTCGTGTGCATGAATGCGCTCATTGGGAATCGAGCCGAACATGCGGCGGTTTTCGTCCGGCGTGTGCGGCACGTGCTGACCGAGCGTAGGAATGACGTGTACGTCGGCCTCGGCCGACAGCTCCTGGTAGAGCATTTCCGTCAACCGACCCACGCCCGAGTGGGCTCGTGTAATGTCCGGCGGCAGCAGCAGCACGCGTTTCGGTCGAGCGCAGATGTTTGTGCGCATCGCGGCGACCGCCTCGTGCATCAACGCTTCCAGCCTCGGCCAGGTGATATGCTGCGACGATTCAGAAATCCAAGGCATGGAGGGGGGAGGTGTTAGGGGATAGGGGGAGGGGGACGCGTTTACTGGGGCCAGGCTCGGGCGACTTCCACGAGCGTGCGGACGAATTGGCCGCTGGCGCCGGCGTCGCACCAGGGCTTGGCCTTGTCGCGAAATGCGGGGCCGGCGATGTCGAGATGGGTCCAGGGCGTATTGCCCACGAATTGCTCAAGAAACTTGGCTGCCGTGATTGCGCCGCCCCAGCGCCCCTCGCCGACGTTCTTGATGTCGGCCACTTCGCTGTTGATCAACTCGTCGTAGATCTCGTTGTACATGGGCAGTTGCCACAGCGGCTCGCCCGCTCGTCCGGCGGCCGCTATCACGGCATCGCACCAGGGCTGGTTGTTGGTCATGGGGCCGGCCACTTCGTTGCCCAAAGCGACGACGCACGCCCCGGTGAGTGTGGCCAGGTCGACGATCTTCGCCGCGCCTGTGTCGACCGCCACGGCCAGCACGTCGGCCAGCACCAGCCGTCCCTCGGCGTCGGTGTTGTGGACTTCGATGGTGCGGCCGTTGCGCGCCGTCAGCACGTCTCCCAACTTCATGGCCGACGGTCCGGTCATGTTTTCGACCAGCCCGGCCAGCCCGATGACGTTAACCGGCAGCTTGAGCGTGGCAATGGCCTGCATGGCGCCGACCATGGTGGCGGCGCCGGCCATGTCGCACTTCATGGTGAGCATGCCTTCGGAGGGCTTGAGCGACAGGCCGCCCGAGTAGAAGGTGACCCCCTTGCCGACGATCGCCAGCACCGGCGCGTCCTTAGCTGCCCCCTGATAGCGCAACTTCACCAGCCGCGCCGGCCGGCTCGAACCCTTGGCCACGGCCAACAATGCTCCGCACCGTTCGGTATCCAACCGATCAGCGTCCCAGATCTCGGCTTCCAGGGCACAATGATGGGCAACGTCGGCCGCACGGGCGGCAAACGTCTCAGGATAGATTTCGTCCGGCGATTCGTTGACCAATCGCCGTGTCAGGTCGACCGCTTCGCCGATGATCTGCCCGCGCGTGATGGCCTCGGCGGATCCGCCCGACCAGGCGACGTTGCCGAAGGGGTGTCGTTTTTTTTCGGCCCGATACAGATCCTGGCCGTGGCAGCCGGTGACCGCGCCGGCCACGGCCGCTTCGGTCCACCCGTCAGACCAGCCCTCGCCGAGATAGAAGCCGACCTGCGCGCGGGGCTTGGCGGCTAACTGGCG
>JBGSYQ010000477.1:0-26986 GCA_041750795.1 Pirellulales bacterium | reverse complement strand
AACCGACCCCCGCAGCATCGACGCCGAGGCGGCACGCCTGGCGTTTCTGCAAGGGCACACGGCGCTGGCCATCGCCTGGCCCGGACATCAACGCGCCACCACGCCGCTGCCGTCGATGCCCGCCACCGGCTTTTGCGAGCTTCCTGGTTCGGCCGACGTTTACAACTTTGCAGACGAATCCTGGGAGCAGCGCACCCAGGAGGAAGGCGTGCACGTGACACTGGTGGGACTGTCGGGCCGGCTGGGATCGATCTGCGAAACCAGCGCCCACCCGCAGCAGGCGTTTCAACTCTTGGCCTGGCTGTCGGGCAAGAACTGGGGCGGTGACGTCGGCGCCGTCAGCAGCGCCAGTCCCGCGACGACGCTCTATCGCGGATCGCAAATGCGATTGACCCAACCCTGGATCGACGCCGGCACCGACGCCGAAGCCGCCCGCATGTATGGCGAAACAGTGCGCGACGCGCTGAACCGGTCGACGTATCTGACCGCGCTGCGCATCCCAGGGCACGACCGCTACCTGGCGGCGCTCGACGCGGCCGTGGCCGAGGTGCTCGCTGGCAAAGCGACCGCCGCGGGCGCCTTGTCCAAGGTCGCCGCCCAATGGAACGCCATCACCGACGAGTTAGGCCGCGACGCCCAGCGCCAAGCCTATCGCCAAAGCCAGGGCCTCGAGCCGTAGCTGGATTCGCCAGAATTCAGCCCGTGCAAACTTGGAACGCGAGCGTCCGCTGCCGTGCAGGGTGGGCCGCACAGGCGTCCCAGTTCGCCTAGACATGCGGTGGGTCTAAACCTAGAATACGGAATCGGTTCGGCGCGGCGCCACTGCGGTCGCACAGACTGCAAGTCCGTGCGTCAAGGCGCACGCCGAACGACTTTTCGGGGCGGTAGCTCAGTTGGGAGAGCGCTGCGTTCGCAATGCAGAGGTCGAGGGTTCAACTCCCTTCCGCTCCACTCGCCAACGGCTCTTGTCAGAGCATGACAAGGGCTGTTTTTGTTGGTGGGGAGATACGCATGCGACGCACGAGCGCCTTTAGGCCTGATTCTGATTTGCGTAACCCTTTCGTTACCCTAGCCGGGGTCTGCGCATCACTCGCCGCGCTGTTTGCACTATGCACCTCGGCCCTTGCCGACGCTCCTCTTCCGCCTCCTATGGCGGCCCAGCGGGCGTTTGAGGACTTGCGGACGAATGCTCGCGTAGCGTGGTTGGTGCGGCTGGTGCCTTACGATCCGGCGGATCCGGTGCTGGCCATCGACCGGCTCACGCACCTGGGCGGGCCTCGGGAGGAATTCACCTTCGTGGCCGACTATGCCGAGCTGCGGGGCTACACGGCCGAGCAGGCGGCTCGGCTGGGCGGCGGCGTGATCGAGCCCGGACAACACATCTCCGGCATCATCTTTCCGCTGCCCGACGTGCCGCTCTATCCGGCCAGCGTGCGCGGCATGCTGCAAGTGATTCAGGAGCTGGATAAGAAGCACGCCGACGACGACGCGTATCGCCCCGCACGCTTGGAGCAACGGCTCTCGCCGGCGGAATTGGCAAACCTGGCCGACGGCAAGCGTGCCAGTTGGGCGTGGGACAACTATCGGCAACACTTAGGCAGCTTTGCCCGCGTGTTTGGTGACCTGCGGCGAGAGAACGTCTCGGCGTTCGACCGCATCGGCCACATCGGCGGCGATTGGTGCGAGCCCGGCTGTTCGCGGTTGCTGGGCCACGCCACGGCGCTGCGGCCGGAGACGATGACGCTGGAGCTACCCGACGGCGCGCCGCTGGAGATCAAGCGGTTCGGCATTCGCGTCTTTCTGATTCGCAACCTTCCGATTAGCGCACTCTACGGACGCATCCTCATCGATTTCAACAAACCGGCCGAGCAGATCGTGCCCTGGTTTCCGCTGCCCGGCGATGAAGCGAAATAGCGACAGCCGTCGGCGAATGGCGCAATTGAGACGCGGCTGTCGCGGCCATTATCAGCCATCGCCAGGCAACCACGACAGTGCGAGGCTCAAAGCGACCGCCGTGCAAACCAGCAACAGTCCCCGCCAGCGGTTTCGACGCACCCAACGTCGCGACGATTGAGCGTCGGGTTCGATTCCAAACCGCTCGACCTTTTGCAACTCCGGAACAAAATAGGTGAGGCTGACCACGATATTGATCGCATAGAGTCCGACCGCGACCAGCACGGCGTTGCGGCTATCGTTGACAGGCCAGGCGGCCCAAGTGGCGGCCGCAAGACTGACGATCGCGACAAGATCGGCCGGAATCCAAAACAGCTTTCGATTGGCGCCGCCTGCGACGGGCCTGACGATGTCAGGCCTGCGCGGCCAGGCCAGGTCGAGTACGGACTCTTCGTACAGGGCCGCCCCCGTGAGAGCGCTCGTGGAAACCAAAGCGCAGAGAATCGCAGCGAACTGCCACGCGGGATCCATGGCCGCCTCCTTGATTTCATGTTGCTCTTGAAATGCTCAACCACTCGCAAGCTGAGTAATAGCCTAGCGACTTGGTTGACTCCAGGGGCACAACGAATGACACGCTCTCGGAAATAATTCATGCCGCCGAGTCGGCGAAGCTGCGAATTGCAACGGGCGAACAAGGGTTGGCGCCACAGAGTGGCATCCGACTTGAACTGCTGCGAGTCCACTACGGATTTGACACGGCCGCCGGCGCCATGCCAGAATTGACCTCGACGTTGCCGGCATTCCACGACGAATCATCGGACGAAACTCCATGCCACGAACTCATCGCGCGATCCTGTTTGCCGCCTTGGCGGCGGTCGCCGTCCAGGTTTCCCTCCAGACCGCTCTTGCCGACGAGCCCACCCTGCCGAAGGCCACCATCGACGGCACGGGCCAAGGCTGGCGCTCGCTGGGCGAGGCCGACTTTGTGAACGTGAACTGCGCGCCGGATACCTGGACGTGGAAGTCGGGCGAGATCCAATGCACGGGGCAGCCCGTGGGCGTGATTCGCTCGCGCGAGCCGATCACCAACTTCGAGCTGGTGGTCGAGTGGCGGCATTTGAAGTCGGGCGGAAACTCCGGCGTGTTCGTGTGGGTGCCCGAGTCGTCGCTGACGGACCTCAAGCCCGGCAGCCTGCCGCACGGCATCGAAGTACAGGTGCTCGACCATGGCTATACCGAGCAGTACGAACAGCGCAGCGGAAAAAAGGCCGACTGGTTCACCAGCCACGGCGACGTGTTTCCGGTGGGTAGCTCGCAAATGAAGCCGTTTCCGCCCGTGGCGCCGGACGGCCGGCGGAGCTTTCCCAGCAAGCGGCTCTCCAAGGGCGTCAACGAGTGGAACCACTATTACGTGCGCGCGATCAATGGCGAGGTGCGTCTGTGGGTCAATGGCGAGGAAGTTTCCGGCGGCACCGCCTGCGAGCCGCGCACTGGCTTTCTCTGCCTCGAGTCGGAAGGCTCGCCAGTCGAGTTTCGCAATCTGCGAATTCGCGAACTGCCGTAGCAGCCGGTTGCACGCTTCAACTGGCTGCGCGCCGATCCGACCCGCACGGCCGATAGCGTCGCTGCGATTGCACCTGTCGCCAGCATGCGGATTCTCCGCACTGCGGAAGGTTTTCCGGTTGGCTAAAGGGCAACGCCCCGGTACGCCGATAAACGCCGCCAGCGGCCTCGCTGCACACTTGGCGCTTGTGGAGAAACGCCACGACGGCATTTTTCAACAGGCGGTTAACTCTCTTGGTCCCCGCGGAGGTTTCATGTCTGTCACATTGCATCGTCCGAGTGCGCGCCGTGCGAGCGAATCAGGCGCGGTGGATCCCACAATTCTGGGCCCGGTCAACGCGAGCCAACTGCAAATCCGTCGCGAGGAAATTGCTCGCTGCCGCCCGGCGGTCGTCGCGGGAATCTTGGAACATTGGCTGAATACGCCGCAGGGCGAAAGTCACTTCGATGTCAAAAGCTGAGCTGCGCAAGGCGGCCGTGCTGCTGATGACGCTCTCCGAGGAGCAAGCCGACCGATTGCTGGCACGGCTCGAGCCGCGCGAGATCGAAGCCGTGACGGCCGAAATGGCACGCGTGGAATCGCTCCAGCCTGCCGAGCAGGACGCCGTGATCCTCGAATTTACCGGGGCCGATGCGCCTCGAAATACAATGCGCAGCATCCCCGAGGCGCCCACGGCCGAACGGTCGGCGCTGCCCCACCGGGCGACAACCCGGCAGCCGGCAATGCCGCAGGCCGCACCGCAGGCGAGCCGTCCGTTTTCCTTTCTGCACGACGTCCAGTGCGGCGCCTTGGCGGAAGCGCTGGTCGACGAGCGAACGCAAACGATCGCCCTGGTGGCGTCGCACGTGCCGGCCGCTTACGGTGCAGCGCTGATCGCCAGCCTCGAACCCGACCAGCAACTGACGGTGATTCGCGCCGTCGCGGCCATGGAACCGACCGACCCGGCCACCGTGGCCGCAGTGGCCGACGCGCTGGCAGACCGCATGGCCCGTTTTGCGCATTAGCAGCCTGTTGAAGAATTCAACAGGCTGTTAGTCCGCGGTTTCCTGCGACGCGCGGCGTGCCGCCGCTCTCCGTCGGCACGACGCCGGCCCCCTCCCGTTGCCATGCTTCGTTTGCTAGCATGCGCGTGCAGCAAAAAGAGCGCGCGCATGTCGACCAGCCCCATGATGAAGCAGTATCAGGACGCCAAAGCCGCGTGCCCTGATGCGCTGCTGTTGTTTCGCATGGGCGACTTCTACGAGCTGTTTCACGACGACGCCAAAACGGCGGCGCGCGTGCTGGGACTGGCACTGACCAGCCGCGACAAGGGCGAGAACCCCGTGCCGATGGCCGGCTTTCCACACCATCAACTGGAAAGCTACCTGGGAAAGCTGGTCGCGGCCGGCATGCGCGTGGCCATCTGCGACCAGGTCGAAGACGCCAGGCTGGCCAAGGGGCTGGTGCGGCGCGAGGTCACGCGCATCGTCTCGGCCGGCACGTTGACCGACGACGCCCTGCTCGATCCGCGCACGAGCAATTACCTGGCCGCACTGGTCGTCGAAGGCGAGGTCGCGGGCCTGGCCTGGGTCGACGTTTCCACCGGACGCTTTCTGGCCGCGCGCTTGCCGGTGGAACGATTGGCCGACGAGCTGGCGCGGATTGGGCCAGCCGAATGCCTGCTCAGCGACGATGCCGAACCGCCGGCCGCAGTCGACGGCCTGGAAACGCTGGTCACGCGCCGGCCGCACTGGGCCTTTGCGGCCGACGCGGCGCGCGAGGTCTTAAGCAAGCATTTCGCCGTGGCCAGTCTCGAAGGCTTCGGTTTCCAGGACGACGACACTCCGGCCATTCGCGCAGCCGGCGCCGTGCTGAGCTACTTGATCGACACGCAAAAGGCCTCGCTTCAGCACATCGACCGGCTGGTGCGCTACGCGCCGGGCGATACCCTGGAAATCGACGCCGCCACGCGCCGCAGCCTGGAAGTGACCTGCACGTTTCGCGACGGGCGCCGCGAGGGTTCGCTCTTGGACGTCATCGACCGCACCGTCACGGCCATGGGCTCGCGGCTGCTGGCCGATTGGTTGAGCAATCCGCTGACGCAAATCGACCTGATTGACCAGCGGCTGGGCGGCGTGGCGGAACTGGTGGCCGAGGCCACGTTGGCCAATGCGCTGCAAGATCAGCTCCGCGGCGTGTACGACCTGGAACGGCTGCTGACGCGCGTGACCACCGGTCGGGCAAGCCCGCGCGATCTGAGCTTTATCGGCCGCACGCTGCGCGCGCTGCCGCACGTCAAGGCCAAGATCACGGCCCGGCAATCCGCGCTGCTCGAGCGGCTGGAGACGGAGCTCGACTTGTGCTCGGAAGTGCGAGCGTCGCTCGAACGCGCGCTGGCGGACGATTGTCCGCTCACCAGCCGCGAAGGCGGCTTCATCCGCGACGGATTCTGCGCACAGCTCGACGGATTGCGCGATCTGACCAGCGGTGGCAAGCAATGGATCGCCGCCTATCAGGCCGAAGAGTCGCAGCGCAGCGGCATCCCCAATCTGAAGGTCGGCTTCAACAAGGTCTTTGGCTACTATCTCGAAATCACGCACACGCACAGCGCCAAGATTCCCGACCACTACATCCGCAAGCAAACGGTCAAGAACGCCGAGCGCTACATCACGCCCGAGCTCAAGGAATACGAAGAGCGCGTGCTGTCCGCCGACGAGAAGGCGCAGGAGCTGGAGTACAAGCTGTTTTGCGAGCTGCGCGATAGCGTGGCCGCAAGCGCGCCGCGCATTCAGCGGACCGCCGCCGTGCTGGCGCAGTTGGACGTGCTGGTTTCGTTGGCCGATCTGGCGCGGCATCGCGGCTATTGCCGCCCAACGCTCGTGGCTGAGCCGGTGCTGCAGATCGTCGATGGCCGCCATCCCGTGCTCGACGCGCGGATCGCCGAAGGCTCGTTCGTGCCCAACGACACGACGTGCGGGCCGGACGACGGCTTTTCGCTGTTGATCACCGGACCGAACATGGCGGGCAAGAGCACGTTCATTCGCCAGGTGGCGCTGATCACGCTGCTGGCGCAGATGGGCAGCTTCGTGCCGGCGCGGCGGGCAACGATCGGCGTGGCCGACCGCATTTTTGCACGCGTCGGCGCCAGCGACGAACTGGCACGCGGCCAAAGCACGTTCATGGTCGAAATGATCGAAAGCGCGCGCATTCTCAACAGCGCCACCCCGCGCAGCCTGGTGATCCTGGACGAGATCGGCCGCGGCACCAGCACCTACGACGGGCTCTCGCTGGCCTGGGCCGTGGTCGAGTACCTGCACGATGCCGTGGGTTGTCGCACGCTGTTTGCCACGCACTATCACGAGCTCACAACGCTGGCCGGCTCGCTGCCGGGCGTGCGCAACTTCAACGTGGCCGTACGCGAATGGCAGGACCAGGTGGTTTTCCTGCACAAGATTCTGCCCGGCGCCGCCGACAAGAGCTACGGCATCCACGTGGCGCGGCTGGCCGGCGTGCCGGGGCAGGTCGTCGAGCGCGCCAAGCAGATCCTGGCGCAGCTCGAAAACGAGCAGCTCGATTCGCAGGGGCATAGCAAGCTGGCCCGCCGCGCGCAGCGCATCAAGACCGGCGACCTGCAATTGACGCTGTTCGCCGCCGAAGAGCATCCGCTGGTCGGCGAACTGCGGGCGTTAGACCTGGACCAGACCACGCCGCTAGCGGCGCTCGAACGGCTGCAAACCTGGCAACAGCAATTGCGCAGCGACGGCGACGGCAGGGGCTAATTAAGTCGTCGATGCGCCGTTCTTCATCGAGTTCATCGGTTCGACGACGTCGTCCACCTTGTCGTCGAACAGGTCGCCGATCAACAGATCGGTGATGTGTCCCTTCAGATCGGGATAGCGTTTGACGAACTGGCCGAAGTTGAAGCCGTCGTAGTACTCGCAGACCAGCCGGCGCATACGATCCATGCCCTTGTTGTAGCCGGAGGTCCAGTTGCCCAATTGCGCGGCCGACGTGTCGCCCTTGGCCAGGCCGTCAACGATCGCGTCGGCGGCGAACTGGCCCGACTTGAGCGCCAACAGCACGCCCGACGAATACAGCGGATCGAGAAACCCGTACGCATCTCCCACCAGCACCCAGCCGTCGCCGGCGGCCCGGCGGGCGCGATAGGAATAGTCCTTGGTGGCATAGAAATCGGCGACGCGTTTGCCCATCGCCACCCGCTGTTTGGCCGCCTGGCAGCGTTCGAGCTCTTCGTAATAGATCTGCTCGTGGCTGCCGCGGCCGTCGAACAGGTACTCGAACGACGAAACCACGCCCACGCTGACGATGTTGCGGTGCAACGGAATGTACCAGAACCAGCCCTTGCGCCCCTCGGTGGCCAACACCATCGTGGCGCCTTCGTCGCGGCCCGTGTCGCGATAGGCGCCCTCGAAGTAGGTCCACACGGCGCCCTTCTTCAGATCCGGATCGGTCACGCGCAGCTTCAAGCGGCTGGAGATCATGGTGCTTTGGCCGCTGGCATCGACCACCACCTTGGCCAACACGGTGCGCTCGGCGCCGTCTTCCTGCTTGATGCACACGCCGACGGCACGCTCCCCCTCGAACAGCACTTCCAACACGCGCACGCCCTCGTGGGCGCGCACGCCGTGCTCGCGCGCATTGTCGAGCATCATCGTGTCGAACTCGCTGCGCAGCACCTGCCAGGTCTGCGAACATTCGTGCGGCTTGTTGTCCCAGAAGTAGAACGGTTCGGAAAGCCGGCCGCTGGAGCCCACGAACTGCACGCTGTGCTTCTTGACGAAGGGGCTGTTGCGCAGCTTGTCGAGCATGTTCAAACGCTCGAGCACCCAGTAGGTCTCCGGAATCAGCGACTCGCCGATGTGGAAACGCGGAAAGTGCTCACGCTCGAACAGCTCGACGCGATAGCCGTGTTGCGCAATCAGGGTCGAGACGGTCGCACCGGCGGGTCCACCGCCAATGACAACCACGTCTGCCTGGGAAACGTCTGCCGGCGACCCGTTCGAGTTGCTCATGCTGCGATCTGTGTCACTTGATTGAAGGTAAATCAGTCACAGCACTTACGTCATGCTGAAGTATATCGGTTCAGACAACACTTGTCCAGACAAGTATCTGACGCCCCGTGCAACTGCCTGAATACCGTTCCGGAAGCCGCCGCCAGAGAGGCACTCTGGCCAGCAGGGAGACGCACGAGCCCAGCACGAACCTTGCCGCCGTCAGTTCGCCGATGCTGCCACCTGCGCCGGATCCCAGATCGTGGCCCCGATGTAGCGCGGCTCGGAGTGGTCGTGATAGAAGTAATAGGTAGTCACAACCTTGCCATCGGGACGCTGCACGCTACGAGGGTAGCCGAGATCGCGCCCGCCGCCGTCGTCGCGCAGCACGATCTCGTCGCCCCAGGTGCGACCGCCGTCATTGCTGAGCCGTGCCCGCATGCCGAACGGCGCGGCACGCACGCCATAGGTGATGCAAATGCGACCGTCCTGCAATCGCAGCATGGCGGCCGGATTGCCTTCGCCCGTGTCGGGGGCCGGCGTGCTGCGCTTTTCCCATTGCGCTCCCTGATCGGCCGAGAAATAGGCATCGATCCAGCTACGATCGCCATCGCGCAGCCGAATCGCCGAGAGCAGACCGCCATCGGCAAGCCGCACGGTCGACGGCATGATGGCATAGCCGGTGGGCTCCGGGCCGATCCAGCCGACCAACTTCCACGATTTGCCGCCATCGGTCGTGCGCGCGCAAAATGGCCGCCCCTCGCGGCCATTGGATTTCGACGCCGTGGAAAATACCGAGCAATCGTGCGGACCGTTGACCAGGTAGTCCGTGCGAAAAGCAACGCCCTTGAGCCCCAGCATGGGAAACGTGAACGGCCCGTCCCACTGGCGACCCCGGTGGTACGAGGTGTAGAAACGCGAAGCGCCGCCGTGATTGTCGGTCATGCGCAGCGTCATGGCGAAGTCGGGATGCGTAAATTCGATGCCGCCGGGACAATCGGTCCACGGCCGATCGACGATCCGCGGAAGCTCGGTGCCGTGCAGCGCTTCGCCGCGTGGAATCAGGGCCCCCTGCTCTGCCGGGTTCTCGATTGCCCAGGTCTGCCCGCCGTCGAGACTGCGGGCCAGCAGATGCTCTTCCGGCCGGTCGTGGTCGATGGCGTGATAGTTCGGCCCGTTGTCTTTGAAGTAGCCGGCGCTGAAACCTACCAGCAACTCGTTGCCCCAACTCCACATGCCGTGGTTGGCGGGCCAGCCGCCGAATCGACCGGGTTCGCGATAGACCACGACGTGCTCGACGTCGACGGCCGACAGCGGCCGAGTGAGGCCGGTAAGGACCAGCAACAGCAGGGCAAGTCGCAGGATTCGAGTGTGCATGCCACGATCATGCGCGCCGCCGCGGCCGCCGTCAAATCGCATGCCACCACCTCGGACAACGCCATCGGTTGCAAGCGGCTCCGCGGTGGGGCAAAATCCTGGTGCAAGTCAACCGTTTGCCGGCCTTCTCTATCAGGAGTACATGCAATGCCCAAGTATGTGATCGAACGCAATATGCCCGGCGCCGGTTCACTGCCGCCCGACGCGCTGCGGGGCGCCTCGCAAACCTCGTGCGGCGTGCTCAACAAGCTGGGTCCGCAGATTCAATGGGTGCAGAGCTACGTGACCGACGACAAAATCTACTGCGTCTACATTGCGCCCAACAAGCAAATCATCGAAGAACATGCACGTCAGGGCGGTTTTCCGGCCAATAGCATCTCCGAGGTCAAAGCGATCATCGACCCTACGACCGCGGAAGGCTAGTGCTCCGTCAACGCTTAAATTCCGGGTGATCGCTACCACGCGGAGCACCAGGCGTTTGTATGCGCCAAAGCACGTGCGTCTTTGGCGACGTTTCACCTCACCCGAATGAATCGGGTTGACGCTCCACAAGTGCTTCGTCAACGCTTGGGTTTCGGACTGACACAGATAGGAGTCTTGGAGTGCTCCCCCCGGCGGACACCCTGGCCGGCTACCGGTGAATCATCGATAAGATGTTCTCCCAAAGCCACTTAAGCAGTCCATCGGCACCGTGAGCGCACCTCCCGGTTGCGATGGATCATTAAACCCGTAAAGTTTGAACCTTACGGAATCGTAGGCTATCTTTGGGGACGGTCGATATGCCCCAAATTACCGAGACCCGTTGCGTCTCGACAGAGGGGCCGAGCGAAACCACATGCATTGGGTGGATCGTTCGTGTGGTTCTCAACGCCAGCCATCTTGAACGGGTCAAAAACGTGAACTCCATTTCAACGGCGTGCGCCGACGCTCGATGCCATGGGATGGTGCCCGTAGGTCGTTGTGGACGAGAGCCGCGCAAGTCTACGATGGGGCCGCAGTCCCGTTTCTGGTTCCGCACTTGACCATGACGCGCAGCCCAACGCCCTCCGTGCTGCCAACGTCGATCGACTGTTTCGCCGTTCCATCGAAGTCGCGAGCAAGAGCCCTATGAGCAGACAACCCGAGATCCAGGCCGCAATTCGAGATTACGTTCTGCAACAGTTTCCGGGCGTGCGGAACCGCGCCCTGGCGGATTCCGACTCGCTGTTGGAACCGGGCATTATCGACTCCATGGGCGTGTTGGAAATCGTCACGTTCATCGAGAGCAACTATGGCGTGACGCTGACGGACGATGAATTGATGTCCGACCATTTCGAATCGATCGCCTCGATCGCAAACCTCGTGGACTCCAAGACGTCGTAGGACTTGCCATGGACTGTTTAGTACATCACATGCTGCGCGCCAACGCCCAACGGACTCCGGACGCCGAGGCGCTGGTCCACGGCCAAGGACGCATGACCTACGACGAAATGTGGCGCGCCACCGGCGGGGTGGCCCAAGGATTGCGCGCAGCCAACGTCGAACCAGGCGACCGCGTCGGGATATTGCTGGAACCTTCGCTCCCCTTGGCGGTGAGCATTTTTGGCGTCGCGCGCGCGGGAGGCGCGTTCGTGCCGATTCACCATGCATTGTTCGCCGACCAGGTCGAGCACATTATCACCGACTGCGGGATGAAGGCGCTCATCACTGACGGCGCCCGCTTTGCCCAGTTGGAACCCATGTTGAGCAAGTGCCCGACACTAAAGTCGGTCGTCGTCGTGGGCTCCAGCAGCGTGCCCTCCAGCGCACTGCAGCAATACGACTACCAGGAACTGTGCCAGGCTCCGTTGACCGGGCCGGTGGAAGATCGGGGGATCGATCGCGACCTGGCCGCCATCCTGTACACCTCGGGCTCAACCGGCAAGCCCAAGGGAGTGATGCTCAGCCACGCTAACGTGGTGGCCGGCGCCGCAATCGTATCCGACTATCTTAAGATCACAGCCAGCGACCGCATTCTGGCGGTGCTGCCCTTCAGCTTCGACGCGGGCTTGAACCAACTGACAACCGCCATTCAGCAAGGCGGCACCTGCGTGGTCATGAAGTTCCTCTTCGCCAAGGAAATCGTGGCCGAATTGGAGCGCGAGCGGATCACGGGCCTGGCGGGCGTGCCGTCGTTGTGGGGACTGCTGGCGCAGCCAAGCTCGAAGCTGCACGAGCGCGAATTGCCGCATCTGCGCTACATCACCAACACCGGCGGCGCCATGCCGCTGACCGTCTTGGCGAAGCTGCGTGAGTTGCTGCCCCGCACCGACGCGGTGTTGATGTATGGGCTGACCGAGGCGTTTCGCTCGACCTACCTGCCGCCCGAGGAACTCGATCGTCGGCCCACCTCGATGGGCAAGGCGATTCCCAATACCGAGATCCTCGTCATCAACGACGACGGAAAGCTGTGCGGGCCCGGCGAGATCGGCGAGCTGGTACACCGCGGCCCCACCGTTTCGCTGGGCTACTGGGGTCATCCGGAGTTGACCGAGCGTGTGTTGCGGCCACACCCGTTCCACCCCCTGGGCACCGCCAACGCGGAGCGCGTCTGCTACTCGGGCGACTTGGTGAAGACCGACGACGAGGGCTTCTTGTACTTCGTGGGGCGCCGCGACAACCTGATCAAGTCGTCCGGTTTTCGCATCAGCCCCACCGAAGTCGAAGCCGCGCTGTGCAAAACCGGCAAATTGCGCGAGGCCGCGGTGATCGGACTTCCCGATGAAATCCTCGGGCAGCGAATCAAGGCGTTTGCCGTTCCGCGCGACGGCGTATCGGTCGAACCGGACGCGCTGTTGGCCGACGTCGCCACGCTATTACCGCGACACATGGTGCCCAAGGTCGTCGAGATCGTATCGGAACTGCCCAAGACTTCCAGCGGCAAAGTCGATTACCCGTCGCTGCGCAGAAACGAATTGACCGCAGCCAACGGCAACCCTCGCTAAGGATCGGCCGAAAAATAACTTCGGTGCTTGTGCGTGTGCCACTGGTGGCGCACGCCACCAGTGCAATTCAACAACGGGCCATGCGGGCAACGCGCCCCGGACACACTGGTGGCTGCCGCCACCAGTGGCACCTCTGAGCGCTTACGGAAGTTTTGAGTCATTCCTAAATTCGCTGCACACCATGTCGAAACCAGCTACTCCGCCGGCCACACCTGCTGCCAAGGTCGACCACGTGGCCGATCTGATCGAGCGGCATTTCGACACCGCCGACGGAGAGCTCCTCGTTGGCGGGCTGTCGATCGGCGCCATTGCGGCTCGGCATGGCACGCCGCTATTCGTGTACGATCGCGCCACGCTGGTGCGGCAATGGCAGGCGCTGCGCGACACGCTGCCGCCGCCGTTCGAAATCTGCTATTCGGTCAAGGCCAATCCGAACCAGGCGATTCTGCGTGTCTTTATCGAGCGTGACTGCGGACTGGAAATCGCTTCCAGCGGCGAGCTGTGCCAGGCGCTGGCCGCCGGCTGTCCGGCCGAAAGGATTTTATTCGCCGGGCCAGGCAAGACCGAAGCGGAGCTCGCCGCCGCGCTGCATCACGAGATCGGCGAAATCCACGTCGAGTCGTTGCGCGAAGCGCGCCGCATCTCCGAGATTGCCCGCCAACGCCAGCAGCCGGCGCGAATCTCGCTGCGAATTAATCCATCGGCCGAATGCGCCGGGGCCAGCATGCGCATGGGAGGCCGCGCCGCTCCGTTCGGCATCGACGAGGACCAACTCGACGAAGTTGTCGCGGCACTCGCCGACGATCGCTGGTTGGACATTGCGGGGTTGCACCTGTTCGTCGGAACCCAGATCCTCGACTACCAGATGCTGTTGGCACAGTATCGCGCGGGTCTCGACGTCGCACGGCGGCTGTCCGCGCTATTGCGACGGCCGTTGGAGACGATCGACTTTGGCGGCGGCTGGGGAGTGCCCTACTTCGCGCACGAGCAAAGGCTGGACTTGAACCGGCTCCACGAAGGCCTGGCGGAGCTGGCCGCACAGATCGCCAACGATGCGGCGCTGTCCCAAGCGCGGTTGATCGTCGAGCCGGGTCGGTTCCTGGCGGCCGAAGCCGGCATCTACGTCTGCCGCGTGACCGACGTGAAGCGATCGCGCGGCAAGACATTCGTCATTGCCGACGGTGGCATGCACCATCACCTGGCGGCATCGGGCAACCTTGGACAGACCATCAAGCGCAATTTTCCGGTGGCCGTGCTGAACAAGCTGGACGGCCGCGGCACGGAAGAGGCCGACGTCGTGGGCCCACTTTGCACTCCGCTCGACGTCCTGGCACGCGGCACATTGCTGGCGACCGTCGAGCCGGGCGACTTGATCGGCGTCTTTCAATCGGGCGCTTACGCGCGCACGTCGAGCCCGCTGGGATTCCTCAGCCGGCAGTCGCCGCCGGAAGTGTTCGTGGAAAATGGCGCCGATCGATTGGTGCGACGCCGCGGAACCGACGAAGACTACCTGGCGGACCAGGTGTGTCAAATGCGGGCAGGAGAGGCCAGTTAACCCCGCGAAGGGAAGCGCCATGCCCGCGATCGTCAAGATTACGCCCGCATTGTTCGATGACCTCTATCGCTGGCAGTTGCGCGACTGGAATCCGCGGATCAGCGAGGCGCGCTGGCGGCGGGCTTTTCAGTGCTCGCAAACCGCGGCGGAGGACTATTCGGGCTATGCAATGACGGATGGCGAAAAGATCGTCGGCGTGCTGGGAATGATGTTTTCCGAGCGCCGCATCAACGGGCGGACGGCGCGCCTTTGCAACCTGCACAGTTGGCGCGTCGATCCCGAATATCGCGCCAAGAGCCTGCTCATGCTGCGCCCGATTGCCGCCTTGCAGGATCACACGATCACCGACCTGACGTCGCACTCCGACGTGGTTGCCATCATCAAGCGAATCGGCCTCGGCACGCTCGATCAAAGGGCGACGATCCTTCCTTGGCTGCCATGGAAGTCGCGCGCGAATGGACTGACGATTCGCGAGATGACCGAACCCGTCTCGCAATACGATGGCGTCTTGAGTCCCGACGATGCGGCCATCTATCGGGATCATCAGGACTTGGATTGCGGACACCTGTTGGTCCAGACCCAGCAAGGGTACTGCTATATCGTGTCCTCGTCGATCAAGCATCGATGGACGCAACACTGCCTGGTACACTACATCAGTTCTCTGCGGCTGTTCGCGGCGCACCACGCGGCCATCCGCGCATCCCTGATGCGAGCTAGCCGCAGTCGCTGGGTCGTGGTCGACACGCGACTCCTGGCCGACACTCAACTACCGTACACCTTCCAGCTTGAAGCTACGGAAAAGCTCTATCGTTCGAACCAGCTTGCGCCGCACGAAATCGACAGTTTGTATACCGAGCAGGCCGTTCTCAAGCACTCTTCGCTGCTACCGATCAGCGCGAAGTTTCGCGAAAAGCTCAGCGCGCTGAGGCCGTCGCAGTTGCGTAAGCCAAAGCCAACAACGCGCTGACGCTGCGAACCACGCCCGCGATCGGTCGTTGCGAAAGCACCGCGGCGACCGCAGGGCGCGACGCACGGCGCCGTTCCCGTGCCGCGAGGCGGAAATCTTCACCACGAGGGTCGAAGCGAACGGCCACCCGCGGCTCGACGCGTGTGCTGTCATTCAAAAACGCTGGCGTTCAAAAACGCTGCGGGCCAAAAATAAAGCGGGCCGGGGGTTGCCCGGCCCGCTGCCCATTCAATGTTGCTGCCTGATCAATGTCTCTGGGTTTCCTGGGGGGTACACCCTCACTAAGCGGGCACAACCGTTGCGGCCCGTGGGCCCTTGCCCTTGCTCGGGGCGCCGTCGTCCACGGTGTACTCGACCTGCTGCCCCTCGCTCAACATATCGAAGCCCGAATCGGCCACGGTCGAGTGATGGAAAAACACGTCTTGTCCGCTGTCGGTCTGAATAAAACCGAAGCCCTTGTCCTGTACCAACTTCTTAATCTTACCGGCCGCCATACACACTCACTCCTAAACACAAACACATGAAAAACAAGCCTGCAAGCGCCCGGGCCGGTGGCACCGGAACCCCTGCAATCCACTAGCGTGAATCCCCGTCATCTTAATCAACAGGGGCCGAAATACCAGACCAGTCGGGTAGAAAATGACCGACATCCTGGGGGGACGAACGGCGTGCCAGGCGGTGCGACGCCCGCCCAAAGCATGCTCAGCAGGCACGCATCTGGTCTCGGCTCGCGCTTCCAGCGGCCACAGACGGCGTATAGACGCCCCCATAGCCGTCGGCGCTGCCGTTGTGGCCTACCGATGCGGTCATGCGCTCCAGCGTGACCAGCACGTTCTTAAACGCTGGCGTCCGCGACGCTGGATCGAGATGCCGAGGCACCAGCACGTTCGCCTCCGGATAGTACATCAGCACGTTTCCCGGCCGAATTTTCTCATAAGCCCTTGCGACGATGTTACTTAAGGTGCCAATCTCACTGCAGACGGCGACGCGCTGGCCAGCGGCGATTCCACGACTGGCGAGATCCGTGGGGTGGACCAGGATCACGTCGCGGCGATCCTGTCCGCGGTACAGGTCATAGTCCTCGTACACCACCGTATTGAACTGGCCTTCGCTGCGGACGGTCATCAGCCGCAATTGGCCGTCAGCGCCGGCCAGCGTGGGCAGGTCGATGACCGACAAGCTGGCACGGCCATCGGGCGTGGGAAACCGTGGCTCGCTGATCCGCCGGCCGGCGATTTCGAACTCCTGTTTCGTCGCGTCGATTTCCCCGATTTTTTCCCAGCCAGGAATGATCCTGGCCATCGCCTGGCGAATCTGCCCGGTCTGGGCCATTTCGTTCCAATCGACCGGACCGCCAAGTCCCAGCAGCCGTCGCCCCAGCTCGGCCACGATCTGCACTTCGCTGCGCGGTCCCTCGTGGCGCGCCGGGCCGCCGTCGCTAAAGCGCACAAAGTTGAACATCGACTCCTGCGTGGTCGGCTGCGGCTCTTCGTCGCGCGCCAGCACCGGCAAGATGATCGTCTCCTGCCCCAGGCCGTGAGCGTGACCCGTGTTCAGCGTGGTATTGAGATAGACCAGCAGATCGAGCTTCGCCAGCGCGGCGGCGGCGTAGCCCGCATCGGGATTGGACCCATAGAGGTTGCCCCCCAAACAACAACCGAATTTCAGCCGTCCCTCGGCGGCCGCCTCGATGCATGCCATCGTGTCGAGCCCGGGCTCGCTGGGCAGTTGCACGCCGAAATGACTTTGCAGCCGCTCGAGAATGGCGTCCTTCAGCTTGGGAGTTACGCCGACCGAGCCGATACCTTGAACGTTCGAGTGGCCGCGGATGGGCATCAAGCCGGCATGCGGCCGCCCGACCATGCCTCGCACCAGCGCCAGGTTGGCGATCGCACGCACGTTTTCCACGCCGTGGACGTGATGCGTGATACCCATGGTCCAGCCGAACACGACGCGCTGCGCCGCGGCATAGCGACTGGCGATCTGGTCGATCTCGCGATGCGAGACGCCCGACTTTTCGCAGATTTCACTCCACGACAGCGCTGCCAGGTGGTTCTTGAGCTGCTCCCAGCCCGACGTGTGCCGCTCGAGGTACGCCACGTCGCTGGCGCCCATTTCTTCGATGCGCTTGGCGATGCCGGTCAGCAGCGCCAGATCGCCGCCAATGTGGGGCTGCACGTAAAGGCTGGCGATCGGCGAACCAAACAGCAAGCTGCGCACGTCGCTGGGCACGGCAAAATTGACCAGACCGGTCTCCACCACCGGGTTGACGACGATCACCTGGCCGCCGTTGCGGCGGACTTGCATCAACGTGCGCAACAATCGCGGATGATTGCTGGCCGGGTTGCCGCCAATCAGAAACACCAAGTCGGCGCCCTCGACGTCGGCCAGCGAGACCGTGGCGGTGCCGGTGCCCAGCGCCTGGTTCAGCCCCACGCCGCTGGCCTGGTGACAATAGTAACTACAATTGTTGACGTTGTTGGTGCCGTACAGCCGCGCCATCAACTGCAGCAGAAAACCGGCCTCGTTGGAGCTGCGGCCGCTGAAATACCAGAAGCTTTCGCGCGGGGCGATCTGCTTGAGCCTGGCTTCGATGCGCGCCAGCGCCTCGTCCCAGGTAATGGGGCGATAGTGTTGAGAGCCCGCCATCAGCAGCAACGGCGTGGTGATCCGCCCGCAGCTTTCCAGCTCGCGCGGCGAAAAGGCCCGCAACTGTGCAACGGAATACGTCTCGAAAAAGTCGGGCCGGATGGCGCCCTGCATGTCGGCGGCCATGGCTTGGAGCGATTTTTTGCAGACCTCGGGAAAGTGTCCCCGCTCGTTCACCATGCCGCCGGACTGTCCGCCCATGCCCAGGGCGCAGGTCTTGCAGGCATTCTTCGAGCGCATGGCCTTCCACAGCTTCAGGATGCCGCCGACTTCGCGCGCTTTACGCAGCGTGTACCAAACCGCCTGCCAGCCGCCGCCACGCTTGACTTGCCGCATGTGCTTTGGTTCCGAAGAGTTTGCAAATCGAGTGCCTCGAAGCGCGCCACGCTCCAGGTGCATTGTAGTCGTTTGCGTCGCCGGCGGCACGCCCGATCGAACGCCTCCGCGACGCTTGTCCGCACGGTTTGGCTCCGTTCCCTCGGCGTTGCCGATCTACTACAATGGGCCGAGCCGCGGCCCGCTGAGGGGCCGCCCAGCCGTGTGCCCGCAATTCAAGCACCAAGCAATCCACCCACCTTCCTTCACGACCATTGACCGGAGACCGGTATGCGACGTTTCGTCCTGGCGGCTGGCGGCATTTTGGCAACCTTCGGCACGCTCCTGCCGGTCCAGGCGCAATCCGACGGCGTGGCGAATTGGCTGGCCACCATGCGGCAAGTGCAGCGCGAGGGGGCGGGCAATCGAGCCGCCTCGCAAGCCTGGAGCGAGTTAACGGCCTCGGCCGACGCCTACCAGTTGCCCGCCATCTTGGCCGCACTGGATGACGCGGATCCGCTGGCCGCCAATTGGATTCGCGCGGCGGTCGACACGATCGCCGAACGGCACGTGCAAAGTGGCGAGCCGCTGCCGACCGCAGGGCTCGAACAGTTCCTGCACGACCAGCAGCACAACCCCCGCGCCCGGCGATTGGCCTACGAGTGGATCGCGCGCGTCGATCCGGCCGCCCCCGACCGCCTGATTCCGCAGATGCTCAACGATCCGTCACTGGAATTGCGCCGCGACGCGGTGGCACGGGTCATTGCCGACGCCGCGGCGGCCGCCGACAATAGCCAACCCGCCGACGCAATCGCCACCTATCGCGAAGCGCTCGACGCGGCGCGCGACCTGGATCAGGTGAAGCTGATTGCCGAGGCCCTGGCAATGCTCGAGCAGCCCGTCGATCTGGCCCATCACTTCGGCTTCGTCATGGATTGGCATCTCATCGGTCCCTTTGACAGCTCCCAGGGAGTTGGTTTCGACGCTGTCTATTCGCCGGAAGAGACGATCGATCTGGCGGCGGAATACGATGGCTCGGCCGGCAGAGTGCATTGGCTGGCTCACCACACCGACGACGAATATGGCTCGGTCGATCTCAACAAAGCAATCGGCAAGCACATGGGCGTCGCCGGCTATGCCATGGCCGAGTTTCTAAGCGACAAGCAACAGCCCGCCGACGTGCGCGTCGGCTCGGGCAATGCCGTCAAAGTGTGGCTCAACGGCAAGCTGCTGGCATCGGCCGATACGTACCACACCAACGACGTGACGGATCAGTACGTCGGGCGTGGTGAATTGAAAAAAGGCAAGAACGTCATCCTGCTCAAAATCCTTCAGAACGAGCAGACCGAAGACTGGGCCCAGGACTGGAAGTACCAGTGCCGCGTCTGCGACCCGCTGGGCAAGGCTATCCATGCGACCGACCGCCCCGGACCCGGCATCCCCAAGCGCCCAGCCACGGCTCAAGCCTCCACGGAGTAACTGCACGTGCTTCATTCATTTCCATTCCGCGCCCTGCTGACCGTGGCCGTTAGCTGCCTGCCGGCCATGCTGCCGGCCGGCGACTGGCCGCAGTTCCGCGGCCCCGGCAGCAACAGCGTCACCAGCGACGCGCAACCGCCGATCAACTGGGGCGACGACGAAAACATCGCCTGGAAGGTCGATTTGCCGGGACGCGGCCCGTCCAGCCCGATCGTGGTTGGAAACCGCGTCTTCGTGACGTGCTCCAGCGGCGTCAACCAGGACCGCTTGCACGTGTTGTGCTTCGACGCCGCCACCGGCAATCAACAATGGGAGCGGCAGTTCTGGGCGACCGGCCGCACGCTGTCGCACCCCTCCAGCGCCAATGCGGCGCCCACGCCGGCCAGCGACGGTGAATCGATCTTCGCGTTCTATTCCTCCAACGACCTGATCTGCCTCGATCTGGACGGCAACCTGAAGTGGCTGCGCGGGCTGTCCTATGATTTTCCAAAAGCGGGCAACGACGTCGGCATGTCGTCGTCGCCGCTGGTGATCGGCAACACGGTCGTCGCTCAAGTCGAATGCCAGGGCGATTCGTTCGTCACCGGCGTCAACAAGCAAACGGGCGAACCGCTGTGGCGCGTCGAGCGCCCCCGCGAGGCCAGTTGGGCTTCGCCCGTGGCGGCCCACGGCGAAAAGCCGGGCGATGAGTTGGTGCTGGTGCAATCCACCACCAAGCTGACGGCCCACGATCCGGCGACGGGCCGCGAGGTTTGGACGTATGAGGGCGCGTGCGACGCGATTTCGTCGGCGCTGGTGGCCGATGGCGTCGTCTATGTTCCGTCCAAGGGAACCACGGCCATTCGCCCCAACTCGACGGGCACACCCGAAGTGCTGTGGAACGAGTCGCGCCTGCAACCCGGCGCCGCCAGCATGCTGTTGTCCAACGGCCGGCTGCACATGGTCAATCGGGCTGGCGTGCTGACCAGCGCCGAAGCCGCCGATGGAGCCATCGTCGGGCGCGTTCGCCTGGAAGGCGCGTTCTGGGGCACACCCGCACTGGCCGGCAATCGCCTCTACGCGATCAACCAGGACGGCGCGGGGCAAGTCGTCGAACTGCGCGCAGACGGCCAGGCCGAAGTCATCGGCAAGGGCAAGCTGGAGGGGCCGATCCAGGCGTCGCCCGCGATTTCGGCCGGCGCCCTGTACGTGCGCAGCGACAAGCACCTGTGGAAGATTGCCGAGCACTAGTGCTTCGTCAAGGCCTAGTTTTCGGATTGACCGGTTTCGGCGAAGCACTAGTTGTTTATTTGCGCCAAAGCACTTACGTCTTTGGCGGACATTCCGCGTCACCCGAATAAATCGGGTTGACGCTCCACTAGCCGACGGACTCGGTGCGCGACGTCCGGTTGCCGCGTTCCCTGTTCCCCGTCCGGGGCCCACGACCGTGACCCAGAGCATTGAAATCAAACCGCTGATCGCGCCGCTGGATGCCGCGGTGCGCCCGCCCGGCTCGAAGAGCCTGACCAACCGCGCTCTGGTTTGCGCCGCGCTGGCGCGGGGGACTTCGACGCTTTGCGGCGCACTGGCCAGCGAAGACACGCACGTGATGATCGACGCGCTGCGTGCGCTGGGCATCGCCATCGAAGAGCAGCACGACGGCCGCACGCTCGTCGTCGGCGGACAGGCCGGCGCCATCCCGCAACAGTTTGCCGATTTGTACATCGCCAACAGCGGCACCACGGTGCGCTTCCTGACGGCGCTGGTGGCGCTAGGTCACGGCATCTATCGCTTGCACGGCACACCGCGCATGCACGAGCGACCGATCCAGGACTTGCTCGATGCGCTGGCGGCCATCGGCGTCGACGCCGGCAGCGAGAACGGCACCGGTTGCCCGCCCGTGATGGTCCGCGCCGGCGGCCTGTCGCTCGATCGTGCGCGCATCCGCGGCGACGTTTCCAGCCAGTTCCTCACGGCGCTGTTGCTGGTGGCCCCCTGCGCCGCAGGAAAGTCCGACGCGGCGGTAGAGATCGCCATCGACGGGCCGCTGGTGTCGCAACCCTATGCGCGGATGACGGTCGCCGTCATGGAGTCGTTTGGCGCCCGCGTGTCGCACGGCCACGATCTGGCGCGGTTCGAGATCGCGCGCAGCGGATACACGGCGCGAAACTACGAAATCGAACCGGACGCCTCGGCGGCCAGTTATTTCTGGGCGGCGGCTGCCATCGCCCCAGGACGCGTCCGCGTCGCAGGGCTGTCGCGCGGCAGCCTGCAGGGTGACGTGGCGTTTTGCGATTGCCTGGCCAGGATGGGTTGCCGAGTGACCTACGAGCCCGACGCCGTCACGGTCGAAGGCGGGCCGCTGGTGGGCGTCGACGTCGACATGAACGCCATCAGTGATACCGTGCAAACGTTGGCCGCGGTGGCCCTGTTCGCCGAAGGCCCGACGGTTATTCGCGGCGTGGCGCACATCCGCCACAAGGAAACGGATCGCATCGCGGCGCTGGCCACCGAGTTGCGCAAGCTTGGCGCCGAAGTCACCGAGCGGTCCGACGGGTTGCACATCCAGCCGCGCCCCCTGGCGGGCGCAGCGATCGACACCTACGACGACCACCGCATGGCGATGAGCTTGGCGCTGGTGGGATTGAAGACGCCGGGCGTGTTCATCAACAACCCGGGCTGCACTGCCAAGACCTATCCGCGGTTCTTCGACGATTTGGCGGCGCTCGGCAAATAGAAGATTTGACGGCGCCTACGACAGACCATACGCGTCGTGATCACCGGCCGATTCCAGCAGACGATCGGCGCGGCGCAGCAGGTCGATGCCCGAGTCGGACAGGCGCCGGTGAGGAGTGCTGGCCGGGTCGCACGCTTCAAAGCGTCCATGACAATGTTGGCACACGACCTGTCGGCCCAGATACTCGACGGAAACCTGCAAAGTGCGACCGCACGTTGGGCATTCCTGCACGAAGTAGGTAGACATGATCTTGGTACCTCCCTTACCTTGCCCGGTCCTGGGTAAGCCGGCTTATCATACCGAATTCCGGGAACTTGTTCAATAAAAGTGTGCGAACCTAAGAGCGTGCCGCTTGCTGGGTTGTGAAAGAAATCACAATGCGCTCGGGCACTATCTCGGCACTCGCCCAAACTGGAAAAATGCGTATCGACGGGAAATTAGCGAAGCGGCTCCGCCGTTGGCACCCTTATGTTCCGCGATTCAGCAGCGTCGAGCGCGCCAGCGCCTCGTCAAGCTGGGACGGATGGTTTAGACTGGGGGTGTTCGCCAGGATTTCGGGGCAGCCAGCCAAGCAGGCCAGTCGTCGCGTATGGGGAATCACCCGTTCAACGTCATTGTGGTGCTGTTCTGGTTGGCCAGCATGACCTGGCTGGTGGTGGCCAAGGTGTTGCCACCACTGCGAGTGGGCGAGCCGCCGAACTACCAGGCGATTCTCGATGAAAGCCAGCAGCAGCCAACCGCCTGCTGGAGCATCCATGTCGAGCGCCGGCCGATCGGCTGGGCAGCCAGCAAGCTGGTGCGCCGCAAGGACGGCGGCGGCATCGCCGAGCTGCACAGTCGCGTCTATCTGGCCCGCTTGCCGCTCAACGAATTAGCGCCCGGATGGCTGGTCAAGGTGGTCAAGCCGGCACTGGGAGATTTGGAACGGCTCGATGTCGACAAGCAAAGCGAGATCGTCGTCGATCCGCTGGGACGACTGGTCGGTTTCGAATCGCGCGTGCGGATTGCCGAGATTCGCGACGCGATCAAAATCACCGGCCAGGTGGAAGGCTCGACCCTGCGCATCACCGTGCGCTCGGGCGACGTTCCAACGACGGTGGAGCGCTACCTGCCGCCGAACGCGTTGATCGCCGACGAGCTTTCGCCGCAGGCCCTCCTGCCTGCGCTGCGCGTCGGACAACGTTGGACCGTACCGCTGTACAGTCCGTTTCGCCCGCCCCACAGCCCGATCGAGATCCTGCAAGCGCAGGTCGAGCGCGCCGAGACACTCACCTGGGACGGTCGACGAGCCTCCGGCAAGTTGATCGTCTTTCGCAGCGACTCCGGCTCGGGTCCGTCGGGCGACGAGGTGCGCGGGCGAATGTGGGTTCGCGACGACGGGCTGGTCGTGCGGCAAGAGGTGGCGGTGCTGGGTACGCACCTGATGTTTACCAGACTTTCGACAGAGCCGGCCGAACGCCTCAGCGCGGCGCTGGGCGACGATTTGTCGGGAGCCATCACCGAAGAGCTGCGAAGCCAGTTGCAACCGGCGACCGACAGCGCGACGCCGTAACGGCGCGCGGCAACCGACTCACGAGGGGGCCGCGAACCGGCAGGGCACTCGGCATGATTGAATTCGACCACGTCACCCGCCGCTATGGCGACAAAGTCGCCGTCTCCGAGCTCACCCTCGAGATTCCGCGCGGCGAATTGTTCGCCTTCCTGGGGCCCAACGGCGCGGGCAAAACCACCACGATCAAATTGATCGTCGGCTTGCTGCGGCCCAGCTCGGGCTCGATTCGACTGTGCGGCCACGACGTGACCGGCGGCGGCCGCGCCGCCAACCGCTTGCTGGGATATGTGCCCGACGTGCCCTATCTGTACGACAAGCTCACTGGCCGCGAGTTCCTGCAGTTCATCGCCGAAATGTACGGGCTCGATCGCCGCGCCACGACCGAAAAGATCGCCGAACAGGTCGACACGTTCGGCCTGCACGATTTCGTCGACGATCTGACCGAGAGCTACTCGCACGGCATGAAGCAGCGATTGGCGTTCGCCGCCGCGCTGTTGCACGACCCCAAGGTGCTGGTGATCGACGAGCCGATGGTGGGCCTCGACCCGCGCAGCGTGCGACTGATCAAGGACTTGCTGCGGGCCAAGTCGGCCGCCGGTCAAACCACCTTCATGTCGACGCACTTGCTGGCGATCGCCGAAGAAATCGCCGACCGCGTGGGAATCGTCGATCAGGGTCAATTGAAGTTCTTGGGCACGATCGACCAGTTGCGCGAAGCGCTGTCGTCCAACGAGCAGTCGTTGGAGCAGCTTTACCTGAGCTTTACGGCGGCGCCGGCAGACGCCGATGCCAGCTCGACCCGGGCCGATGCGCTGCCGGCGTGGGCGCAGCAGGAGCCGATCGAATGAGCGACGCGGCGCAAGCACTGCCGATCTCGCTGCCCCACCAGGCGCCCGACGAGCCGCCCGAGCTGAGCTACAACGCCGAGGCGCGCTTGTTGTGGTGGGTGCGCGGGCGGACCGTGGCCGCCTCTTTGAACCAGGTGCTGGCGACGGCGCGGCTCCGCGCGTCGCTGGTGGTCGTGCTGAGCGTGTTGTTCTGGTACGGGTTGTTTCGCTTGTTCGTCGGCGGTTTCGATTTTCTGCACCTGGCGATCGGCCACGACGCGACGTACGACCAGACGGTGCAGGCGATCTACAACGTCTTTTTCGCCTCGCTGATGATGATGCTGCTGCTCTCTTCCGGCATCATTCTGTATGGCGGATTGTACTGTTCCGACGAGGCCGAGTTTTTGCTGACCACGCCGATCCGGCCCGAGCGGATCGTACTGCACAAGTTTCAAGAAGCGATCGTCTTTTCGAGTTGGGGGTTTCTGCTGCTGGGCAGCCCGATGCTGGTGGCCTACGGGCTGCACGCCAACGCGCCGTGGTACTACTTTGCGCTGCTGCCGGTGTTCATGGGCGCGTTCGTTTACATCCCGGGCGGCGCCGGCGCCATCATCTGCATGGTGTTCATACACCAACTGGCGCGGATGAAGCGGCACTTCGTGGTGCTGACGTCGCTGGCGGTCGGGGTGGCGACGTTGCTCTTCGGCTGGTCGCTGCTGGGGCGCACCGAGGGCGATCTGCTCACGCCGGTCTGGTTTCAAGAGATGCTGTCGCGGTTGCAATTCAGCGAGCATCGCTTCTTGCCCAGTTGGTGGCTCAGCGCGGGATTGCTGGAGGCGGCGCACAATCGAACCACGCCCGCGGGCCGAGCCTCGTGGGCCGAGAGCTTGCTCTTTCTGTCGCTGTTGATATCCAACGCGCTGTTCTTTCGAGTGCTGGCTGTGGCCGTCGGGGCGCGCATCTATCGAGCCAGTTACAGCGAGTTGCGCACCGATCGCACGCGGCGCCAGCCGCGCCCGGGATTCTGGCTCGACCGGTTGGTGATGAAGCTGCCGCTGTTGGCGGCGCCGATGCGATTGCTGATCGTCAAAGACCTGCGGCTGTTTCGCCGCGATCCGGTGCAATGGTCGCAGTTCTTGATCTTCTTCGGCCTGTTGACCCTGTATTTCGCCAACATTCGCCGCTTCAGCTACGACGTCAACTATACGGCCTGGGTCAACATGATCAGCTTTTTGAACCTGGCCGTCGTGGGCCTCATCCTCTCGACCTTCACCACGCGGTTCATCTTTCCGATGCTCAGCCTCGAAGGGCGGCGATTCTGGATCTTGTGCATGCTGCCGGTGCGCCGCGAGGCGATCTTGTGGAGCAAGTTTCTCTTCGCCGCCGCCGGCGCGACGCTGCCTTGCTGCGGGCTGATCCTGCTGAGCGACCTGATGCTGGGCATCTCGTCGCTGGTGCTCGTCATTCACCAGTTGACGTGCGTGCTGTTGTGCGTGGGACTGGCGGGCATCGCCGTGGGACTGGGCGCCAAGATGCCCGATCTGCGCGAAGAGTCGCCCTCGAAAATCGCCGCCGGCTTCGGCGGCACGTTGAGCCTGGTGGTTAGCGCGTTCTACATCATCGTGGTCGTGCTGCTGACGGCGTTGCCGTCGCACTTTTACGTGGCCACCGAGCAACTCGACGTCCGGCCCGCGTGGGTGCCAGCCTGGCTGATCGCCGGCACCTTGGCCGCCTGCGCAGTCGGCGCCGTGGCCACCGTCGTGCCCATGCGCATGGGGCTGTCGGCGTTTCGAAAGCTGGAGTTCTAGCCTGTTGAGTTTTTCAACGGTCTGCGACCCATAATCCTGGTTGATACCGGCGTGAGGTTTGCCCTCACTACGTCGCCGGCCGCATCCGGACTAGCGCTGCGCGATAGCGGTGGCGGGCGTCCCAGGCGACCCAGCCTAAGTAAACGTTGGCGCCTAACGAGCATGCCAGGAACACGACCACCAGCAACAGGGGCAGCCAGGGCGGATCGGCCGGGCCGCCCGCCGTGCCCAAGCTGGGAGGCTTTTGCGCGTCGTAGTTCTGCGGTTCGGCCGTCGCATCGGCTCCCTCGCTGCCCAAGGGCTGCACGTTGTCCGCGGGCTGCTCGAACG
>JBGSYQ010000476.1:0-2457 GCA_041750795.1 Pirellulales bacterium | reverse complement strand
GGCAACCCGATGGCCACCGCCGCGCTGGCCGCCAACGCGCCGATCGCGGCCGTCCACGCCATTTCGCGCGCGAAGCGCAAGGGGCTTCCCAACGTTATGGCCAGACATTGCACGGCCGACCAGTCGCGCTCCAGAGTATCGCCGGTGCGCACGACGACACGTCCCGCCTTGACGGCCAGGCTCGCGGCCGGAATCAGCACCAGCACGCCAACTGCGGCATAGCTCGCCAGCGTCGCCGCCAAGCGCCACGACCTCAGCCGAAACGGCGCCGCCGGTCGCTGCGTTGCGTGGCGGTCGGACGGAATCAAACGGCCCACCACGAACAGGCCCAGGACAATGACCCACGCCATCGAGACGACACTGGGCGCGATCCGCCACGCCGCGGTATCGAGCGGGTCGCCCAAGGCAAACTGCGTGTAGATCTCTTCGGCGTACGTGCGGACCAAGAACAAGTCTGTGATGGTCATCTCGCCGGCGGTGGTCACGAACACCCACATCCAGGCGGTAACCACTGCTTCGGCGGCGCGGCGCAGCGTCACGCGGCGAAACACCTGGGCGGGCGTCGCATCCAACAGCGCGTCTTCCTCCAACTCGGCTTCGGCCAGTTGCAGTCCGACGCCGACGATCAGCACCACCCACGGCGTCGCGGCGAGCGCTTGAATGGCGATCGCTCCGCGCCAGCCCGTCAGCAGCGACGGTCCGCCGATGGCCAGCGAGTACCACCCTTGCACTCCGAAACCGGCTTGCCAGGCGGCGGCGAGCAGATAGAGCGGCGTAAACAACAAGCCCACCAGCACAACACACGCGACGCGCCGGCCGACAACATCGGTCCGCACCAGCAGAAACGCCAACGGGGCGCCCAACAGCAGGGCGATCGCTGAGGTGAGCCCGGAATAGACCAGCGTGTTGCCGGCCAGCACACGGCCGCGCGGGTCGGCCGCCAGTGCCAGCGCGCTGACGAGCCCCCCCAATGCCAGCACTGCCAGCCATGCAGCTTTTCGCACTTGGTGCCGATTGGTGTCCACCGAGTTAGTTTAGGCAGCCCTGCGAAGCGAGCCTATAGCGAGTGCCTTCACGCAGGCGCTATGGGCAATCGAAGAGCACTGCCCATGCCGTGGCTGCGAACGCTCGGTGCGCGACCGGCGGCCTGCCGATCGGTTGTCGGCCAATCCATCTGGAAACGCGCTGGGCGATTTGCTAAAAGCACCGGCCACATTTCACGGCGATGCGTTCGATCTCCTCTGCTATCAGGCACCTCATGCGGGCCACGATCCACATTCTTGCGGCGCCGGCGATCATGGTTTGCCTGGTCGGAACTGCGGGCTGCGCCATGACGGCCGAAGGCGCCGGCCGAATGCTCGGGAAAGTTGCCGGCAAGAAAACTCCGGAGCAGATTCTCGACATCAAGACCCCCGACGATCGCGCCAAGGA
This sequence comes from Pirellulales bacterium, assembly GCA_041750795.1. GTDB lineage: Bacteria > Planctomycetota > Planctomycetia > Pirellulales > PALSA-1355 > JTS-RE94. The sequence goes on along the minus strand of JBGSYQ010000476.1, from coordinate 1,026 downwards.
GCTTGCCGAGTTGGCCAAGAAAGCAAGCTCGAAAACGCCCACCGACCGCGATCGCATTGTTGCCGAGTTGGCCAAGGAGATTCAGCACGAGGATGACGCGTCCATGCGGCGTCGAATCTTGCGCACTTTGGCCGAGTACCGCACGGATCTGTCGAGGGCTATTTTGCAGGCCGGCTTGCTGGATACCGACCTGGAGGTCCGCCGCGTGGCCTGCCAATCGATCGGCAAACATGGCGGCCCGCAGGCCGTGGAAGCGCTCACGCACGTGGCCAATTCGGATACAGACCCCGACGTGCGGATCGCCGCGGTGCGTGCCCTGGGCGAGACCGCGGAACAAACGGCGCTGGTGCCACTGGCCGAGGCGCTGGTCGACCCGAACCCCGCCATTCAGTTTCGGGCCCAGGAATCGCTGCGCACGGTGAGTGGCCGTGACTATGGCGGCAACGTGCAGGCTTGGCGCGAATATGCCAAGACCGGCAGCTCGACGGCCGCGGAGGTCAGCTTCGCTGAGCGGTTGCGCCGGAGCATCTTCTAATATTGGCCGAAGCGGTCGCAGCGCACTATGGCTCCCGGCTTGCCACGTTGGCCGCCAAGGCGGTCTGTTTTTGCCGCGGCTGCGCGGCAAACCCACGCTGTTCGGCAGCACTTGGATGACCCGTCCCGCTCTCTGGCGAAATCATCGCAAACCCGTGATTGAGCATGCCCTGTCAGTCCGATATGAATACTCCATCGGGCATGCTGGCATGGAATGGCGGCCGTGCGCTAGCAGCCTGTTGAGATCCTCAACGGACTGCCGAAGCCACTGCGATTAGTACATTCCCACCTGATCCTACTTTTTGCATTATTAACACGGTCGCGCTGGTGGCCGGTCCAAGGAACGTTGATGAGCCGCACGTTGTCGCAATCGCCCTGGATGTCATATTGGTTCATGTTGTTGGCGGCCGCGGCTGCCGTTTGCCTGCCGAGCCGGCCGAATCGGGCCGAGGTGCAGTTGGCCCCGGCATACCCGGCCACCGTCGAAGCGGC
>JBGSYQ010000475.1:0-6021 GCA_041750795.1 Pirellulales bacterium | reverse complement strand
TCGGATGACCAGCGGCGAAATTCAAACGGCGATTGAAACGCTCGACCGGACGCTGCCGTCGCTGCAACAAGAATGTGCGACGGAGCGACCCGCCGTCAACAAGCCCGTAGCGAGGAGAGTGCTGCGGCATATCGCACGTGGAAGTGCCACTACGGTCGAAGCCTTGTTTTGCTTCGCCTATTTCTTGCGTCGCATCCCGCAGCGGAAGCCCATGCACCGACTGCAATCGAACGAATACTACGCCCGGCTCCGCTATGCGGAGTTCGAGGCCTGGACGGGAGTCCATCGGGCGACGCAGTCGCGAATCCTCCATCGTCTAGTGAGTCGCGGCTACTTGAACACCGCCCCGGTCCACAAACAGAACGAGAATAGCTACGGACAACTTTTCATCGACGGCCCGCTATTGTCGCTCGTGCGGAACAGACAAGTTGTGAAGCGTCGAGCACCAACGAAGAAAACATCAACACCGTCGCAAGATTTGGTCAACGCCCCCGTCGAGAAAAGGTCAACGCTAAGAAACTTAAATCCCAAAACAGAAATCCAAGAACAGGAAAGACTGATTTTGGAGTTGAGAAATAGCAGCTTGAGCCGCCACTCCGACCCGGACCTACAGCGAATCGCTCTCAGAGCGGCCCAAATGGTCGCCGAAGCCCACGCCCAGGCTGCCTAACCAGGCGGTTCCCGCCTTCACGGAGGGAAAACTGGCACTTGGCGTCCGGAGTTTGACCCGCACAACGTGCAGATTTAGATTGAAGGCGTGGTACTCCACCACTGGGACACCCCAGTATGGCGGTCGGTTTGGTCAATCAATTGCCGGTGAGCCGCTTTCGAGCGGCAAAGGCCACGGGTTGCGGTGTGCGACCGTTGACCAGGTCGCATTTTCGCCTTCACGGGCGACATTGCAGTCCTGATTGTTTCGTTGCCTGCATCCGGGTAGTGGTCCAATCTCAGCGTCGGATGCTTAAGCGTTGAGAGGTTCTTCCAACAGGAGAACCATGGCCGCAGCCGAGTGTCAAAGACACCCGGTCCGCTGGCTCACGGTCGAGGACATCCGAAAACAGCAGCGTATGCGTCGAGAAACGGTCATAGCGGCGATGCTTGCGGGTGAACTCCCCTTCGAGCAACGCGGACGAATTCGTTACGCCCGAATCACAGACGTGATAGCTTGGGAAGAATCGCGGGTACTCCGCGATAAGAGTAGTACCAAGCACCTGCTTGTTCACCCGGAACTCGCGGAGTATGCCGCTTAGTCAGCATTGGCTTGGCCGGGGCGACCTGCTCATCGCAGGCCGCTCCGACCGGCCTTTTTGAATCGCAGCGATGGCATGCCCTTCACTACATTTCCGGGCGATGCTGCACTACAAAGGCCGATTCGTCGTCCGGCATCCATCGCCAGAACTCGCAATAAAACCCGTGATTTTCAGCGGTTTTTTGCGATTTGAGAAAAGTGCTTTGTCGGGCCTTGTTAGATTGGGAAGCTAGCGCTCTACCAACTGAGCTACTCCCGCAGGGCATTGCCATTCTACCACACTCCACGGGCCGCAACAGCCACGCCACGAGCGCGGACATTGCTTGGGGGTGTCTGTCGTAAGGCTAGTTCCTTGCCCGCGGCTATCAGCCTGCGGAGAAACGCCGTCGTGGCATTTTTCCACGAGCGCCAAGTGGAGAAGGTCGCCCGAATTGGCCCAGACCGCCGCTCCCGGTGCGACGTGCCATTCGAGTTGATTTCAGAAGCCGCGACTAGTCGGTGTCGATTTGCCGGAGCATGGCCCGGCGGCGCTTGCTGACGCGGCGCTTGCGTTGGCGGCGACTCGTCGAGGGAAGGTTGTTGGCGACAGCATCGCCTCGTCCATCCAACCGGTTTGCATTGGTCGCAGCTCTTTGCATCGCAAGTGCCCTCCCAGAATACAAGTGCCAGAAGTTCTCGGTCGCTTCTTAGATTCTACCACATGGGACAAGCCGTGCCGCCGCGAATGCCAACTTCGGCCGCAGCGACGCGGTTGTGGGTACGCTCCCGTCACCGCGGCTGAGGTCTGTGCTGGTCCGGCCGACCCCGGCCGCGCACGATCTGGACAGAAACTCTGATTTGGTAGACACTAACGATGCACGGGTACTTCCCCGCGAGAGACCTCACGCGCATCCGAACATGGCCAAACAACTCCCCCGGCAAATTGAGGGCCTCAAGCAGAAATTTCTGTTCGTCGGCACGCTGGTGGAAGAGGCCATCGCCAAGGCGATCTCGGCGCTGATCAACCGCGACCTGGCGCAGGCCAGCGCGGTGATCGAAGCCGACGAGGAAATCGACCGGATGGAGGTCGACGTCGAGGAAGAGGTGCTCAAGATCCTGGCCCTCTATCAGCCGGTGGCCGCCGACCTGCGCTTTGTCGTGGCCGTGCTCAAGATCAACAACGACCTGGAGCGGATGGGCGACCTGGCCAAGAACATCGCCAAGCGGGCCGTTTATCTTTCGAAGTGCGAGCGTTTCGACCTGCCGCTGGATTTTCGCGGCATGGCCACGCGCGCCCAATCGATGGTCAAGATGAGCCTCGACGCGCTAGTCAACTCCGACGCCGTGCTGGCGCAAAAAGTGCGCGACTCGGACGACGCGGTCGACGCCATGCGCTCCACGATCGAAAAGGAGATCGAGCAGCAGATCGCTCAGCATCCGGACCGCACCGACTGCCTGCTGCGGCTGTCGTCGGTAGCCCGGCACTTGGAGCGGATCGCCGACATGGCCACCAACGTGGCCGAGGACGTGATCTACATGGTCGAAGGCGAGATCGTGCGCCACCGCAGCACTGAGACGATGTAGCTTCGTCTCGACGCGGCGGCGTGTACGCTGCAACCTGCGAATCGCCTGGACTGCCTTCTCCGCAACTACGGCAGCGGCGCGCCACCTTGCATGATCATTTGCTGGATCACGCCGATGTACTGGCCCACTCCGGCGACCACGCTTTCGGGCAGCACGATCTCGGCATCCAAGCCCTCGGCCGAAACCTTCGCGGCCAGCCCGATGGGATCGCTGGCAGGGAAGGGCGGCAGATTGAAGTTCAACTCCGGAACTTGCTTGAGGAACATGTCCACCCATTGCACGATGCCCTGGGGGCTGAGATAGGCAGCCCATTGCGGCGCGGCGGGCAGCAGCTTGTCGGTGTTGGCAATGCTCTCGTCTGTTTCCAACCCGGCATCGCCTGAGCGCACGTGCTTGACGGCGTATTGGAGCTGCTCCTTGGAATAGGCCATCACCAGCGTGTGGTCGTCGGCCACAGTGATATAGCTGTGCATCACTCCGTCATTGCCGAACAACTTCTGCAGGATTCCGCCCAGCGCCCCGGCGGCCTCGGCCTGATTGGCGCCCCCCAACATGGCGCCCATGTCCATGGTCACGTCGACCGCCTTCAAATCGCCGACCGTCACGTCGGCCACCGAGTACGCCTGCCGATCGGGATCGCCGCCGGGGAACCGCACTTTGGAAAAGACGGCGAACATTTCGCGGGCCAGTTGCAGTTGCAGCGCGGCGTCTCTGACGTGTTCCACTTGCATGGAAGTGGACATGATGGAGTCGCCGGGGCGTGGCTGCCCCATCAACGCCGCGGTGCTGATCTGATTCTGGCGATACTTGGCCAACACGTCGTTCAGTTGCTTTTGGTTTTCTTCATCGAGGCCGAGCATGATCATGCCGGCCTGGGTCATGCGGTCGTACATCTTGGTGATGGTTTCCGCCGATTGCACCGACGCACCGCCATAGGCCAGTGTGAACTTTCCGGCAGGCAGTCCCTTGAGCAGACCGCTCTCGGGCCGTTTGACCGACGCCGCCCACTTGGACAACCCACCCTCAGAGACGAACATGGCGCGGGTCGAGAGGTGCAGCGCCGTCGTCTCGTCGATGCGCACGCCCAGCCCCAACTGCGTCACTTGCTCATCGATCAGCGCCACCAGTTCCTTGGCGACCTTCATCGTCTCGGTGGCGCTGCGCAACGCCTCGGCGGCTTGCTTGGCCTCCTCGTCGTCGTCGGTGTCGGCGGCCGCGTCCTGGATGCCTTGAACGGCAACATCCAAAAACCCGGAAATCGCCTTGACCAGCCTTGTCTTGCCCTCGGGAGTCGCCACCGCGGCCAATTGCTGCGCGCCGATCCAAGGGCGCATCGGCGTCACGGTGTCGGCGATGCCTTTCGACGCGGCTTTGATCTTCACCAGCAAGTCCTTTGCATCACCGCTGGCAAGCACGGCAAACTCGCCCTTCTGCATCGCCAGGAATTGCATGCCGAAAATCGTCACTGCGCTCATCTCGTCGCCGGCATCGTCCGGCTGAAGCTGATCGATGAACGCCTTGTAGTCGGTCACCGGCACGAACACGGCCACCATCGAGCTCCAACTCGACAACTCGTCGTCGCCGGGAAAGATCGCCGCAGCCAGCGAACCCTGGTCGTCCAAACCTTGTTGAGCGCCCGTATACAACTGCGCCATGGGCAAGAGCTCCGGCACAGGGATCTGCATCTTTTCCGTGAGCTTTTGAATTCGCGCGCTCGTGTCGGCCAGGTTGTTGATCACCACCACGCCCAACGCGTCACTCGGAATCACCGACAGCGGATCGGCCGCGGCCTGCACCAGCGACGCCGCCAGCAGCCACAAGACAAGCGCCAACCCAACCGAGCGACGTCGCACCATCGAGAGACAGGGTATTTGAGCCATGACGTGATTCTCCGTTGGGGGCAAAAAAGCGATTGAGGCAGTGAGGCAACCCGATTCGTCAACGCGCCGGCATTGTAGCGGCCCGCCGCCGCCGATGCCACTTGCCAGGATAGCAGCCCGTGGAAGCATTCGGCGGGCCGCGAAATTGCAGGGATGTGATGACAGAATTGCGACGTCCTTCGCTATTCTGCGCTTCCGTGCGAAGCTTTGCTTCGCATCTGGCGAGGTCGAAAAATGACGCGACGGCAATTCTTGACGGACAGTCAGCTCACCCGGGACAAGCCCCCCGACTCGGCCGAAATCTATGGCACGACTGCCGTTGGAGCCGCGCGCGCGATTAATTCGATCAGCCGCCTGGCCGCAAGCTGGGCGAATTCCGGATCGTTGATGTGCGCGTCGATCTCCTCCACAGCGACCGTTCCTGCCGACCGGCGCACCGCGTTGACCAGTGCTCGGCGGGCCGTGGGATCGTCGAACGGCTGCCCCGCGCAATCGAGCGCCGAAACGCCTTTTAGCGGCGCAAGCACGACCACCGGTCCGGTTGCCTTGGCAAGCTTGCGGCCGATGTCGGCACCGATGGCCGCGCACTCCTCGGCCGTGGTGCGCATCAGCGTGACGTTCGCGTTGTGCTCGTAGAAGGTCCTTGCGGCGAATCGGGCCGGCACGGTTTCGCGCGCATGAAAATTGACCATGTCGGTCGCGCCCAGCGAAACAACTTGCGGAATGCCGCGACGGGCAGCCGCGGTCAGACGATGCGGGCCAGCCGACAGCACGCCGCCCACCAGTTCGTCGGCCAGTTCCGTCGTGGTGACGTCCAACACAGCGGCAATCAGGCCTTCGTCGATGAGCGACTCCATCGCCTGTCCGCCATTGCCGGTGGCGTGAAACACAAGCACCTCGTAGCCGGCGTCCTCGAGCACGCGGCGCGCTGCTTCGACACATGGCGTCGTGACACCGAACATCGTGGCGGCCACAAGCGGCCGATCTGGCACAGCGACACGCGCCGCGGGGGACAATGCTGCATCGCCAAATCGGACCATGCCGGCCATGGCCCAGGCCGCTTCCGTAAGCACGCGCCGCGTGATCCGATTGAGCCCCGACAAGTCGACCACGGAATTGAGCATCAGGATGTCTCTGTCGCCCACATAGTGGCGGACTTGTCCGGATGCCAACGTGCTGACCATCAGCTTGGGGATGCCCAACGGCAAGGCGCGCATGGCAGCCGTGCCGATGGTCGTGCCGGCCGATCCACCCAGGGCCAATACGCCAGCCAGGCGCCCGGCATCGTGCGCGCGGCAAACCCAACTCGCAGCAGCGGCGGCGGCAGCG
>JBGSYQ010000474.1:0-4427 GCA_041750795.1 Pirellulales bacterium | reverse complement strand
GGCAAGCCGGCCCGCCGCACCCGCGATCTGGCCCACAAGCACTCCGACACAGCCGCCAACGAGAAAGCGCTGGCCGCCGTGCGCGGCGAGATCAAAAAGCGCTCACGCGGGCTGCTGGCGCCGACCAAGGCCGTCGACGCCGTCGAAGCCGCCACGCAACTCTCCTTCGACGACGGACTGGCCAAGGAGGCCGAGCTGTTCAAGGAGTGCCTCTTCTCCGACCAGTCGAAGGCCATGATCCACGTCTTCTTCGGCGAGCGTGCCGTGGCCAAGGTGCCCGGCATCGGCAAGGACACGCCGATCATCGAGATCAAGAAGGCCGCGGTCGTCGGCGGCGGCACCATGGGGGGCGGCATCACCATGAACTATGCCAACGCCGGCATCCCCGTGCTGTTCAAGGAAGTCTCGCCCGAAGCGCTCGACAAGGGCCTGGCCACCATCAAGAAAAACTACGCCGCCACCGTCTCCAAGGGCCGCCTGTCGCAGGCCGACATGGACAAACGCATGGCGCTCATCGAGCCCACCATCAGCTACGACAAGTTCCAGGAAGTCGACATCGTCACCGAAGCGGTCTTCGAGGGCATGCCGCTGAAGAAAACCGTCTTCGCCGAACTGGACAAGGCCACGCGCCCCGACTGCATCCTGGCCAGCAACACCTCGACCTTGAACATCGACGAGATCGCTTCGGCCACGTCGCGCCCGGAAATGGTGATCGGCCATCACTACTTCAGCCCGGCCAACGTCATGCGCGTGATCGAGATCGTCCGCGGCCAGAAATCGAGCGACTCGGTGATTGCCACTTCCATGGCCCTGGCCAAGCGCCTGGGCAAGGTCGGTATCCTGGTGGGCAACTGCCGCGGCTTTGTCGGCAACCGCATGTTCCATCACTATCAGCGCGAAGCGCAGTTCTTGCTGGAGGAAGGCGCCCGGGTGGAGGAAGTCGACGCTCCGCTCCACGAGTACGGCATGGCCATGGGCCCGCTGGCGGTCGGCGACCTGGCCGGCCTCGACGTCGGCTGGCGCATCCGCAAGGAGTACAAGCACCTGGAGCCGGCGGGCATTCGCCAGCCGCTGGTGGCCGACCAGATCTGCGAGATTGGCCGCTATGGCCAGAAGACCGGCGCCGGCTGGTACAAGTACGAACAGGGCAGCCGCGCGCCCATCCCCGATCCCGAGGTGCAGGCGATCATCGAACGAGAGGCCGCCGCCGCCGGCATCAAGCGTCGCCAGATCTCCCAGGACGAGATCATCGAGCGCACGCTCTATGCCCTGGTCAACGAAGGGGCGAACATCCTGGACGAAGGCATCGCGCTGCGCGCCGTCGACATCGACATGCTCTACATCCTGGGCTACGGCTACCCGGCCCATCGCGGCGGACCCATGTGGTGGGCCGACACCGTGGGCTTGAAGAAGGTCTGCGACAAGATCTGCCAATTCGAAAAAGAGCACGGCAGCCTGTGGGCCCCCGCCCCCCTGCTGAAGCAATTGGCCGAAAGCGGCAAGACCTTCGCCGACTACGACAAAACAAAGGAAGGGTAGGAGGAAGGAAGTACGAAGAAGATTTAGCCACAGAGGGCACTGAGGACGCTGAGGACAAAAAGGATTGCAATAACCGGAAAGACTCGGCTTTTGTCGCAATCGCCAACCCTTCACTTCGTAGATCAATTCTGCCTTTCCTTTGCGGTCCTTTGCGTCCTTCGTGGTTCGTATCCTTCTTCTCCGTGGACTCGGTGCCCTCTGTGGCTAATTCCGACTTTCTTCGTGCCCTTCGTGTCTTTGTGGTTAAATATCTCTCCCTCAACTGTTGAATTACCTTGCATTTGAATCGCAAACTATCCGTCTCCGACCTGGAAGGCCTGCCGGTCACGTATCGGCAGGAAATTCCCGAAAACTACCGCGATGTAATGGGCCACATGAACGTCATGTGGTACACGTATTTATTCAGCAGCGCGTTCGACAAGTTCGCCGGCGCATGGGGCTTTGACGAAGTTTATTGCCTGGCCAACCAGGCTGGCAGCTTCGCGCTGGAGACGCACGTCCGCTACTTGAACGAAGTACACATCGGCAAGCACGTCACCGTGCGCAGCCGCGCCCTGGGCCGCAGCGCCAAGCGGTTCCACTTCATGCACTTCATGACCATCGACGAAACCGGTGCGCTGGCCGCCATCCAGGAACACGTCGCCGGCCACATCGACATGCGCGTGCGCCGCATGGCCCCGTTTCCCCCGGAACTGGCCGAGCGTTACGATCAGCTCGTCGCCCAACAAAACGCCCTAGGCTGGGAAGCCCCCGTCTGCGGCGTCATGCGACCGTGAGCAACCGGAACCAGGCGAACGAAAGTCCCCTCTCGCGTCGGAGAATACCAAGTGGCGGCTCCCATCGAATTCGGCGGCGAGGAATTGTTCGACGCCACGCCCGAGCAACTATTCGGCCTGTTGACCAATCTCGACGCCATGGCCGCCACCATTCCCGACCTGGTGTCGTCGGAGCGCGTCGACGAGCACACGCTCAAATGCGTCGTCCGTCCGGGCTTTTCCTTTCTGCGCGGCAAGATGAACCTGGCCATCTCCCTGGGCGACATCACGCCCCCGGCGCAGGCCGCCATGAACGTCACGGCCAGCGGCATCGGCGTGGCGATGGACGTGGTGTCGCAACTGAACATCGCGCCCGAGGGCGCCGGCGCGCGCCTCAATTGGTCCGCCCGCGTCGAGAACCGCAAGGGCCTCATCTCCGCCGTCAGCCCCACGCTCATCAAAGCCGCCGCCGACCAGGTCATCCGCCACGCCTGGACCGAAGTGCGCAAGCAACTCGGAGTGGAATGAGAGGCCGGAAGAAGCAAGAAACCATCCAGTCGCACGACGCTGATGTAGCAATTTGACGACTGGACTGTCGCGGCCTGGCACAACCGCGCTCGAAACCACTTCCAAGGATGCGCAAGCAGCCGCATGTGCGCAACGCTACTCTTCGTCCTTCGTTCTTCGTCCTCCAGCCTCCAGCCTCCAGCCTCCAGCCTGCTACCCAAACGCTGCGTAATCTTTTCCCAGCAGATACGACGCGATCTTCAGCTTCATGATCTCGTCGGTGCCTTCGTAAATGCGGCACACGCGGACGTCTTGCAGGTGGCGGCCCACGCGGAAAAGCTCGCTCCAGCCGCGGCCGCCATAGATCTGCACGGCCCGATCGGCCGCCTCCCAGGCGGCGTTCGACGCGCAGAACTTGGCCTGCGCCACGCGGATGTCCGCTTCCTTGGCCAAGTCCTCATTGTCGAGCGCAGCGTCGCTGGCCGTCTTGGCATGGGCGGCCCGTTCGACCAGCGCGTCGCTGGTGGCCCGTGCCATCTCGATATACGCGATGTGCTCCTGCACGAGCTGATGCTTGCCGATTTCCTTGCCGTGCTGCACGCGCGTCTTCGAATACTCCAGCACTTCGGCCAGGCAATCCTCGATCACGCCCAGGCAGCCCGAGGCCACGCTCAATCGTCCCGAAACCAGCGTTCCCATGGCGACGCGAAAACCGCTCCCCTCCTTGCCCAGCAGATTTTCGACCGGCACCGGATGATCGGTCATTTCAAACATGGCCGTGTTGGCGGTGAACATGCCGGGCTTGGCCGTGAGCGCCTCGGCCTCGAACGTCTCGCCGGCCGTGTCCACGATGAACGCGCTCATCCGCCGATCCTTGCCCGTCTTGTCCTCGGGATAGCCAAAGGCCACCACCACGTCGGCGATGCCGCCATTCGAAATCAAGTACTTCACGCCGTTGAGCAGAAACTTGTCGCCGGCGCGGCGATAGGTCGTCGTCATCTCCAGCGGGTTGCTGCCGGCGTCGGGCTCGGTCAACCCAAAGGCCATGATCTTCTCGCCGCGGCAGGATGAGGGCAAGTAGCGCTCGTGCTGCTCGGCGTTGCCATAGCGCATGATCGGATACTGACCGATCGAAGTCTGGCCCGAGAAAAACGTCCGCACGCCCGTCCCCTCGCGTCCGATACGCGCCAAGGCCCGAGCATAAGTCAGCGCGTCGGCCCCACGCCCGCCATACTTCACCGGCACGGGCATCCCCAGCAGGTTGTACTTCTTGGCCAGTTCGACCGTCTGCTCGTTGTAGCGGTGCTCCAAGTAGCACAGCTCTTCGATCGGCCGCAACTCCTCGCAATACGCCTCGACGTCGGCCAGCAGCTTCTCGGGAGAGTCGGTCTTCATGCGCGCGCCTTCGCGGAAAAAATGCCTGGGAAAAACGTCCCGAACGGTGATTGGCGGACTTACCGTCCGTTCGGTAGAATGTACCGCTCTTCCACGCCACTGACAACCACACGGCCACTGACAACCACACGGCCACTGACAACCACACGGCCACTGACAACCACACGGCCACTGACAACCACACGGCCACTGACAACCACACGGCCACTGACAACCACACGGCCACTGACA
>JBGSYQ010000473.1:0-2934 GCA_041750795.1 Pirellulales bacterium | reverse complement strand
GCACGCCGGGCGGCCGTGGCTGCGGCCGTTTGCTGGCCGCCGGTCACTTCGTAGACGCCGTTGTCGAAGACGACCAGCGTGAAGTTCGTCGCGCCGCTGGCGACGATGGTGACCAGCGAGCCCAGGTTCATCAGCATGGCGCCGTCGCCGTTGAGCACCAGCACGTCGCGCTGCGGCTGCGCCAGGGCCAGACCGAGTCCGAGCGCCGCAGCGCCCCCCATGGCCGAGGGAATGTAGTGCAAGTCGAGCGGATGCTGCGAGAGCTTGGGCCACTCGCGCGCCGCGCCCATCGTAGTGACGACGATGCGATCGCCGCGCAGCGGGAGCAGGACTTCGAGCGCGGCGACAAACGGCATGCCGGTGTTTGCGGATCGAGCCATGAGAAACCTACGGTGGGTGGACGACTTACATGCGGCCTTCGGCGATCAGCACGACGCCCGGCTGGTTGGCCGCCTGGCACTTGCGAAAATGCTCGGCGATGCGCGGCAGTTCATCGGGTGAGCGAATGACGACGTAGTCAAGGCCCCAGGCTTGCAAGATCGGCTCGGTAAAGCGGCACGCGGTGTCGGCGGTGTTGGGCACCAGCGCGCTGCGATAGCCAACCACGGCCGGCACGGGCAGTCCCAGATCGAAGAGCACGTTGCGCATCGCGTCGCCGGACTCGAACAGGCCCGTGTTCTGAATCATCACCAGCGGACGCTTTCCGCCCAGGTGCAAGCCGGCGGCGATGGCCCAGGCTTCGCCCTCGCGGCAGACGCGGACGAGTTGCAGCGCCGTGGATTGTTCGAGCGCCTGTTCCCAGGGACCGATGGCCGAATCCGGAAGCCACACTACGTGCGTGAAGCCCAGCTCGGTGAGGATCTCGACGACGCGCTGGCCTGGATAGTCCATGCAGGTTGCTCCGGCGTATGGTGCGATGCGACTATTATGCGCACCGCCGCGGGAAGTGCGAGACGATTTCCTCCGCAGGTGACGCTCGCCCGATGGCATCGAGCCCGCATGCTTGGGCACTCCCTCGCGCGCGCTACGCGCTGGTGTCTCAATCCTTCGCCACGCGGCCGGCTGGTCGGGCGCCGGTGGCCTGGCGGTTGGTGAGCGAATCGCCCAGGTCGGCGCGAGCTTGCTCGGCGATAACCAAGAGCTGCTCGACGACTTGCGGATGGTCGGCGGCGATGTTGGTGGTTTCGCCGACGTCGGCAACGACGTCGTAGAGCTCCGGCTCGGTAAGCGTGCGGTGCTCGTAGTCGACCGGCAATCCGTCGCGCCCGCCGGGGCGACCGGCCAGCGTGCGATAGGTGTGCGGCAAGTAAAGCTTCTTCGTGCCGCTTAAGACGGCCTGCAACTCGTTGTCGGCATAGTAGAAGTAATATGCTTCGTGCGGGCTTTTGGCGCCCGGTTGACCGGAAATCAGCGGCCAGACATCGAGGCCGTCGATCTTGTGGGCGGGCAACTCGGCGCCGATGAGGGCGGCGATCGTCGGCAGCAAGTCGATGGTCATGGCCGGCTCGTGACATTCGCTTCCGGCGGGAATCACGCCGGGCCAGCGTGCGACAAACGGCTCACGCACGCCCCCTTCCCAACTGGTGCCCTTGCCTTCGCGCAGCGGCCCGGCCGACCCGCAATGATCCCCGTAGCTGAGCCACGGCCCGTTGTCGGACGTGAAGATCACCAGCGTACGCTCCTCGAGCCCGTGCCGGGCCAGCGCGGCCAGCACCTGGCCGACCGACCAATCGATCTCTTCGATCACGTCGCCGAAGCGTCCGCGCGAGGTCGCACCTTGATACTTGTCGCTCACATAGAGCGGCACGTGTGGCATGCTGTGTGCCAGGTAGAGCAAGAACGGCCCCTCGTGGTGCCGATCGATAAAGTCGACCGCGTGCTCGGTGTACCAGGTGGTCAACTGGCGTTGATCGTCGGGCGTGACGGGCAGGATGGCCACGCGCTCGTTGTCGAACAGTGGCAGATCGGGAAAGCCGCGCCGCTGGCGCTCTTCCGGCGGCAGGTGCAAGTAGCCCGGGTGATAGGGCCACATGTCGTTGGAATATGGCAGACCGAAGTACTCGTCGAAGCCGTGGCGTGTAGGCAGAAACTGGGGATGATGGCCGAGATGCCATTTGCCGAAGATGGCAGTGGCATAGTTGCGCTGCTTGGCGATTTCGCCCAAGGTGGTCTCTTCGTCGCCGATGCCGATGTCCGATTTCGGCCCCAGCGCGCCGCGAATGCCGACGCGGTTCGGATAGCAGCCGGTCAACAGCGCGGCGCGCGAGGCGGAGCAGACGGCCTGCGCAACGTAGAACCGCGTGAGGCGGATGCCGTCGGCCGCCATCCGGTCGAGGTTCGGCGTGGCGTAGCCCTGGGCGCCGAACGGTCCGATGTCGGCATAGCCCAGGTCATCGCAAAAGATGACGACAACGTTGGGCTGCGCCGGCCGCTCGGCGGAGGCGATTGCCTGGAATGCGAATGCCTGGAATGCGAACAACAGGGTCGTGGCGGCAAGAATGGTTTTCATGCTCGCATTCTCTTTGGGCCATCCGGCCGCGTCAATCAGTAGGGAGACCTTTGGCGGTGCTTTGCCGCGTTGGCACGCCGCGGCGCCGCAAGTACACTGGCGTGCATGAGACGTAACACATGCACGCGGCATTGCGGGCGATGGGCGAGCATTCGCGGCGCTGCGCTGGTGATGCTGCTGGCGGCAATATCGGCGTCATTGCAGTGCGTTGCTCCGGCGGCTTGTGCCGCAGACGATACGGTGCGCTGTCGCCAGGGCGCGGTCGTGTGCGTAAGCGAGCCGGCCTCGCGGGCCGGACTCGATGCGTTACAACGCGGCGGCAGCGCGGTCGACGCGGCCGTGGCCACGGCGTTGGCGCTGGCGGTAACGTATCCCGGCGCGGGCAACATTGGCGGCGGCGGTTACATGCTGGTGGCGCCCGACGG
>JBGSYQ010000472.1:0-3926 GCA_041750795.1 Pirellulales bacterium | reverse complement strand
CGTGTTCTGGCCGGCGCCGCCCGTGCCGGGCTTGTTGGCTTTTTGACCGCCGCCGCGCTTGCCGCCGCCCGATCGATCGCCGTCGTCCTGGCCTTGGCTGTCGCTCTCGTTCTGCGTCTGGCTGGGCGATTGCGCGTCGCTGGGATCCTTGGCGTCTTCGTCGCCGGGCGTGGCCGGCTGACTCTTGTCGCGCGGCTTGGACGTTTCCTGAGGGCTGGGTGAGCCTTTCTGGTCGCCGCTCTTTTGCCCCGCGCCCGACTCGCCCTTCTGCTGTTCGCCATCGCCCCCCTTGGCGTCGGATCGTTGCGCGTCGCGCGCCGGCGCGTCCTTGTTGCCCATTGGATCGTTCTTCCCCTGAGCGCCTTGGCCCTCTTTCGATTGCCCCCGCCCTTGTCCTTCCTCCGCCGGACTCTGATCGTCGCCTTGATCGCCGGCGCGAGGCTTGCTCGGGGTTCCCTGCTTGTCGCTGGTGCCCTTATCGGCTGGCTGGGCGTCGTCCTGATTTGCGCCTTTTTGGTCGGCGCCCTGTTGCCGTTCGGCCTGCTCGCCGGGTTGGCCACTCTTTGCGCCATCTCGGCCGCCGCGTTGATCCGGTGGCGACGGTCGCTCGCCGGGTTCTGCTGCGTCCGCGTCCGATGGCTTATCTCGCTTGTCTTGCGATGCTTTCTCGCCCGGTTCGCCCTGTTGCGGGTCAGCGGACGGCTGCCGGCCTCGATCGGTTGGGCTGGTGGAATCACCGCGCTGCTTGGGCTCATCCGCCTTTCCGCTGGATCGATCCGAAGCGCCGGGCTTGCGCGCCTCGGGCGACGGTTCGCCTTGCTCGTTGCCGGCGGCGTCTTGTTCGCCGGCCGGTTTTTCGCCCGCCGGGTCTCCCTGCTGTTCGTCGGTCGGCCGTCCATCGCCCCGATCCTGTTGCCGGGGCGCGCGCTCGCGCTGTTGGGTACCTTCGTGCGGTTTCGCAATGTCGCGATCGCCCGGCTTCGAGTCGGTCGCCTGTTTTTCATCATCCGGCTGATGGCGCAGATCGCCGCGTTGCTGGTCGCTTGCTGGCTGTTTTTGATCTCGGTGCTCGAGAATCCGTTCGATGGCGTCCCCGTCGTTCGAGCCGTCGCTGGGCACGCTCGACTTGTCGCCACGGTCCGAGTCGCTGTCGCCGGCGCGTTGCTGATCGGCCTGCTCGCCGGAAGGCGATGCTTGCGACTCGTCGCCCGCCTTGCCGTTTTCGCCTTGCTGTCGGGAGCGTGCCTGATCCTCCTGCTGCGCGCTCTCGCCATGCTGATTATCGCTGTCGGACGCGTCGCCCTGTCGCTCACCTTCGGCTGGCGGTTGCTCACCTTGGGCCTGTTGCTGGTCGCCGGGCGGTCGATCCGCGCCCCGCGCGGCAGGTTGTCCGCCGCCGCGCTCGCCGGCCTGCGAGGCCTTGTCCGAATTGTCTTGCGGCTGGTCGCCCGGCTCGCCAGCGTTTTCATCGGGCGGCATGTCCGGGTCGCTCTGGCCTTGCTGCCGCTCGCCCTGGCTACGATCGCCCGGCTGTGAGCGTCCCTCGCCAGAGCGATCGTTTTGCGCCACCTGGTCTTGCTGTTCCTGCTGCTCGCTTGGCGCAGCAATGCGGATTCGCCGTTTGGCGGTTTCCGTGCGGTTGGGATTCGGATCCTTGTTGTCTTCGGCCACCGCCGAATACGTCACGAGATCTCCCGGCTTCAGCCCCAGCGCTGCCGGCTCGAAACGAAACTTGCCGACGAACTGGCCGCGATGCGTGTCGCTGACCAGCAGCTTATCGACCAGCGGCTTTTCACCCTGCGCGATCGACAGCTTGACCAGCCCCAGCGCAAAATCCGGATCGATGGCCACGACTTCCAACGTCAGTGCGCCGTTGGCCGCTACGTCGACCGGATCGTTCGTCGGCGTCACGAAAGCGATCTCCGGCGGTATGTCGCGCGTCACTTCGATCTGGTGGCGAACGGGTTGCGGATTGCGCTGGCCCTGATCGTTCGTGAACACCAGTTGATACGAAGAGTGCTTTGGCGTGCGCCGATCGTCGGCCAGTGCCAGGCGGAAGGTGGCCTTGGCACGACGACCGTCGACGTTCATTCGCTGGTCGAGCGAGCCATCGCAATCAAAATCAACGTGTGCCGTACTAATCTCGCCGTTGGCCAGCGCCTCGATCGTGATCTCGCTCCCCTCGATCGCCTTGACGTCCCCCTGTCGCTCGACGCGCTGCGCGAGCAGCCCCGTATAAGCCGGGTACTTCGTCTCGACCGCTTCCACGAAGATGGTTGGCGCCGCCACGACGTCCAGGTGAAAGCGGCGCGTGATGGCGTCACCCGCCGCGATGCGATAGTCGAGATCCTGTTGCAGCGTCGCGTCTCCTTCGGGCAACAGGCACTCGTGCTTGTAACCGTCGTCCCCCGGCGTCATTTCGATCGCACGATCGACCGTCTGGCCGTCGGCCGTGGTGTAAATCAATCGCACCGGCGCGTCGGCCGGCAGATCCCTGATCCGCGCACTCACGGTGATCTGCTGGCCGCGAAAAGCCTGCGCGTCGCGCGGATCGATCTCTGTAATGGTGGTGCGTGTGGGCGCGGCGATCTCAGCCCACGGCACGGCGATCCGCCCCACCGTGCGGAACAGGTTTTTCGGCGAAACCAGGGCGTACACCGCGCACACCAGCAGGATGCCCAACAGCACGTAGCCGATTTTGATCAGCCGGGTGCGATCGACCGCCGCGTCGGCCTGCGTGCCAGCCAGGTTTCTGGCCGCCTGCTCTTCGACC
This sequence comes from Pirellulales bacterium, assembly GCA_041750795.1. GTDB lineage: Bacteria > Planctomycetota > Planctomycetia > Pirellulales > PALSA-1355 > JTS-RE94. The sequence goes on along the minus strand of JBGSYQ010000472.1, from coordinate 1,153 downwards.
GCCTGATAGATCACCGGGCTGAGCCGCTCGCGGTGTCCCCGCAAGAACAGGAAGTTGACCAGCGCGTTCTTGAGCGACGGCTGGCTGCGCTCGATGGTCTCGGCGGCATAGAGCGGGTTGATGCGGCGAATCAACAGCGGCAACACGCTGCCGGCGAGGTAAGCCCCCGCCACCGCCAGATAGACGACCAGGAAGAACGTCCGCCCCCAAAAGCCCAGCCCACCGGTTACGATCCAGTGATCGAACGTCGCGGCCAGCAATATGTACGCCAGCGTGCCGGCCGCCAGCAGCATCAAGTTGGTGGCGATGTCGACCGAGCGCACGTGGCTGCGCGTTTTGCGCAGTTGAGCTTCGATGAATTCGTCGAACTCGACAAGCTGGCCGTTGCCGGTCCGCTCGGCGACCGCCGAATCGTTCGCGGGAGTCGTGCCTTGACCATTGCGCTGGGCCATTGTTGCTGCGCCTCAAACAAGCATTGCCGCGGCGCGGTCCGATCGCCCGCCGCCAAGTAGTTTCCTCTGCCCTAAGTATAGCGGCCGAGTCGACCCCCAGAGGCGCACGTGCCGCGAATTCCCACGGAAACGCGCTTGACGCGACAGCTAGCGAGGTGTTTTGCCGGCGGCGCCGCTGCCGATTTTCTTAAGCGCATCGGCGGCTGCCGCGCGCACCGACTCGTCCGAGTCGTTCTCGAGTGCCTTGAGCGACGCCACAGCCGAATTGGCTGCCGGGCCCAATCGCCCCAGGGCCTCCGCCGCGCCGCGACGCATCATCAGGTTTTCGTTCTTGGTGCCGTGAATGAGCACCGGCACGATCGACCGAGCGAGCTGTGCGTCGTCGGGCGCGATGTGCGCAAGCGACCAGGCGCTCACCACGCGCACCAGCGGATCGTCCGACTCGAGATGAGTGCGCAACTTGGGCACCGCTCCCTTTGCCGCCGCTCCGGCGCGTCCCAAGGCGTAGGCCGCCGTGGCTCGCACGCGCATCTCCGGATCGTCCAGCGCCGCGACAATGCGCGGATCGACCGGGCCCTTGTCGGCGATGACGGCGCCCAATGCATAGAGCACCTCGCGCCGCACTTCCGCGTTCTTGTCGTCAATCGCATCAGCCAGCGCCGGCGCCGACGAGCGGGCTGCAGGGCCCAACTGGCCGAGCA
>JBGSYQ010000471.1:0-4794 GCA_041750795.1 Pirellulales bacterium | reverse complement strand
GGCGGCCGCTTCGGGCTTGCGCTTGCCGTGCGGGCGCTTGCGCTTCTCGCGCTTGGGCGGAGCGGTCCGTTCCGTGCCCGGCGGCAGCATGGTCAGCGACACGCGACGCCGCGTCTTATCGATCTCGTGGACCCAAACCTTGACGATGTCGCCCACCGAGACCACGTCGTGCGGATCGCGAACGTAGCGATTGGCCAACTGGCTGATGTGTACCAGCCCCGTGTCGTGCAGCCCGATGTCGACGAACGCGCCGAAGTCGACGACATTGAGCACCGTGCCTTGCAGTTCCATGCCGGGAGTGAGATCGTCCAGCTTGACCACGCCCTTCTTGAAGATGGGCGTGGGCAGGTCCTCGCGCGGATCGCGCCCCGGCCGGGTCACTTGCGCCAGAATGTCGCGCAACAGCAGCGCGCCCGCGTCGAGTTGCGCGCTGAGCGTTTCCAGCTCGAGCTGCGCGGCACGCTCGGCGATGCGCGCCAACGCCTCCTTGTCGGCCAGGTCGGCCGTGGTACACTCGATTTTTTCAAGCACTTGCTGCGCCACGGCATAGCTTTCCGGATGAATCCAGGTGGCGTCCAGCGGATTGTCGCCGCTGTCGATCTTCAAAAAGCCGGCCGCCTGCACGAAGGCGCTCTCGCCAAAGCCGGGCACGTCCTTGAGCTGCTCGCGATTCTTGAACGGACCATTCTGGCGCCGATAGTCGTACAGCCGCCGCGCCGTGAGCTGGTTCAAGCCCGATACGTATCGCAACAACGCCGGGCTGGCCGTGTTCAGGTCGACGCCGACGTAGTTGACGCACGACTCGACCACCGCGTCGAGCGAGGTCTGCAGGTGCTTGGCCTTGACGTCGTGCTGATACATGCCCACGCCGATCGAGGCCGGGTCGATTTTGACCAGCTCGCTCAACGGATCGAGAATGCGGCGGCCGATCGAAATGGCGCCGCGCAGCGTGGCGTCGTACTCGGGGAACTCCTCGCGCCCCAGCGGGCTGGCGGAATAGACGCTGGCGCCGGCTTCGTTGACGATCAGATACGTCACGCCGGTATCGGCCAATTCATTGGCCAGCATGTCGGACAGCAGTTCTTCGGTCTCGCGGCAGGCGGTGCCGTTGCCGATGGCCACCAGCACCAGCGCGTGCTGCTTGATCATGTCGGCCAGCTTCTGCCGGCCTTCGGCCTTTCGCTCGGCCTTGCCCACCATGTGAATCACGGCATGATCCAGCAGGTTGCCGAACTCGTCGAGCGCCGCCAGCTTGCAGCCGCTTTTGAAGCCCGGGTCGGCGGCCAGCACGCGTCGGCCGCGCACCGGCTTTTGCAGCAGAAGATTGCGGAGGTTGCGCGCGAACACGTCGACGGCATGGGTTTCGGCCCATTCGGTCAGTTCGCGGCGCACTTCGCGCTCGAGGCTGGGGAACACCAGCCGCTGAAGTGCGTCATGCCCGCAGCCTTTGAGAAACTCTGCGTGCGGATGATCGGCCGGCACGAGCTCGTCGATGGCGGCTTCCATGGCCGGCAGGTCGGCGTCGATCTTCACGCGCAGCGCTTTGGCCTTTTCGCCGCGATTGATCGCCAACACGCGATGCTGCGGCACGCGATCGATCGCCTCGCCGAATTCGAAGTAGTCGCGGAAGCCCTGGGCCGTTTTTTCGTCGGCTTCGCCGCGCGCCGCGACGATCTTGCCGGTGCGATTGAGAATCTTGCGCAGCCGCTGCCGCAAGTCGGCGCGCTCGCTGAGCCGCTCGGCCAGAATGTGGCCGACGCCCAACAGCGCGTCGGCGGCGCTGCCAACGCCCCGCTCGGTGTTGACGAAGTCGGCGGCACGCGCGTCGAGATCGGCACAGGCCGGCGAGCCTTCGAGCACTTCGTCGGCCAACGGTTCCAGGCCCCGCTCGCGCGCGATCGTAGCCAGCGTCTGCTTCTTGGGCTTGTAGGGCAGATAGAGGTCTTCCAGCCGCTTGGTGCTTTCGGCGGCTTCGATCAAAGCGGCCAGCTCGGGCGTGAGCTTGCCTTGCGATTCGATCGAGCGGAGGACGGTCTGCTTGCGTTCGGATAAAAGGCGCAGTTTGGTGAGACGCGTCTCAATTTGACGAATCTGCTCTTCGTCCAGCCCGCCGGTCTGGTCCTTGCGATAGCGGGTGATGAATGGCACGGTATTGCCAGCATCGAGCAGATGGACGACGGCTTCGACCTGCGCAAGCGCTAGCTGGAGATTTTGCGCCACCGGCCGCAGGTCGATGGCAATCGTGTTTGTGCTGGCCATGCAGGATTGATGCGCTGCCGGGTGTGGCGCGCCGCCTGGGATTGGGCGCAAATGTGGTGCCACATTTGACTTGCCAATTTTGCAATCTAGCCATTGGGGCGAGCGATTGTCAAGGATCCGCGCCTTCGGGAGCCTCGGTTAGTTTTTCCTAGCTTGCCCAACAAACCGGCATCGCGCGTGTGACCCCTGTGATGGGATTCACCCCTGCCACAACGTTGCACGAAAAATGCGCCAACTTCGGAGAAATGAAGCAAACCCGCAGCACTCCTGCTGCCGATACTCAAGGTCGAAAGGGCGGGCGCAGACAGCATGGCGTGCATGCGTCCCGTCGCGGTGAGTCGCAACAAGCTACGGAGAGCGGGCTCAACCGGCGGATCACCGGAAGCAATCTGACGTAAGGAAACGTCTCATGGCACGAAGCCAACTGCGAGTTTACTACGGCCCTGCGAGCGACGTTCAAGCCACCGTTGCCCCCTCTCAGCAAGGCGACACGGTCACGGTTCCCTTGTGCGAAGTCTTGCCCCTGCTGGCCGATGCGGTGCGAAATGAGCGAACCTGGCTGGGCGACTTCGACAACGATCCGATCACCATCTCGACCGACTTGTACGAAGTGATCCTGGCGTATCAGCACTATCGCCGCCCCTCGGCCTGACGCGTGCATCTCGCCCGACGTCGCACGGCCATTGAAACACCAACAGCCTGCCGGTGCGAACCGGTGGGCTGTTTTCGTCGCTAGCGGAGTTTGCGTCGCTGCCATCCTGCGAGAAACGCAGAAATCGCGCCAAACGCACACGTGCTACGCAGCCGTGGCCGCACACCACTGGGGTTCGCCGCCACCGCGGACGGGCTATAATAGAGCATGACAACAGGCAACGGCCGACTTGCCGGCAGCGGGCCGGCAACCTCTCTCGTCCTCGCTCGTGAGGAGTTTGCGTGAGCAAACAACCGCCCCAAGATTCACCGAAAGCGCCGCTCGAGAAGTTGCAGCAAGATTTGGCCGCGGCGGTGGATCCGCCCAACGGCAAGTTGGACGAGACGCGGGTGGTCGATCTGATCGAGCAGATCAAGGAATCGGCCGACAAGCTGGCAGTGGATCAAACGTCGCGCGGCGATTTGAAGATCTTAAGCCGCACGTTGCGCGAGCTGCGCTACGCCTTCAAGGTGTTCACGCCGTACCGGTCGCGCCGCAAAGTAACCGTGTTCGGCTCGGCCCGCACGCGCCCCGACGAGCCGACCTATCGCCAGGCAGTGGCCTTCGGGCGAGCGATGGCCGACGAGAAGTGGCTGGTCGTCACCGGGGCGGCCAGCGGCATCATGGAGGCCGGCCACGTGGGCGCCGGCCGCGAAAACTCGATGGGGCTGAACATCATGCTGCCCTTCGAGCAATACTCCAACCCCGTGATTGCCGGCGACACGAAGCTGGTACACATGAAGTACTTCTTCACGCGCAAGCTGATGTTCGTGAAGGAATGCGACGCGGTGTGTTTGCTGCCCGGCGGCTTCGGCACCCTGGACGAGGGATTGGAAGTATTAACACTGCTGCAAACCGGCAAGCGCGACCTGGTGCCCGTGGTGTTTCTGGATGAGCCGCGCGGATCGTTCTGGAGCGAGTTTCAGGAGTACGTAAAACGGCGGCTGCTAGGCGGCGGCATGATCTCGCCCGAAGACCTGTCGCTGTACATGCTGACCGACAGCGTCGAGGCCGCCGTGGGAGAGATCCTGCAATTCTTCAAGAACTATCAGAGCATGCGCTTCGTGAAGAACAAGCTGGTGCTTCGCCTGCGTGAAGCCCCCTCGCCGGAACTGTTGGATGCAATCAACGTCGAGTTCGCCGACATCCTCACGCACGGCCAGTTTTCGGTGAGCGGGCCCCTGTCGGGCGAGGACGAGCCCGAACTGGCCGAGTTGTCGCGGCTTGCCTTTCGCTTCAATCGCCGCAGCCTGGGCCGGCTGCGCCAGTTGGTCGACGTGCTCAACCGCGGGAAAATCGAGCCGCAATAAGCACCAGCGCCAACAACCGTGCCCGTGTGGTAATGGCGCCACCCGTGGCACGATCCGGCGCGCCATCCGGCCCATGGATCACGGCAATCTGCTCCGCCGATTCGGGGTGTCGTGATTGCGACGAGCCTGCCAGCGCCGTAAACTGAAGTCGCGCAAACGGGGAAGCTATCTCGCTTTTCGCAAGCGCGCCAGGAGCCATCGCATGGCCCACGAGTGGTACGTTCAACACGGCGGCAAGCAATACGGTCCGATGTCGCCGTCGAACCTGAAGAAACTGGCGGCCGACGGCAAGATCACGCCGGCCACTCAAGTGCGCGCCGGCGAGAGTGGAACGTGGGTGCCGGCCTCGAAGGTGCAAGGACTGTTTGTCGCGGCGGCCACAACGAGCTCGAGCCCGCGCACGCCCCCTGTATCGTCTCCGACCGATTCGTCCCTGCGCTCGCCCAGTCCGCCGCCGCCACCGCAAGCCGATCCATTGGCCGATCTGCCGCGCGCCGTGCCCGCTCCGCCGGTGGTGACCGGTAACATGGCGCC
>JBGSYQ010000470.1:0-2787 GCA_041750795.1 Pirellulales bacterium | reverse complement strand
CCACGGGCACGCCATCGGCCGAGTGCAGGTAGTCGAGCTCGATCAGGTCGGAGCCGGCCTGCACGGCCGAAGCAAACGCCGGCAGCGTGTTTTCCGGCGCGACCTTGCTGTCGCCGCGATGGGCGATGACGCGAATGCCCGGGGCACTGACGCGCTGGGCGGCCGTGGGCGGCAAGGCGCCGTCGGCGGCTACGGAGGAACGGTCGAGGCCGGCCACGGTCAGGGCTCCCCAGGCGATGAAGGTAAGCGAGATGCGCGACATGGGATGCGTACTCCTGGCGGGTGCAATTCTAAACGGACGTTACTGAGAAGCAGCAGGCACGCCGTTGCCGGATCAATCCTCCATGACTTCCGTTTCCTTGGCGGCGGCCAAATCGGATGCCCAGCCCTCGTATTTCTTGGTCAGATCTTGCACGTCGTTTTTAGCCTGATCGCGTTGGTCTTCGGTGAGGATCTTGTCTTTTTGTTCCTGGTCGGCCGATTTGTTGGCGTCTCGGCGGACGTTGCGAATGCTGACCTTGGTTTCCTCGGTCAATTCGCGGATGCGCGCGCCCAGCTTGCGGCGCACTTCGGTCGACAAGGGGGGAATGGTGATGCGGATCAGCCGGCCGTCGTTCTGAGGATTCAGACCCAAGCCGCTGCCGAGGACCGCCTTTTCGATGTCCTTGAGCGTGCCGGGGTCGAACGGGCGAATGACGATCTGCGTTGCTTCCGGGGCGCCGACCGACGCGATGGCTTTGATCGGCGTGGGCGAACCGTAGACTTCGACGCGCAGCGAATCGACGAGCCCCGGATTGGCCCGGCCGGTGCGAATGCCGGCCAGATCCTGCTTGAGCCTGGCTAACGCCTTCTCCATTCGCTCTTCGGCATCCAGCAGGATATCATCCGCACTCATAACACCTCAGCCTTTCGTTCAAAAAGGTGTCAGGAACCTTTTTGTCGCAGGAACGCTTTTACCTGGTCATGGCCACCTGGCTGCTGATCAGCGTGCCCAGGCGACCGCCTTGCACGGCCCGTTCGATATTGCCTTCCTTCTTGAAGTTGAACACCAGGATGGGCATATCGTGCTCCATGCACTGGGCAATGGCCGTGGGATCCATCACGCGCAGGTTTTGCTCGCGGACGGCATTATAGCTCAACTCGCTGTACAGCAGGGCGTGGGGATTCTTTTCCGGATCGTCGCTGTAGACGCCGTCGACGCGTGTGGCCTTGAGCAGCACGTCGGCCTCGAGCTCCAAGGCGCGCTGCGCGGCGGCGGTGTCGGTGGTGACGAACGGGCTGCCGGTGCCGGCGGCCAGGATGACGAGCCGTCCTTTTTCCAAGTGGCGCCGCGCGCGGCGGCGAATATAGGGTTCGGCCACGCCGTCCATGCGAATGGCGGAAAGCAGGCGAGTTTCGAATCCCAGCGATTCGATGGCGTCTTGCAGCGCCAAGCCGTTGATGACCGTGGCCAGCATGCCCATGTAGTGGGCCGTGGCTTCCTGGATGCTGGAAGTTCCGGCGGTGAATTGGGCGCCGCGCAGGATGTTGCCGCCGCCGATGACGATGGCGATTTGCACGCCGCTTTGGGCCGCTTTGCAGATCTGCTGCGAGATCAGCACGACCTCGTCCATGGCGATGCCGCGTTCGCCGGCATGGGCAAAGCTCTCGCCGGACAGCTTGAGCACCACGCGGCGATAGCGGATGTTTTCCTCCGGCCCTCGGCTCTGTGCCATGCCACTTGCTCCTTAGCGCGTGCTCGCGCGGCCCGGCGGGCTCGCGTTACTTGCCCAGTTCCCAGTGCGTATAGCGCAACACCTTCATGCCGTGGCCTTGCGCGTACTTGCCGACCGTTTGCTTGTCGTCCTTGACGAACGGCTGCTCCAGCAGCACGCGTTCGGCGAAAAAGTTGCGTAAGCGGCCTTCGACCATCTTGGCGATGATGTTCTCGGGCTTGCCTTCGTTGCGAGCCGCCTCAGAGAGGATTTCGCGTTCCTTGTCGATGTCGGCCTGGTTGAGATCTTCCTTGGCCAGCACCTGCGGCCTCATGGCGGCGATATGCATGGCCACGTCCTTGGCCGCTTCGGGATTGCCGCCGCTGGCTTCCACCAGCACGCCGACCGTCTTGCCGGCATGGTGCACGTAGCCGGCACTCGGTGCGTTCACCCGCACGATGCGTCCGACGCGGAAAACTTCGCGAATGCGATTGGTCAGGTCGTTCAACTGGTCGCCGAGGGTCTGTCCGGCCTGGGATGGCGATGGCTGCGCGAGCAACTCCTCGGGCGTGGCGGCGCCGGGCCCGGTGGCCAGTTGCCGGGCCAGATCGCCGGCCAGGGCGACGAACTCGTCCATGCCGGCGACCGGCGCGCTCTCGCACAGCAACTCGACCAGGGCGCCCACGCCCTTGTCCCAATCGGTGTACAGGCCCATGCGACCGAACGAGGTTTCGCGATCGAGGCGGCTCTGCTGCACCTTGACGTTGTCCATGCGCAGCTTGTCGATGGCCGCCTGCTCGTCGCCGCTGGTCTCTTGCAAGGCTTCCTTGCACTTCATCAACGGCAACCCGGTCTTATCCCGCAGCGATTTCACCATGGCGGCGGTGATTTCTGACATGTCGCAAGTCCCTTCCTGATCGAAATGGATGATCTGCAATTGTGAAAACGGATTGGCGTCGGCGCCAATCGCCTGTGCCGCGCCCCGATGACGTCGATACGAGGCATTCCGCCGGCCAGGCTACTGGCAGGCTCGCGACCAACAACTTCGCTCCGGCGGCGGCGCATCGGTATCGCACGCCGCGCCGGTCGCCTG
>JBGSYQ010000469.1:0-4566 GCA_041750795.1 Pirellulales bacterium | reverse complement strand
TCCCTCGCGCAGCCCCGCGGCCGCGGCCGGCGAGTTCGCCTGAACCGCCGCGATCGTGCCCATCTTCATCACCAGCCCCAGCGTCCGCATCGGCCGCGGCGGCACGTCGATCTCCACTTGCTTCGTTGGCGGCGCAGCGGGCTGGGCCGTCTCGTCCTTCACCTCCGGCGCCGCGCCGGCCGCCGGTTTCTCGAAGCGCTCGACCACGATCTTCAAGGTGTCGTCCGGTTGCTGGGCCAGTGCCGCTACCAGATCGGCATAGCCTTCGATCTTCACGTCGCCGACCTGCACGACGCGGTCGCCCGGCTCGAATTCGCCCGTTGCCGCCGCCGGCGTGTCTTTGATCGCCGGGCTCTTGTCGGCCAGTTGCGTGGTGCGTGGATTGAGCACGCCGATCGTGGGCCGGAACCGCTTCTTGTCGGGGTCGGGCCGCACGTTGACCAGAAACGGCTTCTCCACCCCCTCGCGCCGGACCAGAAAATCGATGCCTTTGTCCATGTCGCCCAGCGCCACGGCGTTCATCAAATCGCGGAAGCGCAGCGGCCGGTCGCCGGAATTGTTGATCGCCAGAAACGCATCGCCCGGCCGCAAGTCGGCGCGCCAGGCGGCTTCGCCCGGCATCACGGCCGAGACGCCGCAAGCCTGGTCGCGCACGCCCAGCCCATAGGCGATGGCCGCCATCACGAATGCGAAGATCACGTTCATGATCACGCCGGCCGAGATGATGGCCATCCGCTGGGGCACGCTCTTGGCCATGTAGCTGCGCGGATTGAGCTGGGTGGTCTCGACTTCCTCCTCGGTGGGCTCATGGGGCAAATCGCCCGACGGCACGTGAACGGTCGAGCGCTCGCGCTCTTGCGCCGCGCGGTTGGGGTTGTCGTCCTGCCCCAGCATTTTCACGTAGCCCCCCAGCGGCAACGCGCCGATGCCATACTCGGTTTCGCCCCACTGGAACTTGGCCAGCTTGAGCCCGTAGATGTCGAACCCCAAGTAAAACTTCTCGCACTTCACGCCACAGGCTTTGGCCACCAGAAAGTGCCCCAGCTCGTGTACGAAAATCACCATGCCCAGGCCGAAGGCCACTTCCAAAATCACCACCAGCAACTGCCAGTCGAACGTGACGGCCATCAAATGCATGCCCAACGGACCACCTCCTGGCGAGCCCACGCGTCCAACTCGAGCAACGTCTCGAGAGCCGGTGCGGGCTCGAAATGATGTTGTTCCAAAACGGCGCGGCAACTGGGCACGATCTCGTGAAACCGCATGCGCCCGGCGCGAAACTCGGCCACCGCCCCCTCGTTGGCCGCGTTCAAGACGGCGCCGGCAGTGCCGCCGGCCCGTGCCACTTCCTGTCCCAGCGCAAGCGCCCCAAAGCGCTCCACGTCGGGCGGCTCAAAGTCCAATTGCATCGGCTCGCCAAAATCGAGCCGCGCCGCCACCCCCGCCGTGCGCCGCGGATACTCCAGCGCATACTGGATGGGCAGCTTCATGTCCGGCGAGCCCATCTGCGCCATCACCGATCCGTCGACGAACTCGACCAGCGAGTGTACGATCGACTGGGGATGAATCACCACCTCGATCTGCTCCGGACGCAAGTCGAACAACCAGCGCGCTTCGATGATCTCCAGCGCCTTGTTCATCATCGTGGCCGAGTCGATCGTGATCTTCGGCCCCATTTGCCAGGTCGGGTGCCGCAGCGCGTCTTCCAGCGTCACTTCCGCCAGTTGCTCGCGCGTGTGGTTGCGAAACGGTCCGCCGCTGGCCGTCAGGATCACGCGCCGCACTTCGTCGCGCCGGCCGCACTGCAATGCTTGAAACACCGCGCTGTGCTCGCTGTCGACCGGCACGATGCGCGAACCGCTCTTGGCCGCCAGCGCCGTCACCCGCGGGCCGGCCACGACCATCGTGTCCTTGTTGGCCAGCGCCACGGTCTTGCCGGCTTCGATCGCGGCCCACGTGCCGCGCAACCCCGCGCTGCCCACGATCGCCGCCAATACGATCTGCACGTCGGGATGCCGCGCTACGGTTTCCAACCCCGCGGGCCCCACCAGCCGTTCGACCCCCGCCGGCAGCCGCGACCAGTCCTGCGCTTCGGCCGCAGCGGCATCGGCCGCCACGACCCAGCGGGGCGCAAACTGACGCGCCTGCTCGATCAACGGATCCAACTGCGCATGCGCACTCAGACCCACCACTCGTAGGCGCTCGCTGGCCGCGATCACGGCCAAGGCACTGGTGCCGATGCTGCCGGTCGAGCCGAGCACGGCCACGTTGGCAACGTCGTGGGTCATAGGCGCCGCTCGAGGTAAGGGGTGCGGGTGCTACAAAAGCTAGCAATTCGAGGGTCGTGCGGCGCTGGAGACGTCGTGGAGCGTGTCTCGCTTCGCGGCCACCGCCCGCGTGACGCACCGACGGATGCGCGGGGGGCGCTGATTTTCGCCGAAATCCGGCTCCGCGGCCCGACAGTCACCGCGCAAGTGCGCATTCTAAGTCCAAACCTGCAATAGTCACAACCCGAACGAGCATGCCGGGCCATGGATCCATCCCCTCCCCGGATTCGCCGCATCCTGTCGCTGAATCCCACAGCCCCTGTAGCGGCATTCGCGGGTCGCGGTCGCTGAATTGGCAAAGAATTCGGCAGCCCGCCGCAAAGGCCCCGCTTCTCGACAACCGGCGGCCCGGCGATTCGCGGGCGTGCAGGGGGGGTCGCACGTTTGTTTTTCCCAATTGTAGGTCATACTATGAACAGACGCGCCCCTCCGCGCCTGGCCCCGGGAATGCGGGCGGTTTCCTCCAGCCGGCTCGCTCCCCACTCATCGTCAAAATCGCCGCCGGTACGGCGCCCGCAAACGACCTCCTCTTCGCCTTGAACCTGGAACCCTCGCCTGATGAGCAACGAAAAAGAACCGCTTCGCAAGTCGCCCGACAAGAAATCGGCCTCGCTCAATAACAACGTCGTCTGGTTCCTGCTGATCCTGGGCGTGGTGACTTTCTCGGCCGTCAGCCTGCTGACCGCCGGCAGCGAAGAAAAGCTGCAGTACGCCGACCTGTTGAACCTGGTCAAAGTCGCCAAGGAAGAGGCGGGTAAGAACGCCATCGAAGTCACCCAGGGCAGCGGCGAAAAACAACAGGTCGTGCGCTACAGCGATCCGCGCGACATCAAGATCGGCACCCACGAAGTCACCGGCAAGATCACCAAGGAAGTGGCCGGCAAGACGACCGACGAGAATTTCTCGTCCAACGTCCAGCCCCTCGATACGCGCCTGTCCGAACTGCTGGAAGAGCAGGGCATCCGCTTCGACAACAGCGATCGCCCCAGCGCCTGGACCTCGTACATTCCCATGCTGGTCATCACGGCCCTGTTCGTGGTGTTCATCTTCTACATGATGCGGCGGCTGGGCGGTGCGGGCTCGCCCATGGCCTTCGGACGCAGCCGCGGCAAGATGTACGCCCAGGAGGATCTCGGCGTCACGTTCGAAGACGTCGCCGGCATCGACGAAGCCGTGGAAGAATTGCGCGAGGTGGTCGAGTTCCTCCGCACCCCGGAAAAATACCAGATCCTCGGCGGGCGCATTCCCAAGGGCTTGCTGCTGGTCGGCCCGCCGGGCACCGGCAAGACGCTGCTGGCCAAAGCCATTGCCGGCGAGGCAGGCGTGCCGTTCTTCAGCCTCTCGGGCTCCGACTTCGTCGAAATGTTCGTCGGCGTCGGCGCCGCCCGCGTCCGCGATATGTTTCAACAGGCCGAGGCCAAGAGCCCCTGCATCATCTTCATCGACGAGCTCGACGCGCTGGGCAAGACCCGCGGCTCGAGCATCGTCGGCGGGCACGACGAACGCGAGCAGACGCTCAACGCGCTGCTGGTCGAGATGGACGGCTTCGATTCCAACAGCGGCGTGATCGTGCTGGCCGCCAGCAACCGGCCCGAAACGCTCGACCCGGCACTCTTGCGGCCGGGCCGCTTCGATCGCCACGTGCTGGTCGACCGCCCCGACGTGCGCGGCCGCGAGGGGATCTTCCGGGTTCATACCCGCGACATTCCGCTGGGCGAGGACGTCGACCTGCGGGTCCTCGCCAAGGGGACGCCCGGCCTCTCGGGCGCGGACATCGAGAACATCGTCAACGAGGCGGCCCTGCTCGCCGCGCGGAACAACCGGTCGCACGTGACGATGGGGGATTTCGAGGATGCCAAGGACAAGGTGATGATGGGGGCCGAGCGGAAGAGCCTGGTCATCACCGACGACGAGAAGCGGTCGATCGCCTACCACGAAGCGGGTCACGCGCTGGTGCGGATGAAGACGCCGGCAGCCGACCCGGTCCACAAGGTCACCATCATCCCGCGTGGCCGGGCGCTCGGCGTCACCCACTTCCTGCCGGTGGACGAGCGCCACATCTACACCCGGCAGTGGTGCCTGGATCAGTTGACGGCGCTGCTGGGCGGCCGGGCGGCCGAGGTGCTGATCCTGAAGGAGACGACCACCGGCGCCGGCGACGACCTGCAGCGGGCCACCGACCTGGCGCGACGGATGGTCACCCGGTGGGGGATGAGCGAATCGCTGGGACCGATCACCT
>JBGSYQ010000468.1:0-4005 GCA_041750795.1 Pirellulales bacterium | reverse complement strand
TCGACTCGGTAGCCACTCTGGCCGGCGAAAGCCAATTGGTGCGCACGGCCCGCGAGGTACCGGTCGTCGTCGCCACGTCCGCCGCGTCCAAGACTGCCGACCGCAAGCGGTTGACCGCGGCTGGCTGCGAGGTGCTTGTCTGTCCCGGCGCAACGCATGCGGCGCGATTGGAGTGGCTGTTGGACGAACTGGGCCGCCGCCGCCTGACGAATGTGCTGGTCGAGGGGGGTGGAGCATTGCTCGGCAGCCTGCTGGACCTGGGGCAAATCGACGAAGTGCACGCATTCATCGCGCCCAAACTGATCGGCGGCCCAGGCGCCAGTCCCGCCGGCGGATCGGGGCTCGACCTGATGGCCGATGCGCTGCACTTGCGCGAGCCCACCATCGAGCGCTCGGGCAGCGACGTCTACGTACACGGTCGCACGGCGCGGAAATAGCTGCTGACTGGCCCGGATTATTCATGTCGTTTTGGGTTTGGGTGATGTGGAGCAAGTGAGGCGGGCTGCCGGCCGCGAGAAGCTTGAACACCGGGTCGCTGCGGAGCGTGTCGTGGTCGTTCTGGTCTTCGTAGTGGGCCAAGATGCCGTAGATCCGTGACCGCGCCATCTCGGCCAACGTATGCACGACCTGCCTGGCTGCGCGGCCATCACCCAACGCGCCAACAAACTGGGCCGTCAGGCCAAGCCGCTCATCGAATTCTCGGATCGGCAGCAGCCCCGCGTCGCAGGTCAGGGCCTCGTCCACCGGCTCCACGGCGATCCGCTTCGACGGCAAGAAATCAAAGCACTTCTGCCAAACACTCTGTACAATCGCGGCCGGCCTCCTTGCGGGAATGGAAGTTGTCCCCCGCTGGAGGCCTTCTTGCTTCATAACCCGCGAATAATCCGGGCTAGAGGGCGTATTCGTGCCGCTCCATCGCTGGCGCTTCGGGCCGGGGCGATTTGGGATTTTCGACGATGGGCGACGTAGCTTCGATGCCCCACGACGCGCGCAAGTTGTTTCTCGCCTGCTCGATGGCAGTCTGCAACGCCTCGGTGCGGGCGCGGTTGCCGCGACGCGAGAATTGAATCACGTAGCTTTCTTCTTTGTGCAGCCGCTCTTTGAATAGGCGACTGACGCAGCGGTCGTAAAGCTGGTTGGGGTGATACCGATATGTGGGTTTCACTTTGTTGTGCTCTTGCACCTTGGCGGAAATGGTCGACTTGTCTCGCACAAGAGCGAAGAACCGCATGTCGTGTTTCAACAGGAGCTTGTACACTTCACGTCGCACTTCCGCACAATCGTCCTTGGCGTGGAATGCGAAGGCCGTTTTGTTTCGCTCCGGCTGAAGCGAAGGAACCTTGGCCAGGTAGGGGGTCGGCTTGAAGTTCCGTTCTCAACGCCTCCAAGGAGTCATGCAGCGGTTTCGGCTCGGCCACTTCCAGCACGCCTAGAATGAAATAGCTCGAACAACCTTCGCGGCCGACACCAACCTGTTTCCGCTTGTTGAAGATCGTACCGTCTCCCGCTTCGTCCACGAAGTAGTGACAGGTGCGTGGTTGTTGGAGGTTTGCGTCGGACATTGCAGCGTTGCGTTTCGCTCGCTAGACGGTTTTGATTTGCCTGCGTGGCGGGAAGTTTATTGCCGCCGTGACGTGAGTATCGTGTGCGCGACGTTCGATCGCCCCGGTTGGGGCTGGGGAGAATCGCGGGTGGCATCGGTTGCCAGGGTGTTGCCCTGGCCTGGTATAGGTTGGGCCTTTGGCCCGTAGGGCGGAGTGGCGTGGCGTTGCCGCGTTGCGATTTGGGGACGGCTAAGGGCGGGAAAAGACTCCCGGCCCTGTTTTCATCTTTATTTACCTCGACAGCGGTCGGCCGGTGATGATGCTGTTGGGATTGGTGCGCTGGCGCGACGCCGGCAGGGCGGATGCGTACCAGGGCAGCGGCACGGCATAGATCGTGGCTTCCGGAAATATGCTTGCCGCTTCTTGTACCAGGGGATAGGAAGTCATGGCATCACGCGAACTCTTGCGCCCGACAATCCGCACCGGCACACGGATTTGCGAGTGCGGCGTCTCACCGTAGAACCACAGGGCGGTCTTGCTCCAGTGGCCGGCCGAAGGAGTAACCGCCCGCACGTCCGACACGGTTGAGGTGCGCATGCCGACCGGCCCGTCGGCCCACTCCACGTTCAGGCCGGCCAAATACGCTTGCCGCTCGGCAATCCAATGCGGCCGCCAGCCGAAGCGCAGTCCCAACAACAACGACGCCAACGTGACCAGCACAAACAGCGTCCGCAGGAAAAAGCGGTACCTGCGTCGCGTGGCCCGCATCTCGTCCATCGGTCGCGCTGCTCGCAAGCAGGGAGCTATCGTCCGCTACGGCGCCGCTGCCTCCGCTCCGTGCTTTTTTTGCTTGGACCACCAGGCGCGGACGGACTGGCGGCCTTGGTCGCTGGTGAAGCGATAGCCGGCGAAGCTGGAACGGTCGAAGGCGTCGTTGCCGGCCGGCTCGAGGTCGAACGTGTAGGGCGATACCTGGTGCCGCGAGAGCAGAATGCCGGCTGCCGTGCCGCCCAGTTCGGGCACCGGATCGGCGTTCAACACCAGCGGCACTTTCTCATCGATCAGGCTGGCCAGCCAATCGTCCATCTGCGGCCAGGGATCGCGCTGCGCGATGGCCAAGGCCGCGATCCAGGCAATCGCGAACGGGTTGTCGCGATTCGGTCGCTGGGTGCGCTCGTGCCGCGCCAGTCGCTCCAAGGCGGGCACGGCCTCGTGCGTTCCCACGGTCACCAGCACCGCGGCGATCACCGTGTGCAAGGTCGCCTGCCCGGTCAAGCTGCCGCTGTTGGAGGCCAGCGGCTGGTCGGGCACGGTTTCGAAATACGGACCGGCGAATCGCGACACGGCGCCGGGATCCATGTGCGTCAGCATCATCACGTGCGTCTCGTCGAGCACCTGCTTGTGCTTGAGAAAATAGGCCAACGAACGCTCGCTGATCTCCAGCAGCCGCTCGGCCTCGGGACGGCGCAGTCGATAATCATACAGCAGCCGGTCGCGGGGCGTGGGCAGGTTGATCAGATAGAACATCACGTCGTTGCCCATCACCGGGTGCGGGATGGCCACGCGCACCGGGTAGTCGCCCGGCTTGAGCGAATTACCACTGACGCAATGGGCCGTTTCGTCGTCGATGCGGTCGAAGTGCGTGGGGCGCAGCGCACCTTCGCCCATTTGCGGCACGTCGATCAGCAAATGCTGCACGGTGAGGTGCCGCCGTTGGTTCCAGTCACCC
Organism: Pirellulales bacterium; assembly: GCA_041750795.1. Taxonomy (GTDB): domain Bacteria; phylum Planctomycetota; class Planctomycetia; order Pirellulales; family PALSA-1355; genus JTS-RE94. Next base: position 732 of record JBGSYQ010000468.1, on the reverse strand, counting down.
GCCAGTCCGATGGTGGGATCGGCCCGCTGATGCCCCCACACTTCGGCCACCATGGCCGGCTGGGCCATCTCGGCCAGTTCCTGGTATGCGGCCGGCGGAGCGTCATCGCCGCCAGCGGCGATCCGCTGCTCGAGCAGGGCCGCCAGTTCGTCGCGCGTGTCGTCGCGCACCAGCAGGTCGATCAGCTCGCGGCGCGCCGTGTCGTGTCTCACGCGATCGGCCGGCTCGAGCGGTTCGGCCAGCAGGTCATCGAGCCAGCGCTCGATTTGTTCGGTTGTCACTGGGGGCAACTGGACCGCGCCCGGCGCAGACTTGACCCAGCACTCGCGCGCCGTGTCGAACATTGCTTCCAGCGCGCGGCGCGTTTGCAGGCTGAGCCGCGGATCGGCGAGCCGCTCTTTCACCTGCACGAGCAGCGGAGCCATGTTTTGCGCGTGGGTCGCCATGGCCTGCAGCCGCCGCCGCGCGGTGTCGCGCACGATCGAGCGGTTGTCGCTCAACTGATCCAACAGCGGACCAATGTCGCCCTCGGCAGTGGCCGGCCCTGCGATCGGCGTCGGCGGCAAGTCTTTGAGATACCGCTCCAGCCGGGTCCGCGCCTCGAGCGACGTGCCCGCGGCCAGCAGCCGTCGACCAAACTCTGCCGCCAGGTAGCCACCTAGTCGCGGGTTTTGTACGAGCTCGTCGAGTTGCCTGGCTGCCGCTTCGCGCTGGTCGTAGCGGTCGGAGTCG
>JBGSYQ010000467.1:0-1859 GCA_041750795.1 Pirellulales bacterium | reverse complement strand
CCGGGCATCGGCGCTTGGACTGCGCATTACATCGCCATGCGCGCGCTGCGCTGGCCCGACGCATTTCCCGATGGCGATCTGGGCTTGCTCAAGGCCGCCGGCGCGCCCTCGGCTCGGGCGCTGCGCGACGTGGCCGAAGCGTGGCGCCCCTGGCGCGCCTATGCGGCCATGTATCTTTGGGAACGTTTGCACCATCAACCACGGGCACAACGATCAACGGGGTAACTGGCATGAACGAGACGGTGTACTACACGCAACTGGCCAGCCCGCTGGGCAGCTTGTTGCTGACCTCCGACGGCGAACGCTTGACGGGCATCCATTTTCCGCAGCACCAAGGCGCGGCGCAGGCCGCTTGGCGCCGCGACGCGAAGCGCCTGGCCGAGGCCTGCCGGCAACTGCGCGCGTATTTTGCCGGCGAGCTGCGCGATTTCGATCTGCCGCTGGCGATGGCGGGCTCTGCGTTCGAGCGCCGCGTGTGGAAGGCCTTGTGCCAGATTCCCTATGGCAAAACCGTTTCGTACGGAAGCATTGCCGCCAGGATCAAGCAGCCGAAAGCGTGCCGCGCCGTGGGACTGGCCAATGGGCGCAACCCGATCCCGATCGTGGTGCCGTGCCATCGCGTCATCGGCGCCAACGGCAGCCTGACCGGTTATGGCGGCGGGCTCGACACGAAGCGCTGGCTGCTGGAGCTGGAAGGCGTCAAGCTCAAAACGCGCCGCCAGCGCACGTTTCTGGTCGAGGCCTGATGCGCGCGGCGGCGAGGGATTATGAACTGGCGGTCGGCTTGGGCGCGGGAATGAACAGCGCCAGTATCCCCCCGGCGATGATCCACACGGACGTGTTGTACACCGCCTGGTAGAGTTTCCATTGCCAGGGAACTTGCCACCACACGGCGTCTCCGCCGTCGATCAACAGCGAAGCCGTGACGCCGATCAGCGTCACCAGGCACAGCTTGTGCAAATACGAGGGCGTGGCCGCCGCCGTGCTGCGCAGCAAGATGGCCACCAGCACGATCACGACCAGGTTGAGCACGAAGCCGCCGCCCATGATCGTGGGGTCGGCCATCGGGCGCCCGTCGGGCGCCAGCATGTGGACGAAGGCCACCGGGCCGCGCTCGAACAGCTCGCTGGCTTTTTCCTGATCTTCGAAGTTGTAGGGCACGAAGTAGGTGCCGCGCTCGGGAAAGTGCTGGAGTAGTGCGCGGCCGGCGGCTTCATTATCGGCCGTATGACGCCAGATGTGCTTGTGATAGGGGCCCAGACCCCAGTAGACAAATCCCCATGCATAGATCACGATCGCAGCAACGATGATGCCGATGATGGTCCGTATCATAGGTCGCTCCCCCATGAGTGTTTGCCTGCGTCGCCTCGAACCCCAGCGACGCTTGTTGTGTACTGCGGGCAATCGCAAGTCAAGTGAGAGGTTGCCGTGCGCCTGCTGACGATTCATTGCCATTCGGAATGTCGGCGGGCGACTGGTTGCGTTGGCACGGCCATCGTCTTGGTATTGCTCGCCTATCCCGGGGTCAGCGCATCCGAAGTTCTGAAATGGTCGCGCTTGAGCGACATTCCGGATGCACGCGGATTCGCCGGCCCGTTTGCCGGAGTCAGTCGCGGGGCGCTGGTGGTGGCCGGCGGCGCCAACTTTCCCGACGCCATGCCGTGGGAAGGCGGGACGAAGGTCTGGCACGATGCGATCTTCGTGCTCGACGCGCCGGAGGCGGGCTGGCGCACCGCGGGCAGGTTGCCACGGCCGCTGGGCTATGGCGTTTCCGTGACGACCGAGCGGGGCATCGTGTGCATCGGCGGCAGCGATGCGCAGCGGCACTACGCCGATTGCTTTCGGCTGGAAGTGGTCGA
>JBGSYQ010000466.1:0-9590 GCA_041750795.1 Pirellulales bacterium | reverse complement strand
CGCTGGTCACCCCCGCGCTGGAACCGGCGTTTCGCGCAAAGCTGATCGCCGCAGTTGACCAACCGACGTGGCAAGTCCGCTTCCAGGCCGACGACGACCCGCACGACGTGCCGATCAAGGACCTGGCATTGTGGGGCGCGTTTGTGCGGCCCAGCGGCGGCGTGTGGGTGGTTCTGGCCGGCGGCGGAGTGATCGTCGTCGACGCCGTGGGGATTGTCGAGGACCAGCTCGTCGCCAATTCGCCGCTGATGGGAAACTTCGCCCTGCCGCTGCGGCTGGTGGCCGGCATCGTGCTTCAGCCGCCGGCAGATCGAGCCCGCGGCGACCGATTGCTCGATCGCGTGCTGTCGCAGGCCGGACAGGTCGACCGCGTGGTCCTGGAGAATGGCGACGAGCTGACCGGCACGATCACCAGCTTCGATGGCGCGACGTTGCGTCTCAAGTCCGACGACAATACGTGGAATTTGCCACTGGCGAAACTCGCCTCCGTATTGTTCAACCCCATTCTGATCGACAAGCCCAGCCCTTCGGGACTGCGTGTGGTGGTGGGATTGCAGGATGGCAGCCGCCTGACGGCCTTGTCGCTGGTTTCCCAGGACAAGACCGCGCGGTTGAAGCTGGTCGGCGGCGTCGAAGTGTCGCTGCCGCTTGCGTCGATCGTGGCGCTACAGCCGTTGGGGGGCAATGTCGTTTACTTGTCGGATCTAAAGCCGGCCAGCTACCGGCACATTCCGTTTCTCGATTTGACCTGGCCGTACTTTGCCGACCGCAGCGTGCAGCAGACGATGCTCAGCGCCGGCGGTAAGCTGTATCTGAAGGGCTTGGGCATGCACAGCCCGTCGCGAATCACCTATGAATTGGACGAGGCCTATCAGCGGTTCGACGTCGAAGTGGCAATCGACGCCGCGGCAGGCCGCCGCGGCAGCGTGGTGTTTCGCGTGTTTACCGACGATGGCACCGGCGCGTGGCAAGAGCAGGCCGCCAGCGAGATCGTGCGCGGCGGCGAGCCGCCGGGGCGTCTGTCGGCGGATCTGAGCGGCGCGCGGCGCATCAGCCTGCTGGTGGATTTTTCCGACCGCGGCGACGAGCAGGATCACGCCGACTGGCTTAACGCGCGGCTGGTGCGGCAGTAGGCGTAGCATGCACAGCAATGCAGACTCTTGAATAACGCCGTCGCGGCCCGTTGAATTCTTCCACAGGCCGTTAGGCGCCGTATTTCGCCAGCCGCTCGGCGTTGGCCAGCGCCAGCAGCATCAAGTATTTCGCCTCGAAGATGCCCAGCCCGCCGCGAAGGGCCTCATCTTCGCCGAAGGTCGTGCAGCGATCAGTGCGGCAGGCCCGGGCCGCCAGCACGGTGGGCACCGGATGCCAACTATGGCTCTTCAGCAAACTGGGCGTGCTGTGGTCGCCGGTCACGATCAGCACCGTGGGATCGAGCGCGGTGATGCGCGGAATGACGGCGTCCAGTTCCTCGATGCGCTCAACCTTCCTGTCAAACGCACCGTCCTCGCCCGTGCTGTCGGTGTACTTGAAGTGGATGAAGAAGAAGTCGTAGTTGTTCCACTGCTGGGTGAGAATGTCGATTTGCTCGCCCAGCGTTTGCGCCTGACCGACGACGTCCATGCCCACCAGCCGCGCCAGCCCTTTGTACATTGGATAGACGGCGATGGCCGCGGCCTTCAGGCCGTACACTTCCTCGTAGGAGGGCAGAGCAGGGCGTGCCGAAAAGCCGCGCAGGGTGAGGCCGTTGGCCTGGGGCTCGTCAGCCAACAGCTTGTTCGCCTGCTCGATGAATTTCGCGGCGACTTGCGCCGTGCGCTCGCTGAGGGCATTTACCGCCTTGGGCGCCAACGGGGGCACGCCGGTGGCTTGCGGATCGGTGTCGTGTACCTCGCCTCCCAGCCCGTCGCCGCGAAACACGACGACGAAGCGGTGCTCCTTCACCGGCTCGACGAAGATTTCCACGCCGGGAATCTTCACGTCGCGCAGCCGCAGGGCCAGCGGGGCGCTTTGCTCGCTGCTGATGCGGCCGGCACGTCGGTCGGCAATGCTGCGCTGGGCGTCGAGCGTGCAAAAGTTGCCCCGCGCCGCGACGTCGCGCGCGGTCAGCTCGAAGCCGATGCCGGTTGCTTCCAGCGCGCCGCGGCCGATGCGATATCGCAGCGGATCGTAGCCGAACAGGCCGAGATGCCCCGGCCCGCTGCCGGGAGTGATGCCCGGCTTGACGGGAATGCTGCCGCCGGAGATTCCGCGCCGCGCCAGCTCGTCGAGGTGCGGGGTGCGTGCCGTTTCCAGCTCAGTCTTGCCCCCCGGCTCCAGCGGCAATCCACCCAATCCATCGGCGACCAACATCACGATCTTCGAATCGTTGCGGACGACCAGTTCTCGGGTCAGATCGTGCATGTCCATCGCGGCGGTTCCTCGGGCGTTTGGGACTCGTAACCTCTTTGTGGTAGCAAAAACCGGCCGGCGCACAAGGGGCCCGCGCCGCAGAAATGGCCGCGGCTGCGCTGCCTGGCGGTTGCAGCGCCGCGTCCGATTGGTACAACAACACCAGTTGCACTGGCGCGCAAGCAATAAGTTGAAAAGGGGCAATCATGGCCACCACGTTGCGCTGGCTCGGGCACGGCTGCTGGCTCATTAACGCGTCCGGGACGTCGATTCTGCTCGATCCGTTTCTGAATGATTCGCCCACGGCTCCGGTCAAGGCCGACGGGGTGAAGCCCGACTTCATTCTCGTTTCGCACGGGCACTTCGATCACGTGGCCGATGCGGCCAGCATCGCCGCGCGCAGCGGAGCGACCGTGGCCGCGTCGTTCGAGGTCTGCGAGTGGCTGGGCAAGCAAGGGGCCGCCAATTTGCAGCACATGAATCTGGGCGGCGCCATCGACCTGCCATTCGGCCGCGTGAAAATGACCGTGGCGCATCACAGCTCGGTCCTGCCCGACGGCACCTATGGCGGCAATCCGGGCGGCTTCCTGCTAACGCTGGCCGATGCCACGATCTATTTCGCCTGCGATACGGCGCTGTTCTCGGACATGAAGCTGATCGGCGCCGCCGGGCTGGATCTGGCCGTGCTGCCCATCGGCGATCGCTTCACGATGGGGCCCGACGACTCGATCGAGGCCATCAAGTTGCTCGCGCCGCGCCGCGTGGCGCCGGCACACTACAATACCTGGCCCCCCATTGCGCAGGACGCCCAAGCGTGGGCCGCCCGCGTCCGCAGCGAAACTCAAGCCGAACCCATCGTGCTCGAGCCGGGCGGCACCATGACGCTGTGAGTTGGAGTGCAACGTTCAGGCGGCACTCCAGCGGGCGGGATCTCACGTAGCAGGCGGCGCGGGGTCGATGCTCACTTGAATCTCGTCGCCTTCGACGCGCACCTCGAACGCATCGGTCTTGATGCGCGGATTGTCGCACCACGTGCCGTCGCACGTGCGAAACCGCCAAGCGTGCCACGGGCAAGTGACGATCCCGTCTTCGAGCGGACCCTCGGCCAGCGATGCGCCCATGTGCGGGCAGAGATCGTTGATGGCCTGATACTTTCCGCCGCCCAGGTTGAAAACCGCCACCAGCCGATCGCCGACTGCAAACGCTTCGCCGGAACCCTCGGGAATCGCGCCGACCTTGGCCACGGTTACGAATTCAGCCATGCGAGAAAAGCGAGAGGGCAGGGGGCACGAGGCGCGATGGTGCGCGGTCAAACGCCGCGCGGCCACCCTTATCATAAACGCCGTGCCTGGCGGCGCAAAGTGCCGAACCACGCCGCCAGCAGCCCGCCACACGCCTGTCGCGACGCGGCCGTTTTTGCGATACTCAGGGGAACTTCAGCGCAGTGCGCCGGCCTCTCCGCTGGACGATCGAGTCACGCCGCCGGCTTCCGCTGCTACTACTGCGCAAATCTGCTGATGCCAAAATATCGACTCTTGGCCATTGACGTCGATGGCACGCTGGTAAACAGCCGGCACGAGCTGACCGAAACGACGCGCGACGCCGTGCTGCGCGCCAAGCGCGCCGGCATCGAGATTGTGCTGGCCACCGGCCGCCGATACAGCCGCGTGCTGCCGCTGGTCGAACCGCTGGAGCTCAACGTCCCGCTGGTCACCGCCAGCGGCGCGCTCATCAAGCGGGCCGAAGACCACGCTACGTTGTTTCAAGCGCGGTTTAACAATGGGTCGCTCGAGGGCTGGCTGCACGTCGCGGCCTCCGCCGGCTTTGAGCCGGTGGTGTATGCCGACACGTTCGAGCGAGGCTTCGACTATTACTGCGCCAGCCACCAGACGCGCAGCCCGCTGCTGGCCGAATTCTTGGCGCGCAACGCAGGGTGCGGACGCGACTGGCCCGAGTTGGTGCGCACGCCGCCCGAGGGTGTTTTCGCCGGCTTTGCCATGGGCACGCGCGAACAGATGCTGGCGCTCGAGGGCGCGCTGATTGAGCAACTGCCCGGACAGCTTTACGTACACGTGCTGCGCAGTCCGCGTTACGAAGGTTTCATGTGCGAGATCGCCCCGCACGGCATCAGCAAGTGGACGGGGGTCCGTCATCTGGCAGATGCCTGGCATATCCGGCCCGAAGAAACGTGTGCCGTGGGCGACGACGTGAATGACATTCCCATGATCCATGCCGCCGGGTTGGGCGTGGCCATGGGCAACGCGCTGGACGTGGTGAAGGCAGCCGCCGACCGTGTGGCCCCCTCGCACGACGCCGACGGCCTGGCTACGGTCGTCGAGTGGCTGTTGGAATGATCGCCGCGATTTGGCCCGCAGCACCTATCCAGACTTGAACCGCAGCCCCCGCTGCGATACGGTAAACCTAGATGCCGATTGTGGATGCGCGTGGCGGCTGGGCGCGGTTGGTGGGATTCTTCCCCGAGATTCTGACATGAGAAATTCCTTCCCTTGCTGCACGTGGGGGGGAGCCGTGCTCGTTGCGGTTTGGGTGAGCTGGGGCTTGGCCGCGGAGCCGGCCGCTGGTGCGCCGCTGGACTCCGCGAAGCAACTGCTGCAGGAAGGGAAGTACGCCGAGGCCGAAGAGGCCTATCAGGCCCTGTTACAGGACCATGGCGCCGAGGCCGCAGTCGGTTGCGCCCGCACGCAAGCTGCCACCGGCCATCGGCAGGAGGCCGCCAAGACGCTTGAAGCAGCGGCCCGCGAGTTCCCCGGCGTCGCGTCACTGCCGGCCGAGTTGGCGCACCTGGCACTGCTGCGTGGCGATCATGACGCCGCTTTGCTATGGGCCGACGCGGCGCTCAAGCTGGATGCCGATGTTGCTTTGCCCTGGTGGGTAAAGGCTCGCGTGTTTGCCGCTCAAGGCAAACTTCCCGAGGCCAACGCGGCACACCAGCGTCTGGTCGACTACTACAACGAGCAGCAGCCGCGTGATCCCGAGCAGTTGCGCTGGATCGGCCTGGCGGCGGGCGAGTATGCGCGCTGGAACCGGCTGAGCGACCAGTTTGGTTTCCTGGTCAACGAGTTCTACCCCGACTTGCTCAAGGTCGATCCGGCCTGTTGGCAGGCCCACTACGAAGCCGGCTGCTTGTTTGCCGAGAAGTACAACCAGGCCGACGCCACGCGCGAACTGAATGCGGCGCTGGCGCTCAATCCCAACGCGGCCGAGGTTCACACGGCGCTGGGGCAACTGTCGCTGGACGCGTTCGAAATCGACGTGGCCCGTGCGTCGGCCGAGCGAGCCTTCCAGATCAATCCGCAACTGCTGGCGGCGCGACACTTGTTGGCCGATATCCACCTGGCCAACTTCGATCCGCGTGCCGCAACGCTGGTGCTGCACGATGCGCTCAAGCTCGATCCGCACGCCGAGGAGACGCTGGGCCGGCTGGCGGCGGCGTACGCTTCGATCGACGGCCCCGGCAAGACTTCGCCCGACACGCGATTCGGCAAGCTGGCCGCCGAAGTGAACGCACGCAATCCGCACGCGGGCCGCTTTTACGAGTCGCTGGCCGATGCGCTCGATCGATTGCGGCGCTGGCCGGCGGCCGCCGACTATTACCAGGAAGCCATTAACCGTATGCCGCAACGGATCCGTCCGCCGGGGCAACTGGGCATGATGCTCATGCGGCTGGGCGAGGAGGATCGAGCCAAGACCGTGCTGGATGGCGCCTTCCGCGACGACCCGTTCAACGTGCGCGTGAACAACACGCTCAAGGTGTTGGAAGTGCTGGAAGGCTACCAGACGCTGGAGACCGAGCACTTTCGCATCCGCTACGATGCCGAGAAAGACGCGGTCACGCCCCGTGCCATGGCGGCCTGGTTGGAGGAGGTTTATCCGCAACTGGTCAAGCAGATGGGTTTCGCGCCGGAGGGCAAATCGCTGTTCGAAGTGTTTTCTTCGGCGCGAAACACTGATGGTCACGGCTGGTTCAGCGCGCGGATGGTGGGGCTGCCGCGCATCCATCCCATTGGCGCGTGCGCCGGCAAGATCGTCGCTCTGCAATCGCCCACCGAAGGGAAGCAACGCTTCAATTGGGCGCGCGTGTTGAAGCACGAGTTCGTCCACGTCATCAACTTGCAGCAAACCGATTTCAACATTCCGCATTGGTTTACCGAGGCGCTGGCCGTGCTCAACGAGGGCTATCCGCGGCCGCAGGCGTGGAACGAGTTGTTGGTCGACAGCCACGCCAAGGACAAGCTGTTCAATCTCGGCACGATCAACCTGGGGTTCATCCGCCCGCACTCCAGCGACGAGTGGACGCTGGCCTATTGCCAGGCCGAGCTGTATGCGGAGTACATGCTGGAGCGGTTCGGCGACGACGCGATCGCCAAGATGTTGGCCGCGTATGCGGACAACTTGACGACGCCCGAGGCGCTCGATCGCGCCTTCAGCGTGCCGCAAGCCGACTTCGAGCAGGGCTATCGGCAGTTCGTCGAGAACGTCGTGGCCTCGGCGCCCGTCGCGCGCAAATCGGTCGAGCCGAATCTCCTCCAACTGCAAAAAGCCCTGGGCAAAAAACCGGACGATCCTCAGTTGCTCGGGCAAATGGCCTATGTGCAACTGGGCCGGCGGAACTATCCACAAGCGCGCCGTGCCGCCGATGCGGCGCTGCGCCTGGATGAATCGTGTGCGCTGGCCCAATACGTGCGGGCACGATTGCACCTGTTGGTCGGCGAGAATGCCGAAGCGCTCCAGCGACTTACAGGCGCGATCGATCGCGAGAATCCGCAGGAGAACGCGCTGAGCCTGCTGGCCGGGTTGAAGCTCAAGGCCGAAGATTACGCCGCCGCCGCCGATCTGTACGAGTTGGGCGCCAGGCACGATCCGGGCAACATCAAGTGGGTCAAGTCGCTGGCGGCCGTCTACCTGCGCGCCGGCGACGACCAGAAGCTGGCCGCCGCGCTAACGCAACTTGCCGAAGTCGATGCCGACGATTTTTCCATCCGCAAGAAACTGGCGCAACTGGCTCGGGCCGAAGGGGACACCGAGGCCGTCGCTCGTTGGACGCGCGAGGCTGTGCACATCGACACGCGCGACGTCGACGTCCACGTGTGGCGCGCCGAAGCGCTGGCTGCCCAACAGTTGCACGCCGAAGCGGCCGAAGCTTATGAGTGGGCCGTCGAACTGGCGCCCAACCAGGTCGAGCTGCAACTGGCATTGGCGCAAATGCAATTCAAGGCCGGGCAACCGGAACGCGCCAAGGCGACGCTCAACGAGCTTCTCGAGCGCGAGCCGGACCATGCCCAGGCAAAGGCGCTGTTGGAGACCCTGCCGTGACCGAGTCCGAAGAGCACGCCTCCGAGTCGCCGGCCGAGGTCGCGGTCAATCTGGCCGAGTTTCAGCGGCTGATCCGCGAAATGTACTTCGAGAAGGACGTGGCACGCGGCATCGACGGCACGTTCATGTGGTTGATGGAAGAGGTGGGCGAATTGGCTTCGGCATTGCGCAACGGCACGCACGAGGAGCGGCTTGGCGAGTTTGCCGACGTGCTGGCCTGGCTCGCCACGATCGCCAACGTGGCCAACGTCGACCTGAGCGAAGCCGTCGCGCGCAAATACGGATCGGGTTGCCCGGGCTGCGGACGATTCGTCTGCACCTGCGCCGACGCGGAGAAGCCATGAGCGCGCGTGCCGTCGCCCAACTCTTGCCGATGCTGTTCGCCGCGGTCGCGCTGGCGCCGGCGGTGCGCGCCGAGTCGCCCGACGCGCCCCAGATCGTCGAACTGCGCGCCGGCTTTGACGGCCGCTTCAAGGTGGGTTGCTGGACGCCGTTCGAGATCACGCTCGAAGCCGGCCGTCAGCCCGTCACGGGACACGTCGAGCTGATCGTGGCCGACTGCGACGGCGTGCCCAGCCGCGTGCAAGCGCCCGCCAGCAAACCCGTGTCGCTGGGCGCCGGCGAGAAGTTGACCGTCACGCTGATTGCCAAGATCGGTCAGTTGACGGGCCCCGCAACCGCCAGTTTTCGTGACGAGCGGGGCATCGTGTCGACGCGCCGTTTCGAAACCAATCGGCCCGGTGCGCTGGCCGGGATTCTGCCTTCCAGCGCCCGGCTGATCGTTACGCTGGGCGGGCCGCTGGCCTCGTTCGAGGCGGATCATTTCACCCAGCGCGGCACGACCGTGGTCGATCTGCCCGATGCAGGGACGTTGCCAAGCCAGTGGTGGGGCTTGGAAGGAGTCGACGCGGTCGTGCTGGCCACCGGTGCCGACCAGGTCGATCCGCGATTGATCAGCGAATCGCCCCAGTTGGCGGCACTGGAACAGTGGGTGCGGATGGGAGGCACGCTGGTGCTCTGCGTTGGGCGTAACGCCGAGCTGGTGCTGCCCGCCGGTTCGCCACTGGCAAGACTTGCGCCCGGAGAGCTCACGGAGATCGTGGCGCGTGTTCCCAGCGGCTCGCTCGAAGCGTATGCCAATGCCGCCGACTCGATCGACGGTCCCGCCGGTCGCTTTCTGGTGGACGTGGCGCGGCTATCCGACGTGCGTGGCAAGGTCGTGGCCTATGCGGGCACCGGCCCCCGCAACCTGCCGCTGGTGGTGCGCTCGGCGCACGGATTCGGCGAGGTGGTGTTCGTCGCCTTCGATGTGGAGCGTCCGCCGCTGGCAACGTGGCCTGGCAAGTTGACGCTGGTCGATCAATTGCTGGGGGGCAAGGCCTTCGGCACGCAGCAGACCGACGAGACCGTGGGGGGGCAGGTTAGCACTTTGGGCTTTGTCGATCTGTCCGGACAACTGCGCGGCGCACTCGATCAGTTTGCCGGCGTGTGGCTGGTCCCCTTCTGGCTGGTGGCGCTGCTGGCCGTGGCCTACATCGCCTGCATCGGGCCCTTGGACTACTTTGTCGTGCGGCGGTTGTTCGGCCGCATGGAGGCCACCTGGATCACGTTTACGGTGACGGTGGTGGCCTTTAGCGCCGGGGCGTACTTGCTGGCCTACTCGCTCAAGGGAAATGAGCTGCGCGCCAATCGGGTGGATCTGATCGACTTCGACGCCGAGTCGCGCCTGGTGCGCGGTACGAGCTGGTCGAACCTGTTCAGCCCAAAGATCGCCACGTACGATCTCTCCCTCGAGCCCGCGAAGGCTTTGGCGTCCGACGATGCAAGCGGCGGCATGCTGTTTTCCTGGTTCGGGCTTTCCGGCA
>JBGSYQ010000465.1:0-5370 GCA_041750795.1 Pirellulales bacterium | reverse complement strand
GGCGCCGGCGGACGTGGCGGGGCCCTTGGGCAACGGTCCGCACGCCACGCACAGCGGAACGCCGGACGCCGCTCGTGTTGCCGAGCTTTGTCAGATGGCCCAGCAATTGCGCGAGGCGGCCAAGGACGAGCACTGGACGCTCGATTGGGCGAAGTTCAACGCCTTCGGCGAGCAAGCGCAGGCGGCGCTGGTGGCGGGCGATTACCGCCGCGCCGTGCGCGAGTATGCGTTGGCCATCAGCTTCATGATGAACGAAATTCGCCATCAACCGTCGCGCAAGGATCCGCGCGACAGCTCCGTGCTCGACCTGTGAGCCGTCGCTTGCCCTGCATGAGTTGTCTGTTGAAAGCTTCACCAGGCTGCTAGGCGGCCAGCGAGCGCTCTTGCTCGTCGGTGGGCAAGGTTGCATCCGGCGTGAGCGCCGCGGCTCCGACCGCCGCATCGCCTCGCGCCAGCAGGAGGCAACACGCCGCATACCAGGCTGTCGTGCCCAGCCCCAACACACCGACCCGGCCGGCAGAGTCGAGCAACAGGTAGTGCGTCACCGAGAGCACCGCGGGCACGATGACCACCACTTGCGCTGCGCGCCGGTGTCCGGCTCGTAGCAACCAAACTCCGGTGAAAATCACCGCCGGAAACAACAGCACGTAATAATGGCCGCGCGCGATCCGGGCCAGCACCAGGGTCGATACGCCGGCCAGGCCGAACGCCGCCGCCAGCGCCAGCATGTCGCCGCGTCGCGCCACTCGGTATCCCACGAACAGGAGCAGCAACCCGGCCGCCACCCGCACGCCCAGCAAAGCGTGGTCAACGATCGGCGCATCCATCAAGAAGGTGACGCCTTCGCCGCGAAGCTCCGTCGGGTCTTCGTCGTTGGGTCCGCCGGCAAAGGCGTGATCGATCCAGTTGCCAAATCGCTCGGTGGCGTTGGTCAGGCTCTGGTTGCGCATCGAGGACGAATCGCCCGCGAAGTCGCTGTTGGTTTCTTCAAAGCGGAGAGCGACGTTGTGCCACCAGGCGTCGAGGTGCGTAAGATTGGCTCGCCAGCCGACCACGCTGGCCGGCAGCAGCAGCAAGCACATCGCCAGGCCGCAGGCGACACCGGCGGCCAGCGCGGTGGCACGTTGCGGCGCGCCCGAGCGACGGTTGGAGAACCAGCCTGCCAGGGTTTGCTCGAACAGGAGAAAGCCGACCGGCACCAGCGGCGTAACTTTGAGCACCACGGGCATGGCCAACACGCAGCCGGCCAGAAACGCTCGCGCCGCGTGCCGGCTTTCCAGGAACAGGCGAAATCCAAGCAGCAGCAAGTATAACTTGGCGACGCCCACCTGGCCGCGCTGCAAACAGTTGAATGCCGGCAGCAGGCTGGCCACGAAGGCCGACCAGCCGATCCACCCCGGTGCCGGGCCGAACACCGAATGCTGCGGTCCAGCGGGCAGCACCGCGCGCGCGATGCGCAGCGATTCGCTGTAGCATCCGTACATCATCAGCGCAGAGATCGCGAACCAGATCAGCACTTGCACCTGGGGCAGCAACGCGTGCAAGGGCGCTACGAGCATGGCGAACGCCGGCGGATAGAGATATCCCCAGCCGCGCGGATTGGTCACTTCGTACGGTTGGCGGCCGTCAAAGAACGCGGCGCCGGCCTCGGTGTAGACGGTGAAGTCCGTTTTGTGCAGGCCGCGATCGTGTGGATCGACCTGGCCGCGCACGCGCACGTCGACCCATCCCCAAATGGCCAGTGCCACGGCCAGCATCGCCAGGATGTGTACTCTCTTGGAACGAACCAGCGCGTGCCAGCGTGCATGCGGAAGTGGGGCGACGTCTGGCTTCAACACGGACGGCCTTTCGCAACGGCGGAGCGGCACGCAGGGGGCAGTGCCTCACCCCGCCTAACGTGCCGACGCAACGCTATCGTTCGCCAAGATTTAGGTCAAGATCGCTTGAGCCGCCAGCGACGTTGTACGCCGTGGCCGGTGGGCGGCTTGCTTTGCCGGTTAACTGTCTTGCTGTGCGGGGGAATTTGATGCTAGACTTCCCGCCCCGCGGACGCGAAGCGAGCCATTCCAGTCGAGCGCGCGCCACGGCCGAACGATAGCGACAAGGAGGTCGCCGTTGCTCTCGAAGTGGCCCATTCGGAACAAGGTGCGGATCGGCATCGGCCTGCTGCTGGTGATCGTGGTCACGCTTTCGGCCAGCGGTTTCCGGGGCGTCTATGCCTATCGCGGCGCCGTGCGCGGCTTTCGCGGCCGCGCCGAGGAGTTGCCGCTGGCCAAAAAGCTGGGCGGCCAGATCGGCGACTTGCGCGTGATCGTTGCCCAGGTTCGCGGCGCTTGGGCGGCGGGCGGCGACGAGACGTTGCCGCCGGGGCTGGACTACGACGAGTTGGCCTACGACTTCTCGCAAGGCGTGCAGGACGTGGCCGACACGCTGGCGCGATATCGACAGCACCTGGTGCGCAATGAGGAAGACGACTCGCGCATCAACGAGAGCGACGCCGAGTGGGAAACGATTTTCAAGATCGACGCGGCGCTGGTGCGCGTGGCCGAGTCGACCAAGCTGGCCGACTGGATCACCTACCCGGCGCGCTTGGAAGCGACGCATACCGAGCTGGAACGGCTGCAGAGCCTGTCGTTCGAGTTGCCCAGTTTCCTGCACCGCCGGTTGCACGACTTTGCCGGCGACGTGCGCACGCAGTACCGCGCGCTGATCATCCTGACGTGGATCACCACGGTGCTCGGCATGGTGCTGCTGGTGCTGTTCATTCGGCTGTTCTTCGCCTGGGTGTTTCGCCCGCTGCAGGTGTTGATCGACGGTTCGCGGCGCGTGGCGTCGGGCGAGTTCGGCTATCGCATCGCGTTGGACACGCGCGACGAAATGTCGGAGCTGGCGGCGGCGCTGAACGACATGACCGCGCGCTTCGAGGCCATCCGCGACGACCTGGACAGCCAGGTCCGCGAGCGCACCAAGCAGGTGGTGCGCAGCGAGCAACTGGCCAGCGTGGGCTTTCTGGCGGCGGGCGTGGCCCATGAAATCAACAATCCGCTGGCTTCGATCGCGCTGTGTGCCGAGTCTTTGGAAAGCCGGCTGCTGGAACTGCTGGAGGCGCTGCCCGCGGGGCAGCACGCCGACACCGACGTGGTGCGCAACTATCTGCGCATGATTCAGAACGAAGCGTTTCGCTGCAAAGGCATCACCGAGCGGCTGCTCGATTTTTCGCGTGCCGGGGACGTGGCGCGGCAGTCGGTCGACCTGCGCGAGCTGGTAGTGGGCGTGATCGACGTGGTCGGTCACCTCGGTCGCTATCAAGATCGGCACATCGAGCTGGTTGCCGGCGAGCCGGTGATCGCCCAGATCAACGCGCAGGAATTGAAGCAAGTGGTGCTGAACCTGATTACCAACGCATTGGACAGCATGTGCGCCGGAGGGCGGCTTTCGATCGAGCTTTGCCGGCGCGACGAGCAGGCCGAGATGCTCTTTACCGACGATGGCTGCGGCATGACCGACGAAGTGCTCAAGCATTTGTTCGAACCTTTCTTTACCCGGCGGCGCAATGGGCAGGGCACCGGCTTGGGACTTTCGATCACCTATCGCATCGTTGCCGATCACGGGGGGCATATCGACGTACGCAGCGATGGACCGGGCAAAGGGGCGCAATTCCGCGTCGCGTTGCCCTTGGCAGAGAAGCACAAGGAGATGGACCATCGTTACCAAGCCGCCTAGCCGTTTGAAACTGTTGTTTGCCGACGACGAGAAGTCGCTGCAGGAGCTGATGAGCCTGGAACTGCCGCGCATGGGCCACGAAGTGACCGTCTGCCCCGACGGACTCACGGCCGTGGCCGCGCTCGAGAAAAACACGTACGACTGCATCCTGGTCGATCTCGACATGCCGGGCTACTCGGGCATCGAGGTGATCCGCAAGGCCAAGGAGCTCTCGCCGCAAACCGACGCGGTGGTGCTGACCGGCAAGTCGTCGCTGGAGACGGCCGTTGCCGCCTTGCGCCACGGCGCGTTCGACTATCTGACCAAGCCCTGCAAGCTGGTCGAATTGCAAGCGTTGCTGAAGCGCGTGGCCGAGAAGCGGCAGCTCACCAACAAATACCTGGCGATCAAGCGGCAGCTCGAACGCGTGGAAGGCAAGAGCGAGCTGATCGGCGCCAGCCCGCTGATGGATCAGGTGCGCACGCGGATCGCCAAGGTGGCGCCCACCAACTCGACCGTGCTGATACTGGGCGAGACGGGCACCGGCAAAGAGCTGGTCGCACGTGCGCTGCACGATCAGAGCCTGCGCAGCGACATGCCGTTTGTGGCCATCAACTGCGGCGCGCTGCCCGAGAGCCTGATCGAGAGTGAGCTGTTCGGCCATCGCCGGGGCAGCTTCACCGGCGCCGACGAGCACCGCGTGGGCCTGTTCGAAGTGGCCAACGGCGGGACGCTGTTCCTGGACGAGATTGGGGAGTTACCCAAGGCGATGCAGGCCAAGCTGCTGCGTTTTCTCGAAAGCGGCGAGATTCGCCGCGTGGGCGAGAACGAGTCGCTGATCGTCGACGTGCGCGTGGTGTGCGCCACGCACCGGCACCTGGACCAGATGGTCGAGGAGGGAGAGTTTCGCGAGGATTTGATGTTCCGCGTCAACACGTTCGAGATTCATCTGCCGCCCTTGCGCGAGCGGAGCGAAGACATTCCGCAACTGGCGGCGCACTTGATGCGCCGCTTGCGCAAGGGCGTGCGGCCGCAGGACGAACTGTTCACGCCCGAAGCATTGCGCGTGCTCGGCGGGCACACCTGGCCGGGAAACGTCCGCGAGCTGGCCAACGTCATCGAGCATGCCGCGATTCTCTCCGACGCCGGACCGATCGACGTGGCCGATCTGCCCAACAAGTTCGAATCGCGCCGGCTGCGCGCAACCGCGCCGGCGGGCGGAGTCACCACCGGTTCGAAAACCACGGCGGCCGCGGGTCACTACACGCTGCGCGAAATCGAGATGCAAGTGATCTACCAGACGCTCGAACGCTTGGGCGGCAACAAGCCCAAGGCCGCCGAGGAACTGGGCGTCAGCCTGAAGACGCTCTACAACAAGCTCAACCAGGCCAACGGCTCGCTGGAACGGTCGGCGTAGGAATTCTTCGATTTTGGATTTTCGAGTTTTTTGAGGGTCTGCCACCGAGGACATTGAGGACGCAGGCGGGACGACGAGGCTGGAGGCTGGAGGCGGGAGGAAAGGGAATTGGGCAGCGGCGAATCGGTCATCAAAAAGCGGGCGGTTGGAAATCATCGTTTGGGCTGGGGTTTTTGGTGGGTTGGTGGGATTTCGGTGCTGGTGGGTACAAAAAAAGGGCACCGCTGCGCTTGCGCGCAGCGGTGCCTGGG
>JBGSYQ010000464.1:0-11065 GCA_041750795.1 Pirellulales bacterium | reverse complement strand
GCACAGGGAGCTCCCTGCACAAACGCATCAAACGCGCGGGGAAGAGCCATCGCAACCTCCTTGGCACATCAACCGTCCTCTCAAAGCCAACGAGGTTTATAATAGACTCAACGACCACCCCCATGCATGTTGAAAGGGGTGACCAAGGCTTGACTGCTTGCCCATCACGATCTCTTTGCAGGCACAGGCGATCATTGTGCCTGCGGACATCGCGAGTTGCGGGATAATCGCCCGAATGTCAGTGTTAAATACCGAGCGAAGGTACTCGACAATCGACTCAGTAGCTGCCGCACTTCCGCCCGGCGTGTGCAGCAGCAAGTCCAGCCCACGGCTTGCATTGAGGCGATAAACGGCATTCATAAAGCCGTTCTTGTCGTTGTCATCCAACGCGATTGGCAAGCCGTCGCCAGATTTCTGCAACCAGCCAGAATAGTACGCGATGGTGTTGCGACCGGTTTTCCTGGCGAGCCTTCGTAGATGCCTACGACGGATGATGTCGTAGTTACTACCCCGGGTCAGGTGCTCCCCGAGTACGCCTTGCCAATTCGGCATCCCTAACCTCGTCAGTCAATGGTGAGTACGGTGCAAGTCCGTGCTTAAGTGACCGATCCGTGCCGATTGGTAGTTTATGGATTGAGCGCAAGCGCTCAAACTTATCGCGAGCCTCAACGGAATCTAATCCAAGTAGCTTGAATGCCTCGGCGATTTGCTTGCGAGAGTGCATTGGTGTGTCCCTTTTATCAACGGCGGACTGGGCCGGTGCCTCCGCGATGTTGATTTGCGGCGCGCTGACTAGATTGAAATCTCACGAAGCTTTCAAACGTTACGCCGGTAACTCTAGTCGCCTCCGCTGCAACCTCCCGTACGATCTTTCCGGCGGTTTCCGCAATTATCCGACTCTCTTCAGATTCGCTTCTATTTTCACTGCTCATCTATTCCACTCCGTCGTGATACAGACGTTCCAATTCGAGTTCGCATGACAGACGAACTTCGAGGTTTTGTTTAATCAACCTAAACTGCTCAAGTTGGCTTTCGTGGAAGAACCCGGTTTCGTCAGTGTCAATGCATAGTACGTGTTCGTGAAACGGATTTCCCTCTCGAGCGCCCAACGGGATCACAACCATCGAGCGCAGTCGTGTTTGGTGGGCATCCCCAAAGAAACCAAACGGACTCGACGGATCGTCATGAGCCACGATTGCGTCGGGAATGATGACTATCTCGCCTCTGCTGGCAGCCGCAACCGCAGCACAACTCGCGGCCGACGGAGCGCGGCCAGCCTTGGGCTGAACTCGAAATCGTTCCTTTGCGCGTCCAGTTACCTCCGGCGTGCAATCGCCATTAATTCCATCCCACGTGTAGCGCGGTCGCAAGTAGCAGCGGTCATAGTCAAAGTATGCGACGCGTAGCGACGCCTTTGCATTTGTCTGATTGAGCATTTGCCGGTAAATATCGAAAACGATTGCTACAAGAATTTTGATCTGTCGCTGCGGATTGCCGCCCTCTCGAATTCGTTGTAGTTGCTCGTGGGGCCGATCGACGCGAACGCCAACTGTATTGCGGACCGCCCGAATACTGTCCCGTTTTTGCCCAACGGCTTGTAGAAATGAGCGGTTAACCAGCAACTGAAAAAATTCGGAGTTCTTCGCTGCGGTCACCTCTTCCCGCGACTCCGCCAACTCTGCATCCGACGTGTCAGCACGCCGTAACAAGAGAAACTGACTGAGTACAGGGATTACTGACAGCAACCCCAGACCACTTAGTATGATTGCATCGTGCGCATCGGCGTTCCCGCCGAAAAACTTCTTAAAATCGGCAACAGCTAGCAGAATGCCCGCGCCACCTCCAGATATCACGCCGACAAGCGTGGCAAATCTCCGGCGTGCGGCGGACACCGAGAGCCATTGATCCACTCCCGGCCGTCGATAGATCGTGAATGCCGCAATTGCCGCGCCGCCCATCACTAAAATCGGGACGACGGAATTCCATGCGATGGGCCGTTGAATTACGTCTGCTGCCATCAGTGCCGCCTGCACGTCAACCATCAACACGAGTATCGCGCCCTCCAACTCGCCCGTCAAGAGTGGGGGCACGCATCCATTGTCGTTTATGCGTTTAACAGCGGGCCATGCCGGTTCGCTTCTCCGCGCCACGGCCCAGCGAGTTGTCAAAGAGCCCGTTTGCAAAAATTGCAAAGTCACTCGCTCGTCATCCCCTCCACCGCACGCGGCGCCGGGGCATCGTCGGCCGTCGCCACGTCCTGGCACGCCCCGCAGAATTTCACGTCGGGCACCTTTCCCGACAACGCACACTCGCCGTGAAGCTGGCACGCGAACACTTTTAGGGAATAGTGCCCCGATCCTTTGCAGCACGCCTTGCACTGGTACAGCCGCGTCGAGCCTCCGCGATGGCTGCACGATTGCCACGGCTCACGTTTCACGAATCTATCTCTAGCTTCAAGTCGTCGATGGTCGCTCCGGTGTTAGTTCCGGTATTTACAACGCCGAACCACCATTTGCCTTGGAAGCCGCTCAAGCCGTTGAATAGTCCGTTGGAAGTCGTGTCGTCGCCAAGATCAATGCCGCTCAAAGACAAGTCGGGCGTGCCATCAATGTAGCCGGTGATGTCGAACAATCCGTCGCCGCTACCGGACTCCTCAATGACGATGGAAATGTCGTACGTGTTTAAGCCGGCGCTATAGCCGTGCGCAACGAAATCGGTCGACGACGTGCCGGAAGTATTTGTGGCAGTCAGCGCACGAAAGGAGCCAGAAAAAAACACGTCGTACACAACTTGCGGCACTGCGTTGCCAGGTTGTCGACTAATAATCAAGTCGGTGTTCTGAAACACGCCGCCACTCACGCGGATGCCAAGCTTTGCGGATAGAGTGACTTTCAGCCCGGTAACAGGCACGGGGGCATGGCAACGATACCATGTTTGGTTGGCCGTTCCGATAGTCGTCGTTTTCATGGTGCCATCGGATACCGTCCATACCGTATTGATGCCGTGCAACCCACTGAGGCACAGCCCGGACTTGATATCGAAGTCGGCCGGTACGTACGTGCGATCATCGCTGAATTCGTCGATCCACGATCCGCTTGGATACAAGGGACCAACGCAACGGCACCCGCAGCAGCACCTCGAGCCGATCATGTTCGCCAACGGTGCCGACGCCAGAAGCAGCGCCGCGAGCTGCAATAGTTCGGGCCAGTCCATCGCTATCCCTTCGCGTGCTCGGCCAACAGTTCGTCGAGCAATTGCCGCTCGCGCTCGACAACGGCAACAGCGTGCGCAACAAGATGCTTCGGGCAGCCTTGGCACTGTTGAAGCAGCCGAACATGTTCGGCCTGATTGGCGTGCTGGATTTGCAAGAATCTGAGAATTTGGTCGGTGGTTATCACGTTTCAATCCTTTCGTGTTGTGTCGATGGCACTTAGTATTCTCTCGGCCGCGCCGGCTCCGCATTCAGCTTGCGGCCAATGAACTCGCGGCCGTCCAATCCATCGACGATGGCTGTCTGGTCTGCCGTGGTCGGCACTGTGACGAATCCGTAGCCGCGCAGCCGCTTGCGCTCGTAATCGAACGGCAGCCGCACGTCGGTCACTTCGCCGAATTCCTCGCACAGTTCGCGCAACTCGGATTCGCTTGCGGAGTACGGCACTCCTCGCACGAAGATTTGTAAATTACGGGCCATCGTCATCCTTACTTCTCAAAAACCCGCGCGCCGCAACCGGACCAGGGCGTAGCGCGGCGCGCGGGCCGCACGAACAACTCGACGAAACTAGTGTTTTCCGCACGCCCAATGGTTCGCCGCTCGGGAGTCGCCTTTCTTGCCGATGTAGCAATCGGGCCATCCTCGCTCACGCGCGATGCGATTGGCGATCCGAACAAACGGTTCATGGTGCCCCTCGGTGGCATCGTCCCACGCCGCGTCCGGGCCGTCATGCTGGGCAAGGCACTGGTGGCACATCTCGTGAACCAACACGTTTAACGTTTGGCTGGTGACGCCCAGACAGACCTCGCGCCGGTTGAACACGAGCACGACGGGACGCGAATAGATTTCACAGTGTGCGAGTGAATTTGCCATCTCGCTGTTTGGCTTCAGCGTGATAATCGGCAACTTCAGCCGTCCACCAAAATAGGTTTGATTGAACATGCCCCACGCGCGGTACAGCGTCGACAAAACTTTTCTGTCGAGGGCTGGTTGCACTGCCAGTTGCTCGCGGATCATCGCATCGAGCCCATCGCTGGCATCGGGTGTGCCTATCAGCAGCTTGTCGACGCGTGCCAGAAGTTCACGCTTGCGCCGCCGCTGTTGCTGCGATTGCTCGAAATCGGAAATCTCTTTGAGCCGGTCGACGCGAGCGCGTAGCTCGGGATTGAGCGGCCGCTTACGCTTGGCGGGTTGCAATGACGAGATGCGACGCGAGTTGCTGAGAAACGCCAAGATATCGGCATTCTCGCGCGCCCGTTCCGCCGGCGTATCGTCTTTCGGCCGACGAGCACGCTTTCGCTCCCAATCTTGCACTTTGCGTTGTCGCGGACTAAGTGTGGTAGTGCTCACTCGTCACCGCCCAACTCGGCGCGCTGCCGAATGTCTGCGATCCGGTCGGCCAGCTCGTCATCCGACAGCGCCTCGCGCCACAACTGGTCCCGAACTTCCAACAGCGCCGCGAAGCGCTCCGGCGTGTGCTGCTTGCCTAGTGCGTCGTGCAATTCGTCGTACAGCTTGCCGATGGCTGGGCTCGCCGTCTCGCGCAGCAACCGCTCGTGCGGAGCAACCAGGGCAGCGCATCGCGCCGAGATTCCGCGAACCCCAGAGCGGGCCTCATCGAGTTGCTTTTGCGCAACCTTCAGCGATTCGAGACAGTCGGCCACGTTTTGTTGTGCGTACTGTTGGGTGAGAATCGCGTCGGGGAGTGCGGCGTCTCGTGCCGCTTCGCTTTGTCGGATCGCGTCGGCCGCGGCCTTGCGCTGCTTCAATACACGTTCGCGTGCTCCCTTCAAAAGCTCTGCGGCTTCCGGCGTGCCGGCAAACTCGCTCATCAATTCTTCTGTCGCTTGCATCTTGTGGTTTCCTTTTCGTGCGTTGGTTGGTCAGTCGGTAGAATCGTTTTTGGTCATGGCATCGGCTCCGCGCAAACAAGCTCCGCAATTCGCATGGCCATCGCCAATCCAAGTTCGTTGTTTTCGACGCGCGCCTCGATGGCCATCAGCGCAGCGATTGTTTGGTCGCGCTCCTCACGCGATAGCGCCGCCCACGTCGATTGGTCAAACGAGAACGCCTCGGGCAGTTTCGTGCCGATGCCGTCGCCGGTGCCAATGCCGATGCGTGGATCGCTCATTTCGATTTGCGCCTCTTGGGGGTTGGCGGTGTCGGTGGTGTTTTCGGCTTCGGAAGTTTCGGCAGCGGCGGTACGCCAGGTGCTTTTCGTGGTAGTGCCATCGGAAGTCCTTTCGAGTTAGCGGCGGCTGTCCAGGGACGGGTTAAATTGCAGGTTCATTTGCGACCAGATTTTTGCGAACAACGCCCGCGATTCCTTTTCGACGCGAAGCAACGGGTGAAGATGCGTCACGCCGCTGCGCTTTGTTTCGGTCGTCATGCCCTCGACGGCGATTGCCTCACGAGCTGCGTCGGCACGGTCGAACGCTTCAAGAGCCACGCACAGCAACGCCAGCCGCTCCGGCGAACGTGCCCTTGCCGGCACCACAGCGGACCACAAGGCAGCGGCACGGTCGCTCAGGTGCGGCGGGGCGGGGTAGTCGTCAACGGTGGTGGTGAATTTGGTCATGTAACTTTTTAGTTTTCGTCGGGGGCTTTCGGTTTTCCGCCAAAAAACACGCACGGCTTGGCGAACGGTTCGCCGTGCGTAGGTCTGAGCTTCAGGGGGTAGGGGGGTATGGGCAAACTGTGTCTCATGCGTTTGTTTCGCTTGGCTTCAACTGCTCACGAATCAATCCGATCGCGTCGTCCGACCAGTACGCCACATCGTTTAATCTCAACGATGCCTCGACGTGCGCTTGCTCGGCAGCACGCTCAATGCGCCGTGGCGTCGACTGCAACAACTCACACACGCGAGCCGTGCTCGTCAGGTCGCGTTCGGTATGCGTTGTGTGTGTCATGCTCTTATTAAACCCCGTGAGGTGCTGCGCAATTCCACAACGTGGAATCAGTCCCAAACTTGTTGGAACCGACAGCCACACGATCGGCACTGTGCATACTGAAACCGCCAGTCGTCGTTGCTCTCGATTGTCTTGGTCACCTTCAGCGCCAACGCCTTCCGGCATTGCGGGCATCGTGGTAGCGTCAGACTGACCACGGGCATCCGCTCGCGCTTGTTGTTGGCTTCCGTGCTCACGTGCTACTAATCTCCCGCCTGCATTGCCGTGGCTGCCCAGCTTCGTGCCTCGGGGGACACTTAGGCCACTTAGGACACTTTCCCCGTATTCCCCCCTGTGCGTGCGTGTGCGTGTGTGCGCGTACATGTAAGGAATAGGGATGAAACCGTCCTAACCGTCCCCCGGCTAAGTTAAGTGCGTTAGTAGTTGTGTGTTGCGACATTGCTAAAAGCGTCCCCCAAGTGTCCTAAGCGTCCCCCAAACGCTCCAAAGCGTCCCCCGCTTCATCGATCCCAGTGCCGATCATCGCGCCAAGAGTTGTCGCGCTGCCGTTGCTCCAGGTCGTAGCTGATCGTGTCCACTCGTCCCTTCGCCCACAGCAACCCACGCCCATGCTTGCGGCCAGGATTGATTCTGAGGCATCGCAGCGTGCCTTCGTTGGCTGCTTGATTGATGGCCCGTGTGACGCCCGTAGTGCTCGTGTCGTGGCCCGTGGCGCGCTTGTACCAGTCGTGGGCGATTGTGTTCGGGATATGCACAGCGTCCACGTCGGGGTCATAGCCGAGTGCTTCAAGCTGCTGCCGGAAGTGATCCTCGATGTCGGCCGATTCCTCATCGTCGGCGTCGACTTGCTTTTGCCGCTCGACGATTACGCGCTGCGCTTCGCCCGGCTCGGGGAGTCGGGCCAGGATGTCACGCTCCCACTTGCCCCAGCGGGTGAACTTTTCCAGCGGGAACAACGGCCCGGCCAGGAACGCGGCCAGGTCGCCGATGATCTGCCAGCGGTTCGATTCGATGTAGTTGGCCGTCTCGTCCTGCCAATCGCCGTCGTGCTCGGGGCGCCGTAGCTTGATGATGACGGAGCGCTGGGCCATATCCTTGGACAGCGACGGCCCGTTTAGCGTGATGCACCACAACAGGGTGTTCGGCCGCGTCCGTTCCCCCGCAAACATCTGGTGGCCGCTGATTTCCCGCGCCGTGATGAACGCTTCCAACTCTGCCCAACTCAGCCGGTTCGTCTTTACGTTGTCGATCTCCACCACACGCTTAGTCAGCGCCTCGGGGGTCAGCAGCCGCTTGGAGATAGCGTCGACCTTTTCGTCTTTCCTGACAGAGAACATACCGCCAAACAGCCGGCCGGCGCCGCCGACCAGTGCCGTCTTACCGGCGCCCCGCCCTTCATCGCTCGCCACGACGAACGCGGGACGTGATCCACCTTCGCCACCCCATACCCCCGATGCGAACATGGCCAGGATCAGGTCGCGGTCGATCGGCGTTGCCGGCGAGAAACGGTCCAGCAATCCGGCCAGCGCCGCCCCGGTGCCTAGCGTGATAGTCGGATGCGAATAGTAGTGATCGGCGAACGGCGGAAAGTGCGGGAACGTCTCGATAGCCCGATAGTGCGGTGCCGTGCGCTGTAGCTCGGCGAACACTTCTGCACGTCGCACGCATCCCACGTTGTTGTGCCAGGAGATAAACGCCTTGCTGGCCAGCCATCCGAACAACTCGCCCTCTTTGGCGAACAGGCGAATGCCGTGCTGCTCATCATCGACGAACAGCGTGCTATTGACTCGCCGCGGCCAGCCATCGGCAATCGAGCCGATCTTCGCCAGCACTTCGGCCATCGACTTGGCGTGAGTCTCTTGATCTTCGCCCTCGCCGATCTTCTCCGCGTTCGCCAGCAACGGCAGGTGGTGCGCCTCGCCATTCAAGTGGCCGTTTTGGCCACTTGATTTCCGATCTCGCTTCGGCTTGTCACCGTAGCCGGCCTTGCCCAACGCACGAGCAGCCGCAGTAAAGTCGCCGTCGTGATTGAGCAGAGCGAACGCCGCAAACTTCGTATAGGTGCCGCACGTCTTGCCAGCCGGCACGTCGAACGGGTGGGCGTTGCTACTGAACACGCATAGCAGCTCGTTACCTGAACCGCTTTTTAGTCCGGTCGTCGCGCTCCAGCCCATTCCGCTCTTGCCAGGTCGGCGCCAACAGGTCACGTCGCCGCGATGATGCACGGTGGCCCAGCCGTGCGGGTCCAGCACTTCGGCCCAACTCGCGCGCTGGTTGTAATCGTCGCCCGGTGCCAGCCCTTCGCGCTTCTCCGCGGTGCTTGGCCGACCAACGATGTCCGCCTCATCCACCAGCCGATTGAACGAACGCGCGACGCGAAACAGCGACTCACGTTCCGCCACGTCGATCGTGGCCACGGCCGTCAACTCCGGCCCGCTGATATGTTCGTAGGTGCCGCCAGTCTCGTGGCAGCTTGCCGGGGAGCCAGGGGCGATGATGTACCCACCTTGGCCGCGCGTCTCGATCAAGGTTGCCTTTGCCGCAAAGAGCGGATCATCCTTGGCACGCTTGGCCAACTTCTGATTGCCCTCGATCGTGGCGGAACGATAGATCAGGTGATAACCGCCCGGAGTGCGCACCGTCGTGAGTCGCGCCATGAGCCCCGGCACCTGCCGCTCGGCTTCGGCGAAGAATTCAGGGAACAACTCGTGCTCGTCAATGTCGATGGCTTCGAGCCCGCCGCTGACACGCCCGCAGATGGTGCCGATGCCAACTTCGCCACGAAACATGGCGACCAGCTCCGCATCATTGGCAATGCGATCCTGAAATTCCTTCCAGTCTCGATCGGGCGCTTTCGATCCATCGGTGCGAACAGACACCGGGGATATACCCGCGGCCGCGCGTTCTCGTGCTAGTTCGAGCAGTGTCATCCGTGTTCGTCCTAAAAGGGAATGTCGTCATCTTCAACGGGTGCCGCCGCTGCCGCTTGCTTCTGCGGTTCCGCGCGTCGCATCGGCGGTTGTTCGCTTTCGCCAACGAAAAACAGGGTGTAATCGGGCTGCTGTGAGCCGGCCTCTTTGCGATCGTTCTTGAAGATCAGCAGCTTGGCGCCGGCCGGGATCGCTTCGGATGTTTCGCCGCTCATAAACTTGCCGCGCTTGCCGTCCTTCAGCCACAAGCCGGATGCGCGTGTCAGATCGTTGTCGCTCACTTCAATTCCTCCAAAGGTTGAACCAGTGCGCGGAGTTGCCGATAGCGTCGGCGTGCCGCACAGAAAAGCAGGCGCATCGTGGCGCGTTCGGCCGCCTCACGATTGCCTGCAAACAGAAATGGAATGCCACCACCGATCCAGGCGAGCACCGATCCGGTGGCCGACTGCGCTGTGACCTTGGAACGCCAGTCGCCGCGCTCCAGGTCGGACCATGCGGCCTCGACGACAACGGCGCGAGTCGAGTATCCGAGCAACCGTTGCAACTCACGCTCGAATCTGGCGCGCTCAGTGCCACAGCACGAGATAAGATCGGGCAACGATTTCCGCTCAATTGCGATTTCGGATTCGAGCCCAACGATGGAGTAGTCCCCGGCTTGCAACGTGCCGGAAACTGATTGCATCGGCTTAGTCTCAAATGGGAGGTTCTCTCGCTGATCGATAAGCACCGTCACGGCCTCGGGGCGCAGCTCGGCGCGGATGGGTTTCTTAGTCATCGCCACCCCCGACATAGACGGTGCGAAGATACAGCCGCACGTCAGCCGCAAGTGGAGCCAGCGCCGGGTTGTGCCGGATCAGCTTCCGCAGGCGCAGGACGCACCTATCCCAGCGCAGGAACCATTGCCAGGTGTACTGGGCCGGGCGGTTATTGAGCAGCCAGTATTCAAGATCAAGCAGCCGATGCTCGACGGCCGCGGCTTCGTAGAAGTGCGCTAGCAGCGCGTCGACTTGCGGTGTCGGTAGGCAAGGCGGGGCAGGCGTGGTATCGTGGGGCATACGGATTCTCCAAGACGTGAGCCGCTTTCCTTTGCCGGGGCGGCTCGCGTCGTTTCTGGGCCTAGTTGGCGGCAGTGCTGCCGTGCTGCTCGACGTAGGCCATCACGTCGCGGCCCAGCAGATAACCACGGCGCCCGATCCGGCGCACGGTCAACCCGCGGCGTCGAGCGGTGCGAAGTGCGGCGAGCCCGAGCCCAAGGCGGGCGCGGATTTCGTCGAGCGTGTAGAGTGAGTCGGCTTTAATTTCGCCGGCCGATTCGGTGGCAGCAGCCATCGTAGAAGTCTCCCGCAGATTGCGTCTTGATTCGCGCCGAACGTCGTGCGAATCGTCTGCGGGTAACTTAGGCGCTTCGATTGATGAACTTCAATCAAGAGTTCGCGCGAACCGAAAACTAGATATCTACCTTGCGGGCCGACCGTGCCTTTCGGTATCGCGCCATCAATTTCTTGGCCTCGCCATCGTTGGGCAGAGTTTCTTTCGTATATGCACGGGCGATCTCATTGTCGGACGATCCAGAACCGCGCTTGTTGTTAAGGTGATAAACAAACTCAACGAAGTTGCGGTCGGGTGGCTCCCCCTGAGGAAAAATCTTCGGTTGGTTCGCGCGAACCACAGCCGATTTGCGTTTTCGGGTCGGCTTAGGTGGCTTCGGTGGCTCGGGGTGGATGCCGCACGACAGCATGACCACTGCCAGCCCCTTAATACCCCGCTGGTCCGCATCATTGAATGCAAACACCTGCTTGCACAACGCGGAGAATTCCCGTTTTCGGCCGATCCCTGCCCGAATCAATTCACCGACAATGGGGGCCAGATCATGCCCACCCCTTTCAACATGCATGGGGGTGGTCGTTGAGTCTATTATAAACCTCGTTGGCTTTGAGAGGACGGTTGATGTGCCAAGGAGGTTGCGATGGCTCTTCCCCGCGCGTTTGATGCGTTTGTGCAGGGAGCTCCCTGTG
>JBGSYQ010000463.1:0-8322 GCA_041750795.1 Pirellulales bacterium | reverse complement strand
TGGCCGCCGAGCTGGCGCAGACTTCTGCTGGTGTCGGCGCGGAAGATTCCAAGCCGCTTGACAAGAAACCGGCCGGCGAAGGCGATGATTCCAATGCCGGTGCGGCGCCCGAGGGCCAGCCGGGCGAAGGCGGCAAAGTGCCCGACGCAGTCACGCGTCCGGCCGAACCTGCCCAAGCGCCTGCCGACGAGGCGAAGCCGGCCGAGCCCCAAGTCGCCGAAGAGACCATTGCCGAACCGACGACCGCCGGAGTCAAAGACGCCGAACCGAAAATCGAAGTCCACGTGGCCTCACCCGCGCCGCAAGTGCCCCCTGTCGGCGCGACTGAGCACACGGTCGCAAGTGAGTCTGACGATGCGCTGCCCGATTGGGCCAACACGCCCGGCAAGCTGATCGATACGGTTTATCGCGTGAGCATTCAGTCGGGCCTGTATGCGGACGTGCCCGAGTGCCAGGCGGCTTTGGACGATCAGATCAAGGCGCACGTCGAGGAGTACATCGATCGCTGGATGGGCGAGGGAACCGCGGCGCTGGTGGCCATTGATCGCGAATACTTGAACAAGCACATCAAGAAGGCCGAGTACAGCGAGGTGGTGAATACCGCATCGGTGGGACCGATGCACCAGATTCACGCGCTGCTGGAATTCGACGACGAAGCTCGCTCGGTATTTCACGAGCGCTGGCGCCGCGCGATCGTGACCGAGCGCGTGTGGATTGTGGGTTTCGGCGCGGCGGTGGTGCTGGCTTTGCTGAGCATGATGTTCGGCTATTTGAAGCTGGATTTGCAAACCGGCGGCACGCACTCCGGGCGGCTGCAACTGGCGGCCACGCTGGTGGCGTTGATGGTGGCGGCCGGCGCGCTTTTGGCTCGCTCGGCGGTGCCGTTCTAGTCGATCTGTGTTAATATGGCCGGCTGCGGAGCAGCTTCCAGAAAGTTGCCACCGCGACTGGCGTCTTTACACTTCGACTCAGGACATCCGGCCCATGTGCCCTCTGGCGCCCTCGGATCAATTGCTGGTGACGCGCATTCGCAACGGCGAGCCCGAAGCGTGGAACGAGTTGATCGCGCGTTTCGAAGGGCGACTGCTGGCCTTCGTCGAAGGGCGCCTGGGACGCCGCACCGCGGGCGAGGACGTCGTGCAAGAGACGTTCCTGGGCTTTCTGACCAGCCTGCCCAACTTCGAGGACTCGCGGCCGCTGGAGAGTTATCTGTTTTCGATCGCCGCGCACAAGCTGACCGATCACCTCCGCCGCGAAGGCCGCCGCCCGACCTTGCCGATGGCAGTGGGCAGCTCGAGCAGCCAGTGGGAACCGCCCGATAGCGCCCGGCCCGTCTCCAGCCTGATGCGCAGCGGCGAGCGCAAGCACCTGGAAGAAGACGCCATGGTTGCGGCGCTGGCCGACCAGATCGAACGCTTGCGCGGCCGCGGCGAATGGGACAAGCTGGCCTGCCTCGAGCTGCTTTTCGTGCGCGGCTGGGCCAATCGCAACGTGGCTGCGGAGCTCGGCATGACCGAACAGCGCGTGGCCAACTTCAAGTTCGAGTTTATCGCGCGTTTGCGCACCCTGGTGAAGAAGCAGGGCTTGCCCGAAGACGTGTTTCCGGAATTGCACGAAGAGTAAGCCATGGCCCACAAGCTCACGCATGCCGATCTAGAGGCCTATCTCGACGAAGCGTTGCCGGTGGAGGCCATGGCCGCCATCGAGGCGGCGCTGCGCGCCGATGCCAAGCTCGTGCAGCAGTTGGCCGCCATCAACGGCCGGCGCGACGCCGGCGTTCACTCGCTGGGAGAAATCTGGCGCCGGCACCGCCTGAGCTGCCCGGCACGCGAGCAATTGGGAAACTATCTGCTGGGCGTGCTCGACAACGACGCGGCCGGCTTCGTCAAGTTCCACCTGGAAGTCTCCGGCTGCCGCACCTGCCTGGCCAATCTCGACGACCTGAAGACGCGCAACACCCTCAGCCCCGACGTCGTCGATGGCCGACGCAAGAAGTATTTTCAATCCAGCGCTGGCCATCTCAGCAGCCGCCGGTAGGCGCTGCGCTCGCGACACGTGCCACGGGTGGCGCCTTCCACCCGTGCCGGCTTTTCGCCAAGCTTGCCGCTGGCAATCGGGCAGACGACAATAAGTGCCTACGCTATTCCATGGCCCATTGCCGGACGCAAGAGCATGCTCACCATCACTGCACGCACAGTCGCCCTCTTCACGGCACTGGTCGTCACGTTCTCCGCCGAATCGGGCCTTGCCGCCGATCTGACCAATGCCGTCATCGTCGCTCCCGCGTCGCTATCGCCGCGCGAGCAAAAGGCCGTGGCCATGCTGGTTGACGAGGTCGCCAAGCGCAGCGGCGTGACGTGGCAAGTCTCAGGCGTATGGCCGACGGGTAATGCTGCGGTGGTCGCCGTCGGTCCGGCAACGGCCATCAAAGCCTTCGCTGGACCGTTGGTCGAAGGATTCGCCGAGGAACCCGCCGCCGGCGCCGCCGAGGGCTTTCGCATCCGCGGCCAAGGCAGCGCCGTTGCCGTCGTTGGCAATGACGAGCGTGGCGTGCTGTTCGGCATCGGCTATCTCTTGCGCCGCCTGCACCTCCACCCCGGCAAGATCACGCTCGACGACGATCTGAACGTCACCACCGCGCCCCAGTATCCGCTGCGCGGCCATCAACTGGGCTATCGGCCCAAGACCAACAGCTACGACGCCTGGGATCTGCCGCAGTGGGAACAGTACTATCGCGACCTGGCCGTGTTCGGCGCCAACGCCGTCGAGCTGATTCCGCCGCGCAGCGACGACGCGGAGACCAGCCCGCACTTTCCCCGCCCGCCGTTGGAAATGATGGTCGGCATGTCGCGTCTGGCCGACGAGTACGGCCTGGACGTGTGGATCTGGTATCCGGCGATGGACGAGGATTACTCGGACGCGCAGACGGTCGAGTTCGCTCTCAAGGAATGGGAAGTCGTCTATAAGGCGTTGCCGCGCATCGACGCGATCTTCGTGCCCGGCGGCGATCCGGGCCACACGCAGCCCAAGCACATGTTCGCGCTGTTGGAAAAGCAGACGGCGCAGTTGCGGAAGTATCATCCCAAAGCGCAAATGTGGATGTCGCCGCAGAGCTTCGACGCCGCCTGGATGGACGAGTTTTACGACCTGGTGCGCGCCGAGCCCGCCTGGCTGGCGGGCATCGTCTTCGGCCCGCAGGTGCGCGTCAGCCTGCCGGAGTTGCGGGCTGCGGTTCCCAAGCGATACCCGATTCGCCACTACCCGGACATCACGCACTCTCGGCAGTGCCAGTATCCGGTACCCGACTGGGACCTGGCCCACGCGCTGACGTCGAGTCGCGAGGCGATCAATCCTCGGCCGACCGACATGGCCGTGATCCACAACCTGCTGCAGCCGCACACCAGCGGCTTCATTACTTACTCCGAAGGCTGCAACGACGACGTGAACAAGGCCGTCTGGAGCGGCCTGGGCTGGGATCCGGACCGGCCGGTGATCGACATTCTGCGCGACTACTCCCGCTACTATATCGGCGACGCCTATGCCGACGACTTCGCCCAAGGCTTGCTGTCGCTGGAGCGCAACTGGCGCGGCGCGCTACTCACCAACGCAGAAGTGGACGTCACGCTCGCGCGTTTCCAGGACATGGAGCGCCGCGCCCCGTCGGCAGTGAAAGGGAACTGGCGCTTCCAGCAGGCACTTTACCGGGCTTACTACGATGCCTACGTGCGGGCCCGGTTGATCTACGAGACCCATCTGGAGCAGCGAGCCATCGACGCGCTGCGCCAGGCTGGCACAAGCGGCGCGCTGGCGGCCATCGACGCGGCCGAGAAGTTGCTCGACCAGGCGGACGAGCGCGTGGCCACCGATCTGCGCGAGCGCGTCCACCAACTGGCCGATGATCTGTTCGCCAGCATCCAGATGCAAACCAGCGTGCCCAAGTACC
This sequence comes from Pirellulales bacterium, assembly GCA_041750795.1. Classification (GTDB taxonomy): domain Bacteria; phylum Planctomycetota; class Planctomycetia; order Pirellulales; family PALSA-1355; genus JTS-RE94. The sequence goes on along the minus strand of JBGSYQ010000463.1, from coordinate 4,379 downwards.
AGGCCATCGGCGTTGATCGCGGCGCCACGCTCGATACGCTCGACGTGCCGTTGGGCAATCGCCTTTGGCTCAAAGAACGTTTCGCCGTATTGCGGCAACTTTCGGTCGAAGCAGAACGGCTTCGCGGCCTCGACGAGATCGTCAACTGGACCAATCCCGGGCCCGGCGGCTTTTACGACGATCTGGGCAACTTGCACCAGCAGCCGCACCTGGTGGTCGGCCCCGGTTTTGCCAAGGATCCGGCCTTCTTGCAATCGTCGCACACCGGGTTTGCCGGTTTCGGTCCGATGCGTGCCTCGTGGAAAGATCACGCCGAATCACTGGTCGACGCGCCCTTGAACCTGCAATATGAAGATCTCGATCCATCGGCCCGCTATCAAATGCGCGTCGTGTATGGAGGCGATTCGCCGGAAAAGAAGATCCGCTGCACGGCCAACGACGCGATCGAAGTGCATCCTTTCATCGAGAAGTTGGTGCCGTACGGCCCAGTGGAGTTTGACATTCCGCCGGAGGTGACGGCTGGTGGCCGGCTCAAGCTCACCTGGCACCGCGAGCAAGGCCAAGGCCGCAACGGCCGCGGCTGCCAGGTCTCGGAAATCTGGTTGATCAAGAAGCAGTAGCGAGAGGAATGCCGCGATGCGTTTCGCGTTGACCGAAGGGTTCGTCCCGTCGTCAGAGTGCGCTGTGATCGCGAGGCACGACGCCCGCGCGTGCGTGAGCATGCTGCTTCGGTTGCCGCGACGATCGACATGCTCACCCACGGCTGCGCCACGTGAGAACATGGCCACCGGCTGGTGCAGCCTTGTCTTGATGGTTGCGCCGCTGGCATGGCAGGCCACGGCCGGCGAGATTCGCGTCGGCGCCGCGGCGATCAGCATCGCCGCGGACGACTCGATGGTAGTCGGCGGCGGCATCGGACCCGGCAAGGCCACCGGGCAGGAAGGCGAGCTGCGCGCCGTGGCCGTGGTGATCGAGCGAACGAGCAAGCCGGCAAATAAGGTGGCGATCGTAGCCTGCGACGTCCTCTTCGTGCAGGCCGACTTCGTCGATCGGGCGTTAGCGCGCATCGAGCAATCGACCGGCATTCCGCCGGCGTGCGTATTGGTCAACGCGACGCACACGCACCACGCGCCCACTACGGCAACCCTTCACGGCTACGCGCGCGAAGAAGGCTTTGTCCGGAACGTCGAGGATGCCATCGTTCGAGCCGTCGAATCGGCCAGCGGCCGGCTCGAAGGCGGCGACGCCACCTTTCTTTACAAGTTGGGCGAGGAAACGACGGTGGGCGGCAACAGCCGCTTGCTGTTAGCCGACGGCTCGATCTGGTGGACCGGCTCGATGGAGGATGCCGTGCGCCCGACCGGACCTTTCGATCCGCAATTGCCCGTGCTCGCATTTCGTGGCGACGGCGACAAGTTGCGGGCCGTGCTCTATAACCATTCCACGCACACCATCGGCACGCGAGCCCCCGGCGTGCGCTCGCCCAGTTTTTATGGCCTAGCCGCGCAAGAGCTGGAAATGCAGCTTGGCTGTCCGGTTGAGTTTTTGGAAGGCGCCTCGGGCTCGACCCACAATGTCACCGCCGTACCGGTCGACGAGGCCGTGCGTCGCATGAAGCGTGCCGTGCTCGCCGCCCTTGGCGACGCCCAACCGCACGCCGTCACGAAGCTGGCGTCGATCAAGCGTGACTTCGAGTTCAAAGTGCGCGCCTTCGACGAAGCCGCCGAGGAGGACAAGGTTGCCCGCTATTGCCGCAAGCGGATTCCATCACATGCCGACGCCGTAATCGACGTGTTCCGCGCCATGCGCAAGACACTTGCCGAACAGCAGGGCCAGACGCGACACACCACGCTGCAAGCCATCGCCATCGGCGACGTGGCCATCGTGGGCGTGCCCGCGGAGTACTTCACGACCTTGGGCATCGAAATCAAGAAGCGCTCGCCGTTTGCTAATACGGTTGTGGCTGAATTGGCCAACGACTGGGTCGGATACCTGCCCAACCGCGAAGCCCACGAGCTCGGCGGTTATCAAACCTGGATGGGTCTGCACAGTTATGCCGAACCGGGCATCGGCGAACGCATCGCCGACGACGTGGTGGGCATGCTCGAGGAACTGGCCAAGCCGTGAGTGCCATGCGCCGCACGCGCCAGCAAAACACGACGTCATCGAGCGCATGTAAATCGTGCGAATGCGAGTGTGGATGTGCCACGGGTGGCGCCAACCACCCGCGCTTGTTGGGCGTCGCTCGGCGGCGGGTACACGGTTGGCCGGCGCCACCCGTGGCAAGAATCGTGATGGCTCGGTGCGTAATGCTCATCGGGTTGGTATTGAGCATTGCGACAGCCCGAGCACAGCAACCGCCCGACGCACCGGCGATCCGCGAGACGGCGCTCACGCCGGACGAGGCGCTTGAGAGCTTTCGGCTTTCCGATCGCAGGCTGACGATCGAGCTGGTCGCCGCCGAGCCGCAACTCGACAGCCCGGTGGCCGTCTGCTGGGATGCCGATGGCCGGATGTTCGTGGCCGAAATGATCGACTATCCGCTCGGCCCGGCGGCTGGGCAAATTCGCATGCTGGAGGATCGCGACGGCGACGGCCGGTACGAGCATGCCACGGTATTCGCAGACGGCTTGCGTTTTCCCAACGGCCTGCTGGCGGCGCGCGGCGGCCTGTTCGTCACCGCCGCGCCCGATCTGCTTTTCCTGCGCGACACGAACGACGACGGCGTGGCCGACGAGCGGCAGGTGGTCTTCACCGGCTTCGGCGAAGGCAACCAGCAACTGCGCGCCAACGGCTTGACCTATGGGCTGGACAACTGGATCTACGGCGCTAACGGGCGCAGCGACGGCACGATTCGCCGAGGCGATGATCCGCCCGGCGGCGGTGTGTCGATTCGCGGCCGCGACTTTCGTTTCTTGCCCGACGGCAGCCGCTTCGAGGCCATCAGCGGCCAGAGCCAGTTTGGCCAGGCACATGACGACTGGGGCAACCGCTTCCTCTCGTGGAACACGATACCCCTGCGGCACGCGCTGTTCGATCAGCCGTTTCTCGACCGCAATCCGCGCCTGGGCACGTTCGGCGTGCGGAACATTGTCGATCCGCAGGATACCGGTCGCGTCTTTCCCGTCAGCCCTCGACCGCAGACCTTCAACCGCGAGCGCACCGACTATTTCAACGCGCTGTGCGGCCTGACGGTATTTCGCGGCGACGCACTGGGCAAGGAGTATCTCGGCAGCGCGTTCGTTGCAGAGTCGCTCACCAACCTCGTACACCGGCGTATGCTCACGCCCGACGGGCCTTCGTTCGTCGCGCGCCGCGGCGAGCACGACCGCGAATTCCTGGCCTCGACGGATCCCTGGTTTCACCCGGTTTTTCTCGCCACCGGACCCGACGGCGCACTCTACATCGTCGACTTCTATCGCCGCTGGGTCGAGCATCCGGCCTTTGTGCCCGAGCGGTTGCGGGCCAGCGTCGATTGGCGCCAAGGCGCCGGACACGGCCGCATTTGGAAAGTCAGCCGGCGCGAGCTAACCTGGCCGCCGCGCCCCGCCCCGCCAATGACGAGCCAGTCGACCTCGCAACTGGTCAAGCACGTCGATTCGCCCAACGGTTGGTTGCGCGATACGGCCCAGCGCATCCTGGTCGAACGGCGCGAACTGCAAGCCGTGCCGCTGTTGCGCGCCATCGTGCTGCGCAGCGACCGGCCGCGCGCCAAAGTCAATGCGCTGGGCGCGCTCGACGGAATGGCGATGCTCGACGACAGCACGCTGCTGCGGGCGATGGAGGATGCGGAAGGACACGTCCGACAGGTCGCCATGCGGCTGGCCGCCCCGCGACTGGCCAGCAGCGTGCCGCTGCGCGAGCTGGCGCTCAAGATGGCCAACTTTCCTCATGCTTTAGTGCGCTTCGAATTGGCTCGCTCGCTGGCCGACGTGCCGGGGCCCGACAAGGTCGTTGCGCTGGTGACGTTGGCCAACCGCGAAGCCAACGACAAGTACGTGCCCGCGGCGATCATCGGCAGCCTGGGCAACGATGCGGCCGAATTTCTGGCGGGCTTGTTGCACAGCGATGCACGGTGGCGACGCGCGCCTGCGGAGGGCGAAATCTGGCTGCTCAGCGAAACGGCCGCCGCCATCGCGCTAGCACAGGACCAGAACCAGTTGGCACGCTGCTTCGCGCTGTTGGCCGCCCAGCCGGCCGATGGAGCTGGACCCGGTGAACTGGCAATCCTCAGCGGTTTGGCGCAAGGCTATGCCGATCGTGGCCACGCGTTGCGAAGGCTGTTGGAACAGCCAAACACGGCCGCTTCGCTGCGCGGCGGCGTGGCCGCGTTGCTGGCAACGGCGCGCGCGATTGCCGCGGCCGACGAGCGGCCGCTC
>JBGSYQ010000462.1:0-2150 GCA_041750795.1 Pirellulales bacterium | reverse complement strand
GCGCGACGCCGCAGCGCCCCATGCCGATGTCGACTTCCACCAGCAGCCGCACGGTCGATCCGGCCGCGGCGGAGGCTTGCGAAATCGCTTGCACTTGCTCGATGTGATCCACCGCCACGGCCATGCGGGCCCGCTGGGCCAGCCGCGCCAGCCGCGCCATCTTCTGCGGCCCGACGACCTGGTTGGCAACCAGCACGTCGGTGATGCCGTGATCGACCAGCACCTCGGCCTCGCCCAGCTTTGCGCACGTCATGCCGACGGCCCCAGCCGCCAATTGCCGCCGCGCCAGGCTGACGCACTTGTGGTTTTTGAAGTGCGGCCGCAATTGGGCGGGCCGATGCTGAAAGAAGGCCGCCATGCGTGCCAGGTTGCGCTCGCAGGCGGCCCGGTCGAGCAACAGCGCCGGCGTATCGACTTCCGACAGCGGCAGGCCGATGCGGCGATCGGTCGCGGCGGGGGCGACGTGCGTAGCCATGGGTGGGTCTCGGTGGTGATAATGCGCGGCGAACTACGACTATACCGCCTGGGGCCGCGCGAAACAAAGCACCGACTCGCGTCGCGTGCGGCCGCGTTTCCTGACAACGGATGCTGAATTCGCCAGAATTCAGTATCACCCGGCTGAAGTTTGGCAACTTCAGCTACAACTAAGCCGCCGCCGAAGCACCGACTCGCGTCGCCACGGGGTGCGGATCCTGGTAGACTGGGGATAACCGCTCGTCGCTCGTCGATGGTTGCCTTGGATGTTCGAGACTGATGGCCAAGCGCAAACGAAAACTGGGCGCCAAGAACAAGCTGGCCGACTCGATCGACGGCACGTTAATCAAGGTCGGGCCCGATCCGCTGCCGCCGGTGCCGGCGCACGTCGACCGCACGCGCGTGGTGAAGCTCACGCGCTCGACGCTTTTCACGGCGGAGTTCGAGGCGATCATCGAAATCATCGCCATCGACCGGGTCTATCGGGCGATGCTCGACCGCCTTGGCCGGCGATTTCTCACCGGCCCCACGCCCGTTCCAAACAAGCCGCCGGCGCTGCCGGAGTGATGCGTGCTGTAGCTGAACGCGCAAGAGTCCATGTTGGTGCTCGCTGAATTCTTGCGAATCCAGCTACGAGGCCGATTGGTTGCGAATAGAGGGGCGACCGATTCGCTGTATTCTGGCGAATTCAGCTACAGCTACCGCGAAGCGCCGCCGTCGCCGGCTGGTGGAGTTCCTCCTCGTGGCACGTTATGATGCTTTGGCGCGTTGAACCCCACCTGTTTTCCGGCAAAGGTGCAAACATGACTGCGGCGGCACTGAGACGATTTTTTGCGATGACAACTCTGACGCCCCTCGGCCTGCTGCTGATCGGCACGCCGGCGCGGGCGGCCGATACGTACAAGGTCGATCCGGTACACTCGTCGATCTCGTTTTCGATCGAACACGCCGGCATCAGCAACATCCACGGGCGATTCAACGACTTTTCGGGCGAGATCACGATCGACTCGGCCGACCCGGAAAAATCGTCGTTCGCGCTGACCATTCCCGTCGAGAGCATCGACACCAACAACGTCAAGCGCGACGAGCACCTGCGGGCGCCCGACTACTTCAACGTCAAGCAGTTTCCGAACCTGACGTTTCGAAGCACCAGCGTCAAACCGCTGACGGGCGGCTTCGAAGTGACCGGCGAACTGACGATGCACGGCGTGACCAGGCCGCTGACGCTGAAGTTCGCGGGCGGCGACAAGGTCGTCGAGTTTCCCAAGGGCACGAAGCGGATCGGGCTGGTGTCGGAGTTTTCGGTGCGGCGCACCGACTTCGGCGTGAGCACCGCGCAAGGCGGGCTGGGCGATGAAGTGACCGTCGTGGTGGGCGTCGAAGCCGCGAAGTAAGAGCGTGTGGCGCGTCGTGCGCGCGGCCGACGTAGCTGAATTCGCCAGACTTCAAACGATTCGTGGTTGCTTACCTTCAGGTACAGCCGCGTGTCAGGCGTCGCTGAAGTGGCCAGACTTCACGGCTGAATTCTTGGCGAATTCAGCCACGGACCGTCCGGCATGCGAGACGGAGCGAATGCTTGATTTCGTTCTGTGGGCGAAGATGGTGCTGGCTGGTGGGCTGGCGGCGGCGGCCGTGATGCTGCTGGCGAGTTGGCGCTCGCCGAGTGCCTGGCGCGG
>JBGSYQ010000461.1:0-2277 GCA_041750795.1 Pirellulales bacterium | reverse complement strand
TCGCAAGCGCCGGGTTGGCTCCGGCGGATCGGCAAACTGGCCGACGACGGACTGCCCGGCATCGCGCTGGCCGACGGCATTCACGAGGCGATGGGTCTGGACGTGCCCGTCTCCGAATTGAGCGGTGTGCTGGCCAGGTTGGAACAGTCTCAGCCGGGCACCACCGCAACGCCCAGTGGCGGATCGCGTCAGCAGGTGGTACACGTCGCTTACGCGCTCAATGGCGCGGCGCATCCGCCGCGCACCAGGCGCGTGGCCGAGTTGGACCGATTGATCGCGCGCGTGCGGCGCGATGGCAGTCTGATCTCGCACACTTCGAGCGTGGCCGAATCGCTGGCAAGTCCGCCGCCCGCTGCGCTGGCCAACTCGCCGGCAACGACGTCCCCCGTGCCCGCGGCACAACCTGCGGCTGCGGTGGTCGTGGCCGTCGCGGGGGGCGCGATCGAGCCGGTGAGTCATCAGGAACCGTTGGCCACTACGCCGCCGACCACGTGGCGGTTGCCGCCGGTCGAGTCGGGGCTGCGCTGAACGTTGCCGCGGCGGATGCGCTTGCTCGGATCGGCGCCCGCGCGCAACAATCAACCGGCGGCGCGGCATTGCCGCGCGTCTTGCAGTATCAGGAGGCTTGTCCATGTCCACGCGTCGTGAAGAGGTATCCGCGCCCCTGCACCAGCCGCCGGTGCTGCCGCGCCATCGGCAGGTGGGTATTGGCTGCATCGGCGCCGGATTTATCATGGCCGACTGCCACCTGGTGGCGTATCGAGCTGCCGGCTTCAACCCGGTGGGCATTACGTCGCGCCATCCCGAGCGCGCCCGCGAGGTGGCGCAACGGCACGGCATCCCCGCGGTGTTCGAAACGTATCAAGCGCTGCTGGCCGACCCGCGGGTGGAAGTGGTCGACGTGGCGGTGCCGCCCGACGTGCAATTGGAGGTGATTCGCGAAGTGGTGCGCCACGCCGATCACGTGCGCGGCGTGCTGGCGCAAAAACCGTTGGGCACCAGCTACGCCGAGGCGCGCGAGATCGTGCGGCTGTGCGACGAAGCCGGCATTGCGCTGACGGTGAATCAAAACATGCGCTACGATCAGTCGGTGCGCGCCTGCAAGGCGCTGCTGGCCAGCGGCGAGTTGGGCCAGCCCGTGCTGGCTACGATCGACATGCGTGCCATTCCGCATTGGGCGCCCTGGCAGCAACGGCAAGGCTGGGTCACGCTGCGCATCATGAGCATCCATCACCTGGATACGTTTCGCTATTGGTTCGGCGATCCGCTGCGCGTGATTGCCAGCGTGCGCCCCGATCCGCGCACGGCCACGCAATTCGCCCACGAGGACGGCATCTGTCTCTACATTCTGGAGTACGCCGACGGGTTGCGGGCCGCCGGTTGGGACGACGTGTGGACCGGCCCGGCGCGCGAGGGTGCGGCCGCCGATATCGGCATTCGCTGGCGCGTCGAGGGGATCCTCGGCGCGGCGCGTGGCACGATCGGCTGGCCCGAGTATCCCAAGCGAGCGCCCAGCACGCTCGATTTCACGAGCGTTGCCCGCGGACCCAACTGGCTGCAGCCGCGCTGGCCCGAAGTGTGGTTTCCCGATGCGTTCGTCGGCCCGATGGCCGAACTGCTCTGCGCGCTGGAGGAGCAGCGCGAGAGCGTGCTGTCGGGGCGCGACAACCTGCACACGATGGCACTGGTCGAGGCCTGCTATGTGTCGGCGCGGGAGCATCGTGCGGTGGAGCTGCGGGAGATTGAGGAGAGGCGGTAGGCGGTAGGCTGGAGGCTGGAGGCTGGAGGACGGAGGACGGAGGACGGAGGACGACGAAACGTTTCGGGAGGGCTTGATTGTCCGCGAGGCCGACACTTCTAGAATTCCTCAGCGGTGAAACGCGTCACGACACGGACGCTCTGGCCAGCGCCGAACGTGTTTGGCCGCACGCTTCGCACGGGACTCCTTTTGTTGATGTTCTCACAGCAGTGAATGCCATGCCTGACTGGACGGTCGAACCTGACGGGCTGCCAAAACCGGTCGAGCCGGTGCGCGGCGAATGGGTGGACGAGTTGGACGAAGAGACCCTGCGCATGCGGCGCGTGGTCGACTGGCTGAGCGACCTGATGGACACCTGCTTCGAGGTGCCGGGCCTCGGCTGGCGGTTCGGGTTCGACGCCCTGATCGGGCTGATTCCCGGCATCGGCGACGTGGCCACCACGGTCGTCTCGCTGTACATCATCGGGCTGGCCGGCCGCAGCGGCCTGCCGCGGATCACCGTGGCGCGGATGGCGGTC
>JBGSYQ010000460.1:0-2013 GCA_041750795.1 Pirellulales bacterium | reverse complement strand
GCCCGCCGGAGAGGGCCGGCCGACGAGCGGCCGTGGTGGTCAATGGCAGGCGCGCGGCGCTGCGGAGGTCATAATGGATCTTCAGCGCCGGCGAGCCAGTATGTGGGCCGAGCGCGCGGTGCGTCTGCCGATCAAAGGGCGGCCCCGATCGCGCGCGACACCCGAGGCAGGAACTCCCATGATGTTCGATTCCGCCCGGCCGTTGTCGACCGACTCGTCGACAGATTCGACGACCTGCGTACCGTGGATCGAGAGTGCCGTGAAGAATAACGCCACCGTCAAGAGCCGTCTGCTGTTGTGGGTCGACGCGGTCGGCGGGTTTTACGTCTGCCAAGGCAGCGAGATTCGCGTGGGCCAGGCCGTGCCCGGCAGCACCATCGAGTTGCCGCTGCTGGCTGACCTGTCCCGCCACCATGCCACGATCCGCCGCGACGAGGAAGGATATATGATCGAGCCCTTGCGAGACGTGCGCATCAACGGGCAGGCGGTCGTGCAGGCCAGTTGGCTCAACGACGGCGCGCTGGTGGAAATGGGGCCGGCCTTGAAAATGCGGTTCCGGCGCCCTCATCCGCTCAGCGCCACGGCACGGCTCGACTTCGTGAGCAACCATCGAACGCAGCCGACGGCCTCGGCCGTATTGCTGCTATCGGATACCTGCGTGATGGGCCCCGGGGCGCATAATCACGTCGTCTGCCGCCATTGGCCGCACGACGTGGTGCTCTACCGGCAACACGGCGCTTTGCACTGCCGCAGCGAGGGCGCGTTCGAGATCGACGGACGGCGTTATGATCATCAGGGCCCCTTGACCCTGCATTCCCACGTAATTGGCGAGCAATTTTCGTTCAGCCTGGAGGAAATCTGATTTTCGTGCCCGGCGGCAGCGTGTCATAATCGACCCAGAGGGAGAAGCCGGCCGAGAAGTGTCGCCCGCGGGCGAACTACTCTCGCCAGCGCCTCCCGGACAGTCCCGCGGTGACCGTCGCTGCCGGTTGAATAAACTGGCGCTTTGTTTGCGGGGGGTATACTCCCCAGAGAAGGTTAGCGATGGACTCGGACAACTCGACCCTTACGTTTGCACTCGTTGACGATCCGATGGACCCACACGCCACCCAAGCCGAACCCGAATCGCCACGCGGACCGCTGCGCTTCAGCTATGCCACGGGCTCGCGGCCATTGGAAGGCTTCACCATCAAGCGCGGCATCGGTCGGGGCGGCTTCGGCGAGGTGTACTTCGCCGTCAGCGACGGCGGCAAGGAAGTCGCCATCAAGGTCATCCGCCACAATCTCGACGTCGAGCTGCGCGGCGTCATGCAGTGCCTGAATCTCAAGCACCCCAACCTCATCGCGCTGTACGACGTCAAGCAAGACGACCAGGAAAACACCTGGGTCATCATGGAGTATGCCACCGGCGAGTCGCTCGAAGAAGTCGTCCGCCGCTGTCCCGACGGATTGCCCATCGACGAAGCGCTCGACTGGATGCAAGGCATCGCCGCCGGCGTGGGCTACCTGCACGATCACGGCATCGTCCATCGCGACCTCAAGCCCGGCAACATCTTTCGCGATGACGGGCTGGTCAAGCTGGGCGACTACGGGCTGTCGAAATTCATCTCCTGCAGCCGCCGCAGCGGACAGACCGAAAGCATCGGCACCGTACACTACATGGCGCCCGAGGTGGCCAACGGCCGCTACGGCAAGGAAATCGACATCTACGCGCTGGGCATCATCCTGTTCGAGATGCTGACCGGCCGGGTACCGTTCGAGGGAGAGAGCGTCGGCGAGGTGCTGATGAAGCACTTGACCGCGGATCCCGTGCTGACGGCGGTCCCCGAGCCGTATCGCGGCGTGATCGCCCGCGCGCTGGCCAAGGATCCGGCGACGCGTTTCACCTCGGTGGGCGAGCTGATGGAGGCGCTGCCGACGCCCCCCGCCACGCTGACTTATAAGCCTCCGCTCAAAGAGACGCGCCATGCCGGCGAGCCGGCCGACTCGACCGCTGGGCCGCAGCCAGATCGG
>JBGSYQ010000459.1:0-11550 GCA_041750795.1 Pirellulales bacterium | reverse complement strand
GTCGTCGAGCGGCTGCGCGAAGCGCGCGACACGTTGGCCGCGCAGCCGTGGATCGTCATCTCCGCGGCCGACCCCGTGAACCTGTTTGGCGTGATCACGCCGGGCATTCGCGTACCGGCCACGCATCGCAACGCGCTGGTCGTGCAAGGCGGCCGCGTGATCGCCACGCGCGTGGCCGGCGTGGCGGAGTTCCACCAGGAAGTCGATCAGGCCACCGCCTGGACCATGCGCAAAGCCATGACCACCGGCCGCCATCCTGCCGAGACACCGGCCGGCGAAGTCGCCACTCGGGCGTGAAGCGCGAGTTCGGTGAGCGCTACGTATGGGGCTGACCGATAGGTTGGGCCGTTGGCCCTGGTTTTGCCCGCGAAAGCCCATGTGGCGGCTACTTCAATCCCTTGCCGTTGCGCGGTAAGATAATCGGCCGCTGATGCTTTGGGGATTCGGCTTTCCGGGGCGAAAGGTTGCCTGCCATGCTGCACCGTCGCGACGCGATGATTCGCCTGGGGACGGCCGGTCTCGGCGCACTGGCACTGCCCAACTTGCTGCGAGCCGAACAATCGTCTCGCGTGCCTGCTGGTCGCGGCAAGGCCAAGAGTTGCATCCTGTTGTACTTGTGGGGCGGTCCGCCGCAACAGGACATGTGGGATCTCAAGCCCGATGCGCCCGAGGGCATCCGCAGCCAGTTTTCCCCCATCGACACGGTCACGCCCGGCATTCAGATTTGCGATCAGATGCCGCAGATCGCCCAGCACACCGACAAGCTGGCGATCGTCCGCTCGTATACGCATCCGAGCAACGCGCACGAGGTGGGAGTCTATCACACGCTGACCGGCAAGATCGACAACACGCTGGCCGTTCCGCGCAACCAGCGCAAGCGCAGCGACTTTCCGAACCCCGGCGCCGTGGTGAGTCACTTTTCTCCGCCAGGCGCCATGCCGGCCAGCGTCACGGTGCCCAAGCCGATCGGGCACGACGGCGTGATCTATGCGGGCACGTACGCTGGCTTTCTGGGCGCGCAGCACGATCCGCTCGAAATGCAATCGCCGGGCGAGGTCGACGCTCGTCCGCCACACAGCCTCGATTTGCTCGACGGCATGGATTCCACGCGGCTGCAAGCGCGTCACGGCCTGCTCAAGCTGATGGAAGATCACGACCGCGTGGTGCAGCAGCGCGGCACCCAGCCGGGCGCGGCGCCGGGACTGGAGCAATTTCGCGAGCAGGCCTTCCGCATGTTGATGGCGCCGGAGGCGCGCGGCGCCTTCGACGTCAGCCAAGAGCCCGACGCGGTGCGCGATCGTTACGGGCGCAACGAATATGGCGAGAGCTTCCTGCTGTCGCGGCGGTTGATTGCCTCCGGCGTGCGGCTGGTGAGCGTCATCTGGTCGTACATCTGTCCCGACGGCAACGTGGCCAACGTGTGGGACAATCACGGCGGCACCGGATCGTTGGGCGGCATCACCGGTTATGCCATGCTCAAGGAGAAGTACTGCCTGCCGCCTTTGGATCAGGCCTATTCGGCGTTGCTCGAAGACCTGTCGCAGCGCGGCATGCTCGACGAAACGCTGGTCGTCATGCTGGGCGAATTCGGCCGCACTCCCAAGATCAACGCGGCCCAGGGGCGCGACCATTGGGGCGCATGCCAGTCGATCGTGCTGGCCGGGGGCGGCATTCGCGGCGGACAGGTGTATGGCGCCAGCGACGCCCAGGCTGCCTATCCCAGGAACAACCCCGTTTCGCCCGAAGACACCATCGCCACGATCTATCACGCGCTGGGCATTTCGCCCGAAAGCCTGATCCACGACAGCCTGGGCCGCCCACATCGCATCACCGAAGGGCGACCGCTGGTGGAGTTGTTTGGTTAGCGGCGTTGGCCGCGGCGGTTTGGCTGCAAGAGGATGGGATCGGGCGGCTGCAGCAGGGCGCTATTTGTCGGGCGCACTTGCGAGCGATTGCCAGTCATCCCACGAGACGACGCCCACATCGGGCCGCGGCGCGTCGGGCAGCATGGCGATCAACTCCAGCACGTGCCCATCCGGGTCGTCGAAGTAGATGGCGATGGCCGGCATCCAGCCGAACACCATCGGTCGCTCGGTGCCGTCATTCAAGAAGTTGCGGCAGCGCAGCCCGCGCTCGTGCAGCCAGTCGGCCGAGCGTTGCAAAACATCGTCCACGGTCGATCGAAACGCGAAGTGCTGTTGCACGATTTCGGCCGGCGGCTTCTCCCACAAACCGAGCATCGACTCGCCCCGCGGACCCATCCAGAAGAACGCGATGCGGCGGTCGGGCTCGCGCCGCGCCGGCGGCAGCCCCAACAGGTCGCCGTAGAACGCCTCGGAGCGCTCCAGGTTGCGCACGTTGATATGCGTTTCGAACAGCCCGTCGATCATGGCGTGGCTCCGGAGTGGTTTTGCAGCAGCAGTTACCATTCTAGCCGCTGAGGGTTGTCGCCCTATCAAAGTGGCCACTTGAACCCTAAGGGGAATCCGTGATAATCTTGAGGGATTTTACATTGCTCCCGGTTGCCGGATGGGCTGAGGGTGCGCCTCGATCGGGCTCGCTTTGGCCGTGCCCCGGCTGCCTTACGCCGCTCCAAGGTTTACACACGTGCCGCGTCGCGACGATATCCACAAGATTCTCATCATCGGCTCGGGCCCCATCGTGATCGGGCAGGCTTGCGAGTTCGATTATTCCGGCACGCAAGCCTGCAAGGCGCTGCGCGAAGAAGGCTATGAGGTCGTGCTGGTCAATTCCAACCCGGCCACCATCATGACCGACCCGGGCATGGCCGATCGCACGTACATCGAGCCGCTCACCTGGGAAGTCATCACCAAGATCATCGAGGTCGAGCGACCCGACGCGCTGCTGCCCACGCTGGGCGGCCAGACGGCGCTGAACCTGGCCATGGATCTTTCGGAGCACGGCGTGCTGGCCAGGTACGGCGTGGAAATGATCGGCGCCCGGCCCGAGGTGATTCAGAAGGCCGAGAACCGCAACGAGTTCAAGGCGGCCATGGAGAAAATCGGGCTGGAAGTGTGCAACGGACAAACGGTACACACCTTGGCCGAAGCACGCAAGCTGTTGCCTGAGATCGGCCTGCCGTGCGTGATTCGCCCCAGCTTTACGATGGGAGGCAGCGGCTCGGCCATCGCCTACAACCGTAGCGAGTTCGATCAACTGGTCACGCGCGGCCTGGAGGCTTCGCCCGTCTGCGAAGTGCTCATCGAAGAATCCATCATCGGCTGGAAAGAGTACGAGATGGAAGTGATGCGGGACGTTGACGACAACGTCGTGATCATCTGCTCGATTGAAAACTTCGATCCGATGGGCGTACACACGGGCGACTCGATCACGGTGGCCCCGGCGCAAACGCTCACCGACAAGGAGTACCAGCGGATGCGCGATGCGTCGCTGGCGGTGATTCGCGAGATTGGCGTGGAAACCGGCGGCTCGAACATCCAGTTTGCCACGCATCCGGAAACCGGCCGGATGATCGTCATCGAAATGAACCCGCGGGTGAGCCGCTCGAGCGCTTTGGCCAGCAAGGCCACGGGTTTTCCCATCGCCAAGATCGCCGCCAAGTTGGCGGTGGGCTATCGCCTGCACGAGTTGCCCAACGACATCACGCGCGAGACGATGGCCTGCTTCGAGCCGACCATCGACTACGTGGTGACCAAGATCCCGCGGTTTGCTTTCGAAAAGTTTCCCGAAGCCGACGCCATGCTCACCACGCAGATGAAGAGCGTGGGCGAGACGATGGCCATCGGCCGTACGTTCAAAGAGTCGTTTCAGAAGGCGCTCCGCGGATTGGAGGTTGGCAGCTTCGGCTTCGGCTGCGACGGCAAGGACCGTTGGGGCACGCCCGAGGAACCCTCGCACGACGAGATCCGCGTCAAGCTCTCCACGCCCAGCGACGAACGGGTGTGGTACATCCGCTATGCCTTCAAGTGCGGCATGAGCATCGAGGAGATTCACCAGCTCACGCGCATCGATCCCTGGTTCCTGCAGCACCTGCGCGAGATCGTCGACCTGGAAGAGACGCTGCGCGACTATGAGGGCATCGACGCGGTCAGCGACGAGCTGTTGCGCGCCGCCAAGCAATACGGCTTCTCCGATCGCCAGTTGGCCACCATCTGGAGCTCGAACGAAATCGACGTCCGCCAGCAGCGCAAGGCGCGCGGCGTGGTAGCCACGTTCAAGTCGGTCGACACTTGCGCCGCCGAGTTCGAAGCCTACACGCCTTATTTCTACTCGACCTACGAGGACGAGGACGAAACGCCCGCCAGGCCCGCCGGGCAAAAGCGAATCATGATCCTCGGCGGCGGACCGAACCGCATCGGCCAGGGCATCGAGTTCGACTACTGCTGCTGCCACGCCAGCTTCGCCCTGCGCGAGCTGGGCATTCAGTCGATCATGGTCAACTCCAACCCCGAAACGGTCAGCACCGATTACGACACCAGCGACTTGCTGTTCTTCGAGCCGCTGACGACCGAGGACGTGCTGAATATTTGCGATCGCACGCAGCCGGACGGAGTGATCGTGCAGTTTGGCGGGCAAACGCCCTTGAACCTGGCCCGGGCACTGGCCAGCGCCGGCGTGCCGATCATCGGCACCAGCGTCGACACGATCGAAGACGCCGAAGACCGCGAGAAATTTCAGCAGTTGCTCAAGCGGCTGGATCTGAAGCAGCCGGCCAACGGCATCGCACGCACCATGTCCCAGGCGCGCACCGAAGCGGCAAAGATCGGCTTTCCGGCGCTGGTGCGGCCCAGCTTCGTGCTGGGCGGCCGCGCGATGGAAATCTGCTACGACCAGGCCCAGCTCGAACGCTTCGTGGCCGAGGCCTTCATCGTGGCCCAGGGGCAGCCGGTCTTGATTGATCGATTTCTGGAAGATGCCATCGAAGTGGACGTCGACGCCATCAGCGACGGAACGAACGTGGTGGTGGCCGGCATTATGGAGCACATCGAAGAGGCGGGCGTACACTCGGGCGATTCGGCCTGCGTTATTCCGGCCTACAGCTTGCAGGGCCCCATCCTGGCCGAGATTCGCGAAGCCACGCACGCGCTGGCACGCCGCTTGCGCGTGGTGGGGCTGATGAATATCCAATTTGCCATCAAGAAGGAAGACGGCCGCCAGAACCTGTACGTGTTGGAAGTGAACCCTCGCGCCAGCCGCACGGTGCCGTTCGTTTCCAAGGCCACCGGCGTACCGGTGGCCAAGATCGCCGCCAAGGTGATGGCCGGAATGATGCTGCCCGAACTGGGTCTGGAGGGGGAGCCGATCCCCGGCCACGTGTCGATCAAGGAGAGCGTATTCCCGTTTCGCAAGTTTGTCGGCGTCGACATCGTGCTGGGGCCCGAGATGCGCTCGACCGGCGAAGTGATGGGCACCAGCGAGCGGTTTTCGATCGCGTTTGCCAAAAGCCAATTGGCCGCCGGCACGGTGTTGCCCACCAGCGGCACCATCTTCATCAGCGTTGCCCAGCCGGCCAAGGAGCACATGGTCGGCCTGGCCGCGCGGCTGGCCGACCTAGGCTATAAGCTGATGGCTACCGAGGGCACGGCTCGTCGGTTGGAAGCGGCCGGCATCGATGTGCAACACGTCAACAAGCTGCAGGAAGGCCAGCCGAACCTGCTCGACTATCTATTGGACGGTGCAATTCAACTGATCATGAACACGCCCAGCGGCAAGGGCGCCCGCACGGACGAAGGCCGAATTCGTGCCGCGGCCGTGGCGCGGGGCGTGCCCTGCATCACCACGATCCAGGCGGCCGACGCGGCGGTGCGCGCCATGGAGGCGTTGCGCCACGAGGAGATCACGGTGCAAGCCTTGCAAGATCGTTTCGCATCCACGCTCGTTTCGAAAAGCTGACCGGCGCCATGCCTCACAGCGATCCTCAACTCTGGCAGCGCTTGCTGTTGATCGCGGCGGCCGGCGCGCTGGGCACGTTGGCGCGCTACGGCCTGGGCGGGCTGGTGCAGCGCATGGTCCCCAGCGGCTTGCCGTGGGGCACCTTTGCCGTCAATGCACTCGGCTGCCTGTTGTTCGGCATCGTCTGGTCGCTGGCCGAAGAGCGGATGCTCATCAGCGGCGCGACGCGGATCATCGTGCTGATCGGGTTCATGGGGGCGTTCACCACGTTTTCGACGTTCGCCTTCGAGACGGCCCAATTGCTCGACGACTCGCAATGGTTGCTGGCGGCCGCCAACGTGCTGCTGCACAACGTGACGGGCGTCGTGCTGATCGTGGTTGGCATGGCCATTGGCAAGCAGTTTTAGAAATCACAAGCACCGTCCACCCCCCCGGCCCTGCCGGCGGATTTCCAGTCAGGGAGTTCACACCTCATGAAACTTCCCTCCGAAGCCCAACTGTTGCGCATCTTTGTCGGCGAGAGCGACAAAGTGCATGGCCGCCCGCTTTATGAAGTGATTGTCGAAGAAGCGCGCCGCCGCGGCCTGGCCGGCGCCACCGTGCTGCGCGGCATGCTGGGCTTTGGCGCCAACAGCCACATCCACACGGCCAAAGTGCTGCGTCTGTCGGAAGACCTGCCGATGGTGGTCGAGATCGTCGACACGCCGGAGAAGATCGAAGGCTTTCTGCCCGATCTCGACGCCCTGGTGACCGAGGGGCTGGTCACGCTCGAAAAGGTGCAGGTGATCGCCTATCGCGCCGACGGCGGATGAACGAGGCCGGAGGCGGGAGGAAGACGAAACGGAGGGCGGGGGAGTCGGGGAAGGTATTGTATTTCGGTTGTTGTTGGTTCAATTGGCGGGTGTCTTGCTGAAGCGAAGGGCTTGGCCGGGCAAAGTGGCGCCGACATTCTCTACCGGCTTGCCATGCGCGAAGACTTCGCTGCCGCTGGTTAGCACGTGCTCGATGCCGACGGAAAGCCGGTGGGGGTCGTCGTACGTGGCTCGGTCGGCCACGGTGTTGGGGTCGAATACCACCAGGTCGGCAAACGCGCCCTCGTGCAGCACGCCCCGATCGGTCAAGCCGAAACGTTCGGCCGGATAGCCGGTCATCTTGCGCACCGCTTCTTCCAGCGAGAACAGTTTCCAATCGCGCACCAGCGGCCCCAGCATGCGCGTGGCCGAGCCCGTGACGCGCGGATGCACGCGCCCATCGGGAAAGTAAATGCCGTCGCTGCCGAACATGCACTTGGGATGCTGCAGGAACGGACCGACCAGCCGGTCGTCGCCGTTTTCCAACACGGACAATCCGGCCAGGTTTTCTTCGATGAGCAAATCGCACAACGCCTCGGCCACCTGCTTGCCGGCTTCGGCCGCGTAGGCCGCCAGTGACCAACCACGATAGCGCAGCTTGTCTTGGCTGGCCAGCCAAGCCAGCGTGATCCGCTCGGGCGCCAGGTCGAAGCAATCCACCGCGAATGCCACGCGGTGGCGTACACCAGGGTCGCGCAACTTGTCGACCGCCGCGAGCGGCCCGTCTTCCCACACCTCATAGGGCAGCAGGTAGTTAAGCATGGTCGAGCCGGGCAGGTACGGATAGATGTCGAACGAAAGGTCGACTTCGTTCACGGCCACCCGGTCGATATACGAAAGAATCCGCTCGGTGTCCTGCGCCGTGCTGGCCTTCAAGTGTGAGATGTGTACCGGCACGCCGGCGCGGCGGCCGATCTCGACCGCCTCTTGCACGCCGGCCAGCGTGCCCAGCTTGTAGCGCACGTGCGACACATACGGCGCACGCCAGGACGCCATCGCACGGCAAGCGTCGACCAGTTCGTCTGTGGTCGAGAAGCACTGCGCAATGTAATCCAAGCCGGTCGAGAGGCCCACGGCGCCGGCGTCCATGCCGCGTTCGATCTCGCGGCGAATGATGCGCATTTGTAAATCGTCAAGCGGCCCTCGTCGCCAGACGGCCGCTATCACCCGCACGTTCGCGTAGGGAATCAACATGGCCGCGTTCTGCGACGTGCGGCGATTGAGCCGCGCCAGATAGTCGGCGATTGAAAGCCAGCCATCGTAATCCTCGGGCATCAGCGCATTAAGCGAGCGCAAATAGACGAACCAATCGCGCCAATTGTGCTCGGTCAGCGGTGCGTAGCTGATGCCGTCGCTGGCAAGAATCTCAGTGGTGAATCCCTGACTGGTTTTCGGCACGAAGTTGGCACGCTTCAACAGCCAGCCATCCGAATGATTGTGAACATCGACGAAGCCGGGCGTCACCACCAATCCTCGCGCATCGATCGTCCGCCGCGCCGGTTGGCCCGCCAAAGCGCCAACCGCCACGATCCGCTCGCCGCCAACCGCCACGTCACCTGCGCGCGCCGCCGCGCCTGTGCCGTCGATCAGTGTTCCGTTTTCGATGAGCAAGTCGAACATTGGGTAGTGGTCAGTGGCCAGTAAAGAATTTGGAATCGGCCGGTGTAGGGTGGCGGGAAAGTGTCCGAGTCGCGGCACTGCCGCCAGTGCATTCTCTTTGTATTAGCCGCTGACCACTAGCCACTACTCCGCTTGCGTAGCGTGTAGTAGGCCTCGGCCGGGAAGAACACGCTTTGCGATGCTAGCTCGCGCACGTGGAATTCGTACACGAAGCCTTCGCGCAGCTCGGGCAGATCGATGCTGACGCTGCGTCCGTCGCCCGCCACGTGTACGCGCTGGATCGACTCGATGCGGCGGTCGACGTCTTCGCCGCCGTATGCCGGCGTCGAGATCCTGCGGTACGACGATACTGCATAATTCGCCGCGTCGCTCGCCCGCGAGCGATCGACGGGCTGCGTGAACTCGATCGTGAACCCGCCCGGCCGGGTGCGTACTTCGGCGATGCCCGGTGGCGGATCGCCTTGCCGGCGCAGCCGCACGATGGAGCCGGTGTTCGAGCCGGCGCCCCAGCCGCTGTCGCGCAGGTTGCCGATGTACAGATCGCCCGCCGGCGAAACGGCGCAGCTCACCGGACCCTCCAGCGTCTCTTCCTCAGGGTTGGCATCGCGCGACAGCGGATAGACCGCGCCCTGGTATTCGCCGTCGACTTGCTGCAGGCTCATCCGCACCAGACGCCGCGTGTCGTACTCGCAGCCGACCAGGTGACCGGCAAACGGGCCAAAGCACTCGCGCGCCGCGGCATCGCCCTCGCCGGGCACGCGCAGGAAACACAGCCCGTTGACGCTCCGCGTCCAGGGGTGCGGAATGTTGATTGCCGGCGGCGTGAGAGCCGGATTCAGGCCGCGCGTTGCCTCCAGGCTGTTGATGAACCCGTAGCGTTTTCCGGGCTGCAAGTGATTCAGCTCGTTGAACGGGTTGTAGTTGCCCTGATTGTCGGTGGCGAACAGCGCGCCGGTGGTCGACAGGGCCAGGCCCTGGGGAAAACGCAGTCCCGCGCAGATTTCCTCGATGGCGTATTGCCGCGGATCGTCGGGCGTAGGTTGGCGCGGCGCGAGCTTCAGCGCGCGGCCGCGCAGATGGGCCGCCGCTTCCGAGCGGTTGTCTTGCTCGCACGGCAGGGCGATGTAGTAGTTGCCTTCCGAGTCGCGTTCCAGGCCTACGGCCCAATCGTGATAGTCGCGGGTGTGCCCCCAGCCGGAAGCGACCTGTTCCGTCCGATCAACGCGGCCGTCGCCATCGACGTCGTGCAGCCGCAGCAGGCCGTACTTGTTGATCACGTCGATCGCGTCGCCCGTCGCGGCCACGCCGTAGGGCGCTGCCAGATCGTCGCTAAACGGCGCGATCGCGTCTTCCAGTCCGTCGCCGTCGGTGTCGCGCGCCAACCACACGCGGCCTTCCAGCGACGCCACGATCAGCGTGCCATCGGGCCGCCACGCCAAACTCGTCGGCATGCAGCGATCGTCCAGTGGCAGCCGCTCCGCCTCGAAGCCGGGTACCACGTCCAGCGAGATACGCTCCAGCCGGCGATCCACCGCCGGCAGCGGCGCGAATTGATCGACCGCCAACTCGGCCCGATAGTCCAACTCGCAGGCGAACGGCGCCGCAGTGCCGTCGAATGCGATCACCGCTCCGCGCTCGGACTTCACCAGGCAAGCGGATTGCGGTTCGACCAATGCGACGCGTAGCAAAGCGCCGCGACCCGCGAGCGTGGCGCTGCGTCCGTCCTCTCCGACGAGCGCGTCGCCCGGCAGTGCCAGCCATTCGCCCTGCATGTCGGCCGGCAGCGACTCGAAACGCACGCGGCGGCGGAACCCCGAGTCGTGGCCAGGTTGGCTCGCCGGCAAGGCGACGAATCGCTGCGTCACGTGCACCGGGCGTGCGTTGGAACCTGTTTCGAAGTGCAAGCGATGGGTAAATTCTACGCCGCCAGAAACGTGCTCGAGCGCGTCGAACTCGGTGACGTATTGCTGGTGAGGCCTGGCGGTAATTCGCTCTCCGGCGCGCGCTAGCGCCAGTTCGCACACGTCGTCGCCAGGCTCGTGGTTCTGCAGACGCAAAAGCTGGGGCACGCCGGTCTCCCAGAACCAGGTTTTGCCGCGCGTCTGCTGCCGGGCCGTATCGCCCGTCCACCAGGCGGCCAGCCGGCCGGTGGCCAGGTCGAACAGCACGTTGTGCCGATTGGCCAGTCCGATCACCAGCGGCTTGACGAACGGCACGTCGTGCGCCTCGATCACATCGGTCAAAACGGCGGCGCGCGGATCGTCGCCGGGCAGGTTCGACTGCCGCACCACGCGCAGCGCATTCGGCGCCGGCGGCGTGAAATCCGGCCGATTGAGCACGTGCCAGATCGAGGCGATCTGCCGATCGAGTTGCTCGTCGAGCACGCCGCGGATCGGCTTGACGATGGCCGGCATTTCCATGTCGGGCACGATGCGCGCGGGGTTGCGGACCCAGCGGTCGAACCACTGCAGCCGCACGCGTTCTCCGATCATCGACAGCGAGGCTCCCTCGGAGCCCGGCGCCACTTTTTGCGGCGTCCATGCACCCATTGCGTGACAGCTCGTGCAACCGAAGCCATCGGCCGTCACCAACCGCGCGCCGGCTCCTTCGATTTCCGAGTCTACGTCGATCGGCGCCGAGACAGGCTCCGCATCGGGCCGCGGCGGAATGCGATCTGTTTCGACAAAGTGCTTGACCAGTGCGGCAGTCTCCTGTTCGGCGAGCGGAAATTTCGGCATCCGCACGCGGAGCCACGATTGCCGCGGCGCGCTCGAGCGGGTAATCGAAGCCGCCAACGCCTCGTCGTGCAACTTGTCTCCCACGCCCACCAGCGATGGCGGGCGCAGCAGTGGCAATGCCGCGGCCAATGTTTCGTCAGCCGAGATCGCATCCTGTAACACCGCCGCCAGCCCAGTCGCGCGACCTCGTGGATGGCACGCCAGGCAATTTCGCTCCACCAACGCCTCGCGCCCGGCCACCTGGTCCACGGCGTGCGGATTGGCGTGCAGCAAGTATGCCGCAATGTCCTGGCGATTTCGCTCGGGCAAGCGATAGCCGGGGTGATGGCGTTTTGCATCAGGCTCCGACAGACACGTGCCCTCCGCTTGCCGCAGCGCAGCGATACTCAGTGGCAGCCGCGGCGAAATCCGCGCCGCGTTTGGCAGCACATGACACGCCCCGCAGCGCTCGGCCTTGACGATCGCCG
>JBGSYQ010000458.1:0-10639 GCA_041750795.1 Pirellulales bacterium | reverse complement strand
CCCGTGCCAACAGCCTGGTCCTCCGCGCGTCGCAGTCGGCGCTGGCCGCCGCCAAAGGCACCGGCTACGTCGTGGGTCATCCGGCCGGCCGCTGGTGCCGCGAGGCACTGTTCTTCCTGGTATGGAGCTGCCCGCAAGGCGTGCTGCAAACCAATCTCTGCGAGTTGGCCGGGCTGGAGTAGCCAGGCATCGAATTGCACCCCGACCGTGGCACCGACCGGCGACGCCCCATTCCGCCTGCCCCGGCTTTCGGGTAAGATTGCCCTCTTATCCCAAACCACAAGAATTGCAGCAGTTTCAAGCGACAAGGAGCGCGGGGCGAACCCATGACCAACGACACCAACGTCCACTGGCACGAACATTCCGTGACGCGTGAAGAACGCGAGCAGCTCAACAAGCACAAGGGCTGCGTGATCTGGTTTACCGGCCTAAGCGCCTGCGGTAAGAGCACGGTTTCCAACCTGGTCGATCACCTGCTGCACAAGCAGGGACTGCACAGCTTCGTGCTCGATGGCGACAACGTGCGCCACGGTCTCAACGCCGGTCCCGGAATGCTCAAGGAGCGCCACGGAGAAGAGTTCGCCAAGCGCTTCGGCCTGGGCTTTTCAGCCCAGGATCGCGAAGAGAACATCCGCCGCATCGGCGCAGTTGCCAAGCTGTTTTGCGACGCCGGTCAGATCACTCTCACCGCGTTCATCAGCCCCTATCGACGCGACCGCGACGCCGTGCGCTCTACGATGAGCGAAGGCGACTTCATCGAGATCTTTGTCGATGCGCCGATCGAAATCTGCGAGCAACGCGACCCCAAGGGACTCTACAAAAAAGCCCGTGCCGGTGAGATCAAAGGCTTCACCGGAATTGACGACCCCTACGAAGCGCCGCTCAAGCCCGAACTGGTGCTCGATGCCGGCACCAAGGACGCCGAAACGCTGGCTGGCGAAGTGATCGCCTTTCTCAAAAAGACCGGCAAGATCGGCTGACCCGGCCACAAGCTTGGCCCGCCACAAACTTGGCCCATTGCCGCGCAGTGCCAACGGCCGTGCCGCGCAGGGCGCACATTCCGACATGGCGCAACCGCGACGACCCCCTCTGTGGAAGCCGCGGTCGAACTTCGCCGGCGCTTCGGCCAACGTGGCGCATGCTAGCAACGCGATTAGCGCAGTGGAGAGCTATGGTGTGCGTCAAAGTGCGCGAGCGGCGCGCTTCAATCCGGTTGACATTTGATGCCTGCCCACTACATTGAACGAACACGCCGGCGACAGCCGCGCTACGAACCCCCTCAGGATTCAGGCGGCAGCGCGAGCACGCCGACTCGCAACGACCATGGATCGTACCACGGAGGGGAGAATTCCTCGCATGAGCGTTATCCCGCCGAAAGACTTCCAGAAGCGCGCGCAACTGGCGCTCGAAGCCAGCCCATTCTACGCGCTGCGCGAGCTGCACGTCGAGCACGACGGCGATACGCTCTTGATCCGCGGCCGAGTCAGTAGCTTCTATCACAAGCAACTGGCGCAGGAAGTGGTGCGCCACGCGGCCGAAGGCGTGGAAGTGGTCAACTCAATCGAAGTGAGTTAGCGGCCCGTTGAAAAATGCGATGGGCTGCTAGTGCTCCGTCAACGCTTGAATTTCGGATCAGCGCGACTTGCAGAGCACTAGGTGTTTACTTGCCGCCGAACTACTTGCGTGTTCGGCGGTCGTGCCGCGTCACCACAAATATTGGGTTAGACGCAGCACTAGGCCGCCGCCGCGTCGTCCTCTGCCGCACAGCGAACGCCCAGTTGCGCAAGCACCGCGCGATACACGCGCTCGACGCTCAAGTGCCGCATGCAGTCGTGATGCCCCAGCGGGCACACGCGGCGGCCGCACGGACCGCAGGGCACCTCGTGCTGCAGGCAAATCTCGCGCGGATCGTGCGTCCGGCTCCAGCCCATGTGCGTGGGACCGAACAGCGTAACGAGAGGCACGTCGAAGGCCGAAGCAAAAAACCTCGGTCCGCTATCCGTGGTCACCATCAGGCGGCTGCGGCGAACGCAAGCCTTGGTCAGCCCGATCGAAATCTCCTCGTCGGCCAGACTCACTACGCGCGGATGATCGGCCAGCTCCACGATCCGCCGCGCCACCTGGCGCTCCGCCGGACCGCAACTAATCAACACGGCCAACTGCTGCTCGAGGGCAATCCGCCGCGCCAATGCCGCGAACTGCTCGCTGGGCCAGAGCTTCGCCGCTCCGTACGCGCCCCCTGAGTTCAGCACGACCACCTGGTCGGCCGGCGGAAGCTGCCACTTTCGCCATGCGCGGTCCGCGGCCTCTTCGTCGGAGTCTAAGGTGGCTAGCTCGATCCGCGGCGACTCGTGCTCGCAGCCCAACGCATAGGCAAGCCGCAAGTAAGCGTCCAACGCCGAAGTCGGTATCCAGCGAAATCCTTGTCGCGGGGCATACAGCTTGTGCGTCAGCAGCGGACCGCGTCCGTATCGCACATAGCCCACGCGCTGCCGCGCCCCGCTGTACAACGCCATGGCCGCGGCGCGAAAAGAATTCGTCAACAACACCACCACGTCCACCTTGCGCCGGCGCATTTCGTTGGCCACGGCCAACACTCCCTGCGACGGCGCCTTGGATCCGCGATGAAACAAAATCAAATCGTCGAGCCAGGGCGTGCCCGCCAGCACGTCCGACACGTAAGGGCGCAAAACGCCGATCATTTCGGCCTCCGGCCCGTAGTAGCGCCGCAGTGCGCGCAAGGTCGGCGTACACATGGCGGTGTCGCCGATCCAGTTGGGCAAGAAGATGCCGATCTTCACGGCGCACCCCCTTGCGCAGGGGAGTCCGGCGGGGGCGATCCGCTCATTGCGCGCTCCATGAAATGGGCGGCATCGAGCAAATCGTCGGCAACGAACTCTGGCGGCGTGGCAAGGACTTCCGCATCGCTGCCGGCGGCGCCGGTGCGCAGCAAGATCGTATGGCAGCCGGCGCGCTGTCCCGCCAGGACGTCGGACTTCTTGTCGCCGATCGCCACGCTGGCCGCCAGGTCGAGATCGTGCTCGGCCGCCGCCAGCCGCAGCATCCCGTCGCCCGGCTTGCGCAACGGCGACTCGCGGCGATATTCCCCCTGACCCTCGGTGGGATGATACGGGCAATAATAGATCGCGTCGATCACCACGCCGTCGCTCTTCAGCAATGCACCAAGCGCCTGGTGAAACTTCTGCACGTCGGCTTCGGAAAACATGCCGCGTGCTACGCCCGATTGATTGGTCGTGATGACCAGGCGATAGCCCAACCTCGACATGCGGGCCAGCCCCGCGACCGCATTGGGCAGCAACTCCAAGTCCACCATGCGATGCGGATAGCCGACGTCGCGCGTGATCGTGCCGTCGCGATCGAGAAAGACGGCTCGGCGTTGATGGACGCGGTCGACCATGGAACAATCTTTGTCTCACGGATCTCGGAAAACAATCTCAAGCGGCCTTGGACCGCACGGTCGACGACTCGCTTACACATCGACTCCACAGCGTAGGAATCGAGCAGCTCAGGTCGCCGGAAAAATAGTAGCTCCGCCCGCCGTCGGCCACCGTGCGCACCAGGATCGTCTTCCAGGGGCGATAGTAATACTGCGGGTGCGTCTTGGCCGGCGGTCCCGTGCGGAAGTCGTCGGGCAACTCGACCAGGTCGAACACGGCCGTGGTAAAGTCGCTGATCCGCTGACCCCGCTGGCGAGCGACGTTGCGAGCCATCGACAGCGCCTTCAGGTACACTTCCGGTCCGGTAACGGCCGACCCAACGTTCAAAAACACGCCCCCGTGCAGTTGCGCCACGCTTTCCACGAAAATCAAGAAGTCGGCGTAACTGGCGGCGCCCAGCGCGGCGCCATCGCAATTGGCATGCGCGTGAATGATGTCGCTGCCGATGCCCACGTGCGAGGTGACGGGCACGCCGGCGCGCCACCCGGCCGCGCCAATGCTCAGATGGCGAAACGGCATGCCCTCTTCTTCGATCGTGCGTCCCACGGCCTCGCCCAGCCCTTCGCCGCGATTGGCCGCCTGGAATATGATGTCGTTCAGCCGGCTCGTCTCGCGCCACATGCCAAACTGTCCGCGCTGGATCCACTTCGAAACGTCCTCGCTCGTGCCGCCGCCCGCGGCCAACTCGAAGTCGTGAATGATACCGGCCCCGTTGGTGGCCAGGTGCGTTACCAGCCCCCGCTCGATCAAGTCGACCAGGTACCGCGACAACCCCAACTTTAGCGCGTGAGCGCCCATCATCAAGATCACCGGCCGACCGTTGCGCCGCGCGCGGACGATCTGCTCGACCAATTCGCCAAACTCGGGATGGACGTACGGCTTCGGCGGCGCGCCGAGGTTCTTGCACTGTTCGGCCACCAGATCGTGGCCGCGCTCGGCTAGCTCTCCCAGCGAAATCGTGCTGCGATCGAACATTCGGTATCGGCTCATGCGGCAAACTCCCTTTTGCCGGGTGTAACGTTGCACTACGACGCGCGGGACCAGCGCTCGACTCCGTCTGCGGCTGGCCACGATTCCGTATTTCTCAAGTTCGCCGCCAGCACGTCGTCCACGGCGATGCGGCCCATCACGGCTTCGCCTCGTTCGCGCGGCACGCGCGCTTCTTCGCCCGGCTCGAGCGGGGCAACCAACATCGCATGCTTGCGACCCAGCGGCGCCCACTTGGCCGGTGCATGCACCGGATGCGGACTGAACAGCGCCACCACCGGCGTCTCCAGAATGCCTGCCATGTGCATCGGCCCCGTGCTCGAAGCGGTAAACGACGACATCAGCGACAACGCCGCCGCCAACTCGCCCAGATCGAAGTCGGCAAAACACCCAACGCGATTCGCGTCCGAGTCGCACAGCCGCGCACGAATGGCCGACAGCATGGGACGCTCGGCCGCGCTGCCGGTGATCATCACGCGGCCATGCCTTGCCAGCCGATCGATCAACGCGACGTAGTGCTCCATCGGCCAGTTAAAGGCGCTGGCTCCATTGCCCGGGTGTACGCCAAACAGGGGACCACCGCTTCCCAGCTCGCGCTTGATGCGAGCGGCGACGCGCTTGAGCGTATGTTCATCGACGTGCAACTGTGCAGAGAGATTGGCCATCACGGCCGCGCCGCCCAGTCGCCGCACAAACTCCAGGGCAAACTCGGCGTCGTGAATTGGCGGGTGCGTGCGATGCACCTTCACCCGATAGTTGCCGAACAGCATGCCGGCTGGCTTGTAGGCCCAACAGACTCGCCGCGGTATCCCCGCGTGCCACATGGCACGACAATTGCGCGTGTTGCTATTGAAAACCAGCACGGCATCGAAACCGTGGGGCTTCAGCCGCTTTGCGAGCTCCTTGGGACGGTCGGCCGCGTCGTCGAGGATTACCTCATCCACGTACCCGGTGCCGGACAACAGAGGCGCCGTGTAAGGACTCACTAGCGCCGCAACGTGGGCGCGGTGCCACTGGCGGCGCACGGCCTGAAAGGCCGGCAACGTGAGCACCAGGTCGCCAATGCGGTCGTTGCGCACCAGCAGAATCCGTTTCAGCCGCGCGATGGGCGTCTTGGCCATGTCACTCTCATCCGTCGTCGGGAGTTGTCCGATAAGTCCTGCCAATCGACCCGGGCGGCACGCCGCGTCAGGCCGCCTGCCCCTTGGTGTCTCCATGTTCGTGTGCAAGCCGATCGGCCTCCGGATCGGGCTGCGGCAATGCATGTTGCAGCTCCCAAAGCCGCACTTGCTTGATGAACGACGACAGGCCGGTCAGCGTGCAAATCTGCAATCCGGCCAGCCCGTCGAGGAATCCCAACCGGACCAGATAGCAGTGCAAAAACCTCAGCGGCCCACTCAGCAGCAAGCGTGCAAAGCTGGTGCGCTTTCCGTCGGCAAAGCGACTCTCGGCGCTCTGCACGGTGTAACGCTCGAGCTTGCGGAAGTATTGATCGTACGTCCAGTAAGTGAAGTGCTCGAGCCGTCCGCGCAGCCGGCCGACGTTGCCCGTCGATACATGCACCTCGGCGTGGTCGCTCTCGCCTTGATAGCGCCCCAAGTCGCGGCGGAAGAAGCGCAGGACTTTGTCGCTGCCCCAGCCTCCGTGACGAATGCGATGCCCCAGGAAGTAATTGGCGCGATAGACGTGATACCCGTCGCGCGGCGGCCCCGACTCCAGCAAGTCGTTGATTTCCGCGGCCAACTCGGGCGTGACGCGTTCGTCGGCATCGACGATCAGCACCCAGGCGTGGCGCGCTTGCGGAATGGCCCAGTTCTTGAAGTTGCCCGAGTTAACGTACTCGCGCTCGACGACGCGGCAGCCGCCAATCTCGGCAACAATGTCCAGCGTGCCGTCGGTCGATCCCGAGTCTGCCACCAGCACTTCGTCGGCGACGCGCCTGGCCGACTCGATGCACGGGCGGATGTTCTTCCGCTCGTTCTTGCAGGGGATGATGACAGTGAGGTGGTGTCTCATGGATGGCCGGCCTGTCGCATGCTCGCAAGCTACTTGGCGCGGGGCTTGTCGGACTTGTGTACCGTCGTTTCCACCGGTGGCAGCTTTTCCTGCGAGTGCAGCGTCTGGCCGCGCGCCGCCGAAGCCAGCACGTTGGTGGTGGACATGCCTCCGATGATGCCGGTGACCACCACGCGCCCGCCGTGCGCCGTGACCACGTCGGCGCCGACGATTTGGTCGTGTGTATACGTGCCGCCCTTGACGAGCACGTCGGGCCGCACGGCCTTGATCAGTTCTAGAGGTGTATCTTCCTCGAAAACGACCACGTGGCGCACGCTGGCCAGCGCCGCCAGCATGGCCGCACGATCCTGCTGCCCGATGATCGGCCGACCCTCGCCCTTCAGTCGCCGCACGCTGTCGTCGCTGTTGACGCCCACGATCAACACGTTGCCCAGCGCCGCCGCCTCGGCAAGGTGCTTTACGTGGCCCACGTGCAGCAGGTCGAAGCAACCGTTGGTGAACACGACCGCTTCTCCACGCCGGCGATACTCGGCCGCCAGGTGCTCAGCCTGATCGCGCGAGATGATCTTGCGAGCGATGCCGCCATCGGCCGCGGCCAGCTCGGCCATGATCTCGTCTCGCAAGATCACGGCCACGCCCGTGCGCTCCACTTCCAGGCCGGCGGCCACGTTGCCCAATCGCACGGCGTCGGCCACGTCGGCCTTGGCCGCCAGGCACAGCCCCACCATCGCCATCACCATGTCGCCGGCACCCGTGATGTCGTACACCGCACGGGCATGTGTGCGGAAAGTTTCGCCGGCGCCGTCGCGATACACCAGGATCATGCCGTCGCTATCGAGCGTCACCAACACCATGTCCGCGGCAAGCTGCTGGCACAGTTGATGCCCCGCTTCCAGCGCGTCGGCCGTCGAACCGATCTTCAGGCCCGTGGCCATCTCGGTCTCAACTCGATTGGGTTTGATCAACGTCGCTCCGCGATAGTGAGCCAGGGGGCAGTTGCGGCTGGGATCGATCAACACGGGCACGTTCGCCTGGCGCGCCGCGTCGATGCTGGCACGCAGCACGCGCTCGGTGCAGGCGCCCTTGCCATAGTCGGAAATCAACAGCGCGTCGTGATCGGCAACTCGTGCCGCGATGCGCTCGATGAGCTGGTCTTCCAGCCGCTTCTCCAGCGGCGCGTGACTCTCGCGATCCACGCGCAGGATCTGGCTGGGATGCCGATTGGCGGCGCGGCCGACGAATCGATCCTTGACGCTGGTGGGCCGCGTCGAGTCCGCCAGCACCAGGTCGCAGCTCGTGCCGGACGCCTTCAGCAGTTGCACCAGTTCACCGCCCGCTGCGTCGTTGCCCACGATGCCGGCGCAGGCGACCTGGGCTTCCAAACCCGCGAGCATGTTGGCGACGTTGGCGGCGCCGCCGGGACGGCTTTCGTGGCGATCGGCGCGCAACACGATGACCGGCGCTTCTTGACTGATACGCTCTGCGTCGCCCCAGGTGTAGCGATCGAGCATCAGATCGCCCAAGACGAGTACGCGCGGCCGGCCCAGGCCCGCAAATACCTGCAACAGATCCTTAGGGCTCATGCGGATTCCATTTCTGCACGAAGCGGGTGGGGCCGACACAACTCGCGCAGTGCTAGCTGCACACGGTCGATCCTTCGACCTACGCGAGTGGAGCGGGATTATCGACCACCACGCCGCCAGCGGCAATAGAGATTCGACTGACAGCACTCACCCGTTTAGACTACCAGCGTCAAACGCCTCAGGCGACAGCCGCCAGTGCCTGCTGAAACCGCTCGGGCGTGAATGCGGCGTGCGGGCCGGCGGCCTGGTCCGCGGTGGGGGTGATTTTCAGATGCGCGGCTCGCTCCAGCCGCGCAGGGATGGGCTGCGAATCGAGTGCTACCAACACGTTGCACTCAGCACGCCCGCTGAACCGCCCTTCGCCCGGTAGGAACAGAATCTCCACCTCGGGCGCGTCCGCTGGCTTGCCGCCAATGCGACCCTCCACCAACCGGGCAACCTCCTGCGGCCGCGACGTATAGCCGACGATGCGGATCGAAAGATCCTCCAGTTCGCGCTTGTGCAACCCATTGCGACAGCGACTGAGCCGGCCCTTGCGCAAGAAGTAGTCGACGTTGGCGCCTTGCTTCCAGGTGGCCGGCGCCGTCACGTCAGTGGGGTGCCACAGATGATAGGTGTGCGTCCAGCGCAAGATCGACGCGATCTGTACCGCGCTTGCGTGCAAGCGGCAGCGCAGGTCGTCGTCCTCGCAGCCCCAGCCTTCGAAGTTCTCGTCGTAGCCATTGACGCGCTCGAAATCGGCGCGCCAGATGCCCACGTTGTTGCCAATGAGCTTGGGCTTGCGCGGATGGCGAATCAGTCGATAAAACCGCGCCGCGCGATCCTGCTTGCGCAAGCGCCTCAGCTCGCTCGCCGGCGCCCATTGCTGATACTCGCCCGACCGAACCACCTCCAGCGAAACCCGCTCGGACGTCGCCTGGTCCAGTCGGCAAAAGTCGCCGGCCATGACGCAACCCGGCCGGCGATGCGCCAAGTGCAGCCGCACGTGGTCGGGCGGCAACACGCAATCGCCGTCGAGAAACAGCAGGTACGGGGCACGGCTGGCGCGAACCCCCTCGTTGCGACAGCGCGACAGGCGAAACGTGCTGTGCGGATGCGTGGTAAAGCCCACCGGAAACGGCGCCTTGCGCGCGAACTCTGCGACGATGGCGGGCGTTTCGTCGGTCGAACCGTCGTCGGTCACCACCAACTCGATCTTGCCGGCCACGTCGCGCTGCAAAGCGATCGACTCAAGCGCGCGCCGCAAATGGTGGGGCCGTTGATACGTCGACAAAAGCAGCGCAATTTCCGGCTCGCTCATGCACGGCAAGATAGTGGGGCAGGGCAAAACCGCAAATAGCAGTCCCCCGCCGACGCTCGCCGTCGCCTAACAGCCCGTTGAAGAATCCGACTGCTAGCGGCGAATCGTAACTTGCGAGCCGGTGGCCAGGATGTCGAATACGTCCTGGACGTCTTGCGGACGGAGGCTGATCGAGCCGGGCAGATCGGTGCGACCGACGTTCTCTGCCCGATCCGTGCCGTGGATGGCCAGGTCGGTGCCCAGTCCGATCCAGCGATTGCCGTAGGGGTTCTCTTGATCACCGCCGCCGACCACTTTCGTGCGGCCATGATAGACCGGGTCGACCACCTTGTCGGAGACCGTAAAGCGTCCTTCGCGCGGCGGCTGATCCTGGCCGATGCCGATGGGAAACCTGCCGGCGTAGGCGCCGCCGGCCAATACGAGCGTCAGCTCGCGCCGCTCGAGATCGACCACCGCGTTGAACGGGCCGCGTACCACCTTGATCCGCTCGCCGGAGCGCAGCGTGCCTGGGTCGTCGATGCCGTTGATTTTTGCCAGCAACTGCCACGATACGTTGTAGCGCTGGGCGATGTCCTCCAGCCGTTCGCCCGGTTGCACCTCGTAAGGCGGTTCGAGCAAGTGTTGCGTCGAGTAGATCACCGTGCCGGCAACCTGGTCGAGCAATTGATTGAGCTGCTGCTGTTCGGCCGGCGCCAATCGTGGATCGTTGTACCAAACGGAAAGCTTCTCCAATGCGCTGGCCATCTGGCCGGCCTCAAGCTCCTGGCGCGCCGATTCCAATACGTCGGCCAACGTGGCGTCCGACGGATACTGCTGCGGCTCGCTGCCCTGTGGAGGAGCGCCATACTGTCCCGCTGCATTGGGATCCTGCGGCGAGTAAGCGTCTGGCGTCGTTGCCTGAGGCGTGCTGTAACGATCCACTCCGCCGGACGCATCGGGCGTCATGGCCTCGGGAGTCTGGTACCGGTCGACGACATTCGCGTCAGGCGCAGCGTATCGGTCAGCCGGCGCCGAGTCCGGCGTTTGATAACGGTCGGGCACGCCCGCTGCTGGAACTGGATAAGGATCGGCCCCAACGCCACCTTGATCGCCGGGCAACGACTGGGCATACGGATCGTTGGCGCCGTTGCTCGGCGGGAACGAGTCGCTGCCCGTCGGAGGCGCCGTGGCAGATTGTTCGAACGGCGGCGCGCTGCCGGCGGATTCGCTGGCCGGACTCGTCCCGTGAACGACCGGCGGCGTAAAGGGCGTCGCCGTATCGGCCGATTGTGGCGTCGGAGGCATTGCGGCAATCG
>JBGSYQ010000457.1:0-33131 GCA_041750795.1 Pirellulales bacterium | reverse complement strand
ATCTCGAGCAGCGTCGCCTCGCCCATGCCGTAGCCGAGCAGATCGGCCTTCGACGTAACGAGGATCGACGGCCAGACCCGATCGCTCCAGTAGTCGTAGTGCGCGATCCGCCGCAGCGACGCCTCGACGCCGCCGATGATCACCGGCACACCCTTGAACGCCTCGCGACAGCGCTGCGCGTAGACAGCCGTCGGGCGATCGGGGCGACGATCGATCGCTCCCCCCGGTGAGTAAGCGTCGGCGTTGCGGCGCTTCCGATTCGCCGTGTAGTGGTTGATCATCGAGTCCATGTTGCCGGCGCTGACGGCGTAGAAGAGCCGCGGCCGACCGAGCGCGCGCCAGGCATCGGCGCTCTTCCAATCCGGCTGGGACAGGATCGCGACCCGGAAGCCGTGGGCCTCGAGCCAGCGGCCGAGGATCGACATCGCGAACGAGGGGTGGTCGACGTAGGCATCGCCGGTGACGAAGACAACATCGACCTCATCCCAACCGCGTCGCGTCATCTCGGCGCGCGACATCGGCAACGGCGCCGTCGGCTGCGGGCGCACGTCCGGCCCCGGGCGCAGCACGCCCACCGGCGCAGGGCCTTCGACAATCGGCAAGCTTGGCAGACCAGTAGACATGGCGAGCGGATCGACAAAGCGGGCCCCGCAGCGTGCGGTGACCGATACCGTATTCTATCAGCGGGCGCGCCGACCTTGCTATGGTGCGCAGTGGCGCAAAGGCGACTTGGGGCGTGGATTCCCATCGATTGAGCTGTCGGCCGCGGAAAACTTGCGACTTGTGCCGATTTCGCCAGCGGCTATCGTGATAGTTGCCCCCCTTCACGCGTACCAAGCTCCGCCGGGATGCTCCGATGTCCGATCCACGCCCCGCCATGTCGCAGCGCACCTTGCTGGCCCTGATCATGGGTGGACTGGTAGCATGGTCGCTCTACGTGGCCGTTGGCGCCTATCTGTACAACTACAACCCCTGGCGCGTCGTGGTCATCCTGGGGTGTGCGTCCCTGTTTGTGGGCTTCTGGTCGCTGGCGCTTTGGAACCGCAGCCGGCGTGCCCGGCGGCCGTAGCTGCGCGGCATCAACTCGGGCTGACGTCACGGCTTGGGGCGATTGAGGGCCATGGTCCATCGATCCGCGATCGCCTGCGCGGCGTAGAATGAATGTTAGCGAGAATCCGAATTGTGTGCGCGCGGACGTTTGGGCCATAATTCGGCCCGGATTGATCGACGCCGGCAGCGGATGGACGCGAGTTTTCATTGCGGCGACCCAGAGGAGGCTTCCCAGGCATGATTCCCAGCGAAACAACCGCCGAACGGACCGCTCGCGAAGCCGTGGACACGACTCGTGCCATGACCGGGCTTTCGATTGGCGACTACTTGATCCGCCGGCTGCAAGACTATGGCATTGGCCACGTGTTCGGCATTCCGGGCGACTACGTGTTGCAGTTTTACTCGATGCTGGATCGCAGCCCGCTGGAGGTGGTGACCACCACACGCGAAGATTGCGCCGGCTTTGCGGCCGATGCGTATGCGCGGGTACATGGCATGGGGGCGGTGTGCGTGACCTATTGCGTGGGCGGCTTGAGTCTGGCCAACTCGGTGGCCGGGGCCTATGCGGAAAAGTCACCCGTGGTGGTGATCACCGGCTCGCCGGGCCTCAAAGAGCGGCACAACAATCCGCTGCTTCACCATCGCGTGCGCGATTTTCGCACGCAGTACGACGTGTTCGAGAAACTATGCATCGCCGGCACCGAGTTGGCCGATCCGCAAACGGCCTTTCACGAGATCGATCGCGTGCTGGCCGCTGCGGCCCGTTTTAAGCGGCCCGTGTACATCGAGATTCCGCGCGACATGGTGGGCGTGGTGCCGGAGCTGCCCCACCAGTTCCATCACACGCAGCTTTCCAGCGATCCGGACGTGCTGGCCGAAGCCGTGGCCGAGGCCGAGCGCTGGCTCAATAGTTGCCAGCGGCCGGCGATCGTAGCGGGCGTCGAGATGCATCGTTTCGGCTTGCAGGACGAACTGTTGTCGCTGGCCGAAGGCTCGCAGATCGGGCTGACCACCACCATGCTCGGCAAGAGCGTCATCTCGGAAACGCACCCGTTGTTCGTCGGCCTGTACGAAGGCGCCATGGGCAACAGCGAAGTCACGCACTTCGTCGAAGACAGCGACTGCCTGTTGCTGTTGGGCACGTTTATGACCGACATCAACCTGGGCATCTATACTGCCAAGCTCGACCCGGGCAAATGCATCTATGCCACCAGCGAGCAACTGCGCATTCGCCATCACCACTATCACAACGTGCTATTGAGCGACTTTCTACGCGAGCTGGCGGCGCGGCGACCTCGGCCGCCCAAGCGCCCCTTGCCGAAAGTCGTGCGCCTGACCAGCGAAAAATACGTGCTCGAGCCCGATGCACCGCTCCGCATCACGCGGTTGATGGCCCGTTTGAACGAGTCGCTCAGCGATGAGATTGTGGTGATCGCCGACATCGGCGACGCGTTGTTCGCGGCCACGGAATTGGTGATTCGCGGCCATACCGAGTTCATCAGCCCGGCGTACTACACGTCGATGGGTTTTTCGGTGCCGGCGGCATTGGGCACCCAGATGGCACGGCCTGACTTGCGGAGCATCGCCATCGTGGGAGACGGCGCGTTCCAGATGACCGGCATGGAGCTGTCATCGCTGGTGCGGCACAAGCTGCCGACGATCGTCATCGTGCTCAACAATGGCGGTTACGGCACCGAGCGGTTCCTGCACCCCGGCAAGTTCGAATTCAACGAAATCCAGCCCTGGGCGTATCACAAGCTGCCAGAAGTGCTGGGCGGCGGCACGGGCTATGACGTGCGGACCGAGGGAGAATTCGACGAGGCGCTGAACCGCGCGCTGGCCGATACTTCCGGCCCCAGCCTGATCCACGTGCGACTCGATCGTGACGATCACAGCATCGCCTTGGGGCGGCTCACCGAGCGGCTCAGCAAGCACGTTTAGCAAGACATGGTTTTGCGGAGCGAACCGCTATTGGGCAAATCGGCCCGACGCGGCTAAGATTTCCGCCCATGCAGGCATCTCAAACACCGTCGCGCATTCTGATCGTCCGCTTGAGCGCCATCGGCGACGTGCTGCACGGGCTGCCCGTGCTGTGCGCCCTGCGCGAGGCGCTGCCCAAGGCGTTTATCGCCTGGGTGGTCGAAGGGCGCAACGGCGAATTGCTCCGCGGGCATGGGGCGCTCGACGAACTGATCGTCGTGCCGCGCGGCTGGCTCAAGCGGCCGCGAGCCGTTTGGGAGCTGCGCGGGCAGTTGCGCCGCTTGAAGTTCGACACGACCATCGACATGCAGGGGCTCACCAAGAGCGCCGTGGCCGCCAGGCTTTCGGGCGCTCGACGTCGCATCGGCATCGGCGGTTGCGACGGTCGCGAGGTGAGTCAATGGCTCAACAACCAGCGCATCGCGCCCCAGCGCACGCACGTCATCGATCGCAATCTGGAACTGCTGCGGCCGTTGGGCATCGATCGACCGGCCGTACGATTCGATCTCGAGATTTCGCCGACCGACGTTGCCACTGCCGACGCTGTGCTGCACGCGCTGGGGCTTACCGATCGCTTTGCCGTGATTAATCCGGGCGCCGGTTGGCCCTCGAAGGTCTGGCCCGCCGAACGCTTTGCAGCCGTTGCACAGCGGCTTGGGCAGGCGCGCTGCCGGCGGTCGCTGGTCGTGTGGGCCGGAGCGCAGGAGCGAGTGTGGGCCGAGCAAATCGTGGCGGCGTCCGCCGGCTGGGCTGCGATGGCGCCGGCGACGAGTCTTGGTGAATTGGCGGCGCTGGCGCGCCGCTCCAGCCTGTTTATCAGCGCCGATACGGGGCCCTTGCACCTGGCCGTGGCCGTGGGCACGCCGTCGGTGGGCTTGTTCGGCCCGATGCCCGCGGCGCGCAATGGTCCCTATGGCCCAGCCCACATCGCCGTGCAAGAGATGTGCCTGACCGGCACCAGCCGGCAGCGGCGCACCGCCGGGCCTGAGAGCATGGAAGCCATCACGGTCGAGCACGTCGTGGCGGCCTGCGAGCGGATTCTCGATCGGCAAGAACCGCTGGCGGCGTAGCCGCACGGACTGGATCGGCGCCGTACGGACTGGATCGGCATTGCCAACCCATGGGAATGCTCGCTCCGACGGTTCAAGAATCCTTGCGCGAGCCCGCTTGGTACAGATACGGGTTCATCGTAGGATCGTTGTACATCTTGAACTGGAAGTAGACCTTCAGGCGCTTGCGACCGGCGAAGATATCGTCGAGCAACTCAGCCAGCGACGTGGCAAGGTCGCGATGCTGCTCGGCCAGCACGTCCAGGCGACCGCGGGCCTTCGCTTTATGCTCCTGGCTGGCGTCAGCCCGATCGGCTTGCTCCTGCATGTGATAGCGGCGCAGCGCCAGGATCGACAGGCGATCGATCGTGCTGCCGGGCGTCTCGGTGTTTTGCCGTGCGTCGGGCCGGGGTACGATCTGCTGACTTTCGAGCTCCCGCAGCAGATAGGCGTCGAGTGCCTCGATGCCATCGTTGCGCTTCTGGTTGTAGCCGTCGATGGCCCGCTTGACCGCCGCGATCTGGGCATCGCCCACGTTGGGGCTACGAGCAATGTCCTCCTCGTGCCACAGCAGGAAGTTGAAACTGTGCTGCTGGCAGACGGCCTGCAGGAATCCCGAGTATGGATTCGAGATTTCCTGCTGGTGCCACAGAGCGACCGTGCTGGCGTGCAAGTCGGAGATTTCCTGGACGTCGATCATGGTGGTACCGCGTAGTAGCGTTTCGGACGCGTGGGATTCGAAGCTTGGGCACGAGGCGACCGAATTCTATCGCCGAGGAAAAGCAGCAACAACCCGACGTTCCGCCGGACCCGCGCAGGCGGCCCTTGATCTAGGCCGTGCCGTAGCCGTGGTCTAGAATGAAAGTATGGCGTCCACGGCCAAGAATCCGGCGAGCACGCGTCCCACGGGCCAGACCATTCTGCTGGCGGCCGTCGTGGCGGCAAGTTGCGCGCTGGTCGGCTACCTGCTCGTGACGCAAGGTCCCGCGTCGGCCGCGCCGCCGGTGACAATTAACGCGGCGAAACCCAACCGCCTGACTCTGGCCGACATTCCTTTCAACGGCCAGCAGGCGTTCGAGTATTTGCAGCAACTGTGTGCGATCGGCACGCGCGTTAGCGCCTCGCAAGGCATGCTCGACCAGCAAAAGCTGCTGGCCGAGCACTTCGAGAAACTGGGCGCCAAGGTCGGTTTCCAGCGGTTCCGCGTGCGGCATCCGATTGACGGCAGCCCAGTGTCGATGGCCAATTTGATCGTGCAGTGGCACCCGGAGCGCAGGGAGCGCATTTTGCTGTGTACGCACTACGACACGCGCCCGTTTCCAGACCGCGATCCGCACAATCCGCGCGGAGTATTCCTGGGGGCCAACGACGGCGCCAGCGGCCCGGCGCTGTTGATGGAGCTAGGCAATGCCATGCCCAAACTGGATGGGAAGCTGGGTGTGGACTTTGTGTTCTTCGACGGCGAGGAATTCGTCTTCGAAGAGGGGCACCCTTATTTCATCGGCTCCGAGTACTTTGCGCTTTCGTACGTTCGCAATCCAGGCGGCGTGCGCTATCGGTGGGCCGTGTTGTTGGACATGGTGGCCGATGCTGATCTGCAGATCGTGCCCGACCGGCATACAATGTCATGGCCGGACTCGCGGCCGCTGGTTCGGTCGATCTGGAAGACGGCCGAGCAATTGGGGGTGACCGAGTTCGACGTCAAAAAGCGTTGCGACGTGCTGGACGACCACCTGAAGTTGCACAATATCGGCAAGATACCGAGTTGCGATCTGATCGACTTTCAGTATCCCTGGTGGCACACCGAGGGGGATTTGCCGAATCGCTGTTCAGCGCTGTCGCTGGCCAAGGTGGGCTGGGTCGTGCAGACGTGGCTGGAGCAGGAAGTTCAGCAATAGCGAAGCAAGCGTAGGGCGGCCGTTTCGGCCCGTGCGTGCATTATGTCCATGGACACCTTCTCAGCGTGCGTGGCGCTCGGCCCGTTGGCGATTTACCTCGTCACGTTGGGCGCCATGAACCTTTATTCGCGGCCGCTTGTGGTCAACGGCACGCGTGAGGCCGTTGCCCTGGGGTTGGCGCTGGTAGGGCTGGTTTTGGTGGGGCCGATGCAGCTTTTCTTGCCCGAGGCGGCGGCTGCCCAGTTCGGCATGTTGGTGTGGGCGCTGTTGATCGGCTTCTACGTGCTGTGTCTCACGCTGTGCGTGATGGTGATGCGGCCGCGGCTGGTGATCTACAATGTTACGCCCGATCAGTTGCGGCCGGTGCTGGCCGAAGTGGCGCGCCGGCTCGATCATGAGAGCGTGTGGGCGGGCCGTGCCCTTTCGATGCCGCAAATGCGAGTGCATCTGGTCATCGACAGCTTCGCGCCCATGCAGAACGTGACACTCGTAGCCACCAGCCACGGACAAAGCGTCACCAACTGGCGCCGGCTGGAGGCGACGTTGCGCGAGGCGCTTGGCGAGTTGCCTGTCGCCGGACGCACCCACGGCGTGTGGCTGGCGATGTGCGGGCTGTTGATCCTGGCCGTACTGGCCTTTCGCGTGGCCGATGATCCGCAAACGATCGCGCGCGGCCTGGATCGGATGCTCAATCCATAAGGCCGGACGTTGTGCCGACAACGGGCCAGCGTGACAGTTCTTTCGAACCGGCGGCACGGGTTGCGAGTCATTTTTCGGACGGCGGCTTGTCGTCCGCCGCGCGGTCCAGCCATTGGGCGACTCCCACGGCCAGTTGCGGCACGACCGCCGGATATTCCTCCAGCACCGGCGCGGCCGACTTGAGGCACGCTTCGGCACGCTCGGCGTACTCGGGCCGGTCGAGCGCCTTTGACAGATAGAGCAGATTGGTCACCGACATGGAATTGCCCGAGGGCGTGACGCCGTCGTTGGGCAGCTTGCTGCGCGCGATCAGCGTCTCATGCACGGTCGAAGTGTAGTAGAAGCCGCCCAAGCGATCGTCCCAGAACAGTGCGAGCTGTTCGGCCGTCAGTTCATCGGCCAGCTTCAGCCAGCGATCGACGCCGGTGGTGGCGTGCAGCGCGATCAGCCCGTCGACGAAGTACGCATAGTCGTCCAGGTAGCCCGGCACTTTCGCTTCGCCGCCGGCATAGATGCGCAACAGGCGGCCCTGCGGATCGCGCAACTTGGCGAGCACGAATTCGGCGGCGCCCGCAGCCGCCTGCGTGTAGTCCGGGTTTGGCAGGATTCGGCCGGCGTCGGCCAGGCCGCGGATCATCAGCCCGTTCCAACTGGTGAGGATCTTGGTGTCGGTCATCGGTCGCGGGCGTTTGTTGCGCACGTCGAGCAGCTTTTGACGCGCCGGCTCCAGCGCCTGGAGCAGCGCGTCTTCCGAGAGCTTGCGATCGGCGGCCGATTCGGCCAATGGCTTGGACAGCAAGGGAATGTAGCGCTGCTCGAAGTTTGCCGGGCCGGTGATGCCGTAGACTTCGCCCCACAGCGCGTACTCGTCGGGGCTGAGGGCCGTTTCGATTTCGTTCCGCTCCCACACGTAGAACAGTCCTTCTTCGGCGTTGGTTTCGGCGTCGATCGCGGCGTAGAATGCGCCCCCCTCGTCGCGCATTTCGCGCAGCGTGAATTCGACCAGCTCATCGACCACGCGCTGGAAGTCGGGGCGTTTGGTCAGCTCGAAGGCCCGCGCGTAGACGCTGGCCAGTTGACCGTTGTCGTAGAGCATTTTCTCGAAGTGTGGCACGCGCCAGAATCGATCGGTGCTATAGCGGTGAAAGCCGCCGCCGACGTGGTCGCGGATGCCGCCTTGCGCGATTTTCTCCAGCGTGACGACGAGCATATTCCTGGCGATCTTGTTGCCGCGCTGCGCCTGGTCGAGCAAAAAGACCAGGTTGGGCGGTTCGGGAAACTTCGATTGTCGCGGGCTGGCCGGATCGTAGCCGAAGCCGCCGTACGTGGCGTCGAACCGCGCCAAAAGCACGCGCAGCACGCCGTCGACCAGTGGCCGTTCGAGCTTGGGCGGCTTGAGCAAAGGACGCTGCGCCAACGACTCGGCCACGTAGTCCGCCAACGAGTCGCCCGTCTTTTGCCATCTCTCGGGGTCTTCGGTCCAAGCGTTCTGCACGCGATTGAGCACGGTGAGAAAGCCGATGTGATCCTCGCGGTCGCGCGGCGGAAAGTAAGTGCCGCCCAGCAGCGGCTTGGCGTCGGGCGTGAGGAACATCGACAGCGGCCAGCCGCCTCCCTGGTTCGTGCCCAGCAGTTGCAGGTAGATGTGCAACGCCTGCATGTACACTTCGTCGACGTCGGGCCGCTCTTCGCGGTCGACCTTGATGCAGACAAAGTGCTCGTTCATTTTCGCGGCGATTTCCTCGTCCATGAACGATTCGCGCTCCATCACGTGACACCAGTAGCAACTGGAATAGCCGATGGACAAAAAAATCAGCTTGTTCTCTTTCCTGGCTTTGGCCAGCGCCTCGTCCCCCCAGGGATACCAATCCACGGGATTGTGCGCGTGCAACAACAAGTAGGGGCTGGTCTCCTTGGCCAGGCGATTCGTATGGCGCGGAGCGTCGGCTGGCGGCGCGGCAGGCTCGTCGGCTGCCAGCCGCAAGGGCGGCGACAGCATCGTGATCATCGCCAAAAGTACGAGCGCAGCACAGATTCGTCGAGCACGCATCGTCGAGGCACCTTGTGGGGCAGGAGTTCAAACGGGCGAAAACCGAAGCCGGCCAGGCCGCAGGCGCCATTGTGGCACGTGTGCGTCCATCCGCAAACGACCGATCCGCAAAAGACCGATCAGTCGCACCACGGCCCGCTGCTACCCGCTCGGCCGGGCCGTCTCGTCGTCGTCGTCGCGCACCAGCGGCTCATCAGGCGCGTCGTTCAACTCGTCGTGGGCGTGCCCGTTTCCCAGCGGCAGCGGATCATCGAACGTCGGAGACTGCGTATCCCAGGTGGAGGACTTGCCGTTGGCCGCGCCGGCGCAAACGTACTCGGCACGCAACGAAACCGGGCCGACCGTGAAAACTTCGCCCGGCTGGATCGGTATGGCTTGCTCGGCGATGCGCGTGTCGCCCACGAAAGTGCCGTTGAGCGACCCCAAGTCGCGAACCATCAGAATGCCATCGGCCTCGAAGACCTCGCAGTGATGGCGGCTGACCAGCGGATGTCCCAGCCGCACGTCCGTACTTCGGCTGCGACCGATGACCGCGGGTAAGCGCAGCTCGAACTGGCGTGTTTGCGCGTCGCCGCCGACGACAATGAGTCTTGCTTCCACCTGCCACTCCAGAAGCGGCCTGACTCCAGGCCGCGCTTGGGGAAGGCCCGGTCCGTGGCCCGCGCGTTAACAAGTCAATTATAGCCCGTATAAACGGCCAAGTCATCGCGTCGTTGCGGCAGTGACTGCCACAACCCGCGTCTTTTTCCGCCGTGATTCCCGGACAATTGGCCTATTCCGGGCAGCCTGTGCGCCCGCGACGCATACCCGTAGAATGGGGCGACTTCGCACATCTCCACGCGCCATCGAGGAACCGTTTCGTGCAACGCCTGCTCGACCAGCAGCAAATCCAGGCCGCCGTCGAGCGGCTGGCCGACGACGTCAGCGCGTACTATGTCGGGCGGCCGTTGACGGTCATCGGTGTGCTCACCGGCAGCGTCGTGCTGCTGGCCGATCTGATCCGCCGTCTCGATTTTCCGGTGCAAGTGGGCGTGATTCAAGCGCGCAGCTATCGCGGGCACAGCACCGAGCCGGGGCCGCTCCAGATCGATCCATCGATGCTTCCCAACGTCGAAGGGCGCGACGTGCTGTTGGTGGACGATATCTTCGACACCGGACAGACCCTGGCGGCGCTGGTCGAGCAGATGGCGACGCTGGGCCCTCGCAGGGTGCGCACGGCCGTGCTGTTGTTGAAGCGGGGGCGGCAAAAAGTGGCGCTGCGGCCCGACTACGTCGGCTTCGAGATTCCCGATGCGTTCGTGGTCGGCTATGGGCTAGACTTTCACGACGCCTATCGTCACCTGCCGTACGTGGCCGTGCTCGAGGCGGACGACATGGCCGCAGGACCGAGTTGATGCCGCGCATTTTGCACATCATTCCCACGCTCGATCGTTCGGGCGCCGAGAAACAACTGGTGCTGCTGGCCCAGGGATTGCCGCGCGACGAGTTCGACGTACACGTCTGCGCGCTTTCGCGCCTCGGGCCACTGGCCGCGGATCTGCAGCGAGCCGGCATCCCCGTCACGTGCGTCGACAAGCAGTGGAAGTTCGACCCGCCGGCCTGGTGGCGGCTGCGCAGTCACATTCGCGCGCTGCGCCCCGATCTGGTGCAAACCTGGCTGTTCGCGGCCAACGCCTATGGGCGCACCGCGGCGCGCTGGGCCGGAGTGAAGCATCTGGTGGCCAGCGAGCGCTGCGTCGATGAGTGGAAGAGTTGGCGCGAGCTGGCGCTCGATCGCTGGCTGGCCTGGCACACCGACGCCATTGTGGTCAATAGCCTGGGCGTGCAAGCGTTTTATGCTCAGCAGAGTATTCCCGTCGCAAAGCTGCGGCTGATCTACAATGGCATCGCGCCGGCGCCGGTGTCGACCGTCGCGCGCGAGGCGCTGGTGTCGGAACTCGAACTGCCGCCCGGTAGCCGGTTGATCGGCGCCGTGGGCCGCTTGTGGCCACAAAAGCGCTTGAAGGATCTGATCTGGGCCACCGACTTGCTGCACGTGATTCGCGACGACGTACACTTGCTGGTCATCGGTGATGGGCCGCAGCGCGAAGC
The DNA here is from genome assembly GCA_041750795.1 of Pirellulales bacterium. Classification (GTDB taxonomy): domain Bacteria; phylum Planctomycetota; class Planctomycetia; order Pirellulales; family PALSA-1355; genus JTS-RE94. The sequence goes on along the minus strand of JBGSYQ010000457.1, from coordinate 22,314 downwards.
GCTCGAGCGCTACGCGCGGCAATGTCACGTCGCCGAGCACGTACACTTTCTGGGAACGCGGCACGACGTGCCGCGTTTGATGCCGCATTTCGACCTGTTGTGGCTGTCCAGTGGCTTCGAGGGGCTGCCCAACGTGGTCATGGAGGCCATGGCCGCCGGCGTGCCGGTGGTAGCCAGCGATATACCCGGCAATCGCGAACTGGTCGTCAGCGGCCAGACCGGCTTTCTCGTGCCGCTGGGCGATCGGGCCGCGTACGCACGCATTGCGCACAAGATTCTGGAGGATTCCGCGCTGCGATCTCAACTGGCCGCTGCTGCACGGCAACGGATTGCACGCGATTTCACTGTGGAAGCCATGGTCGCGGGCCACGCGGCGCTGTACCGTAAATTGTTGGCGTAAGGGTTGGCGCGATCGATCGGCGCAGCGCCCGAGTCGACACGGCGCCAGGCACGCAGTACCAGGCACGTCGTCATGTGTGGAATCACAGGAGCAATCTGGACCGATCCGGCCGCGGCGCTGACGCCGGAGGTGTTGGCGCGGATGACCGCCGTGCTTGCGCATCGCGGCCCGGACGACGCCGGCAGCTATACGAGCCAGTTTCATGCCCAGGGCGGCTATGGACCGGTGCCCGGCGTGTCGCTCGGGCATCGGCGGCTGGCGGTCATCGACGTGGCCGGCGGTCACCAGCCGCTGGCCAACGAAGACGGCTCGGTGTGGATCATTTTCAACGGCGAGATCTACAACCATCGCGAGCTGCGCAAGCGGCTGGAAGGCTCGGGCCACCAGTTTCGCACCCACAGCGACACCGAGGCGATCGTTCACCTGTACGAGGACGAGGGGCTCGATTTTCTCAAGCATCTCAACGGAATGTTCGCGCTGGCCATCTGGGACGCGCGCCAGCGACGCCTGGTGATCGCACGCGATCGCTTGGGCGAAAAGCCGCTGTACTATCGCGTCGAGCCCAGGCGATTGTTGTTCGCCAGCGAGCTCAAAAGCCTGCTGGAAGTGCCGGGAGTGCCGCGCGAGCTCGATCCACAGGCGTTCGACGAGTACCTGGCCTATCAGTATGTGCCGCATCCGCGCACGATTCTGCGCGGGTTCGCCAAGCTGCCCCCGGCCCACTACGGAGTGTACCAGGACGGGCGCTTTACGACGCATTGCTATTGGCGGCCCGACTTTGAGTTCGAACAGCGACAACCGCTGGCCGACTATGCCGCCGAGCTGCGCGAGCTGTTCACCTCGGCCGTGCGCTTGCGAATGGAGTCGGATGTGCCCTTGGGCGCGTTTCTTTCCGGTGGCATCGACTCGGCGCTCGTCGTGGGATTAATGCAACAAGCGCTCGACCGGCCGGTGAAAACGTTTTCGATCGGCTTTCCCGTGCCGGAGTACGACGAGACCTCGGCGGCGCGCGAAACGGCCCGGCGACTGGGCACCGAGCATCAGGAGTTTCGCGTCGAGCCGCAATGCATCGACGTGCTCGAGAAGCTGGTCTGGCACTACGACGAGCCATTTGCCGATAGCTCGGCCATCCCGACGTATTACGTATCGCAACTCACGCGGCAGCACGTCACCGTGGCGCTGACCGGCGACGGGGGAGACGAGCTGTTTGCCGGATACCTGCGCTACCGGGCCGTGCGCCTGGCGGCACGCTTCGATCGCCTGCCTGGCTGGATGCGCACGGCGGCCGGCAACCGGTTTCTGCGCACATTGACGGGCGGACATCGCCAACGGTCGCTATTGCGCAGAGCGGGGCGATTTGCCGAGGCGCTGCGCTATAGCCCCCAGCGGCGCTACTTCGATTGGATGTCGATGTTCAACGAGGCGCGGCGGGCCGAGCTGTACAGCGATGCCTTTCTGGCCGGGTTGCCGGATGCCGATCCGTTCGCCTTTCTGGCGAGCGCGTTTGCGCGCACTCGGCAGCGCGATCCGGTGACGCAAGCGAGCCTGGCCGACCTCGTGACGTACCTGCCGTGCGATCTGCTGACCAAGGTGGACGTGGCCTCGATGGCCAACAGCCTGGAGTGCCGGGCGCCGTTCCTGGATCATCGGGTTGTCGAGCTGGCGGCCAGGATGCCGATCGAGATGAAGTTCGCGCGCGGCCGCGGCAAGCGCATCTTGCGAGAAGCGTTTGCCGATCTGTTGCCGCGGAGCCTGACGCGCCGGCCGAAGATGGGCTTTGGCGTCCCGCTGGAGCATTGGTTCCGGCACGAGTTGAAGGACTATGCGCGGCAGGTGCTGCTGGACTCCAGAGCGCTCGAGCGGGGTTATTTCCGGCCCGAGGTCGTGCAGTGCATGTTGCAAGAGCACCAGAGCGGCGCGTTCGACCACTCGTACCGCCTGTGGGGACTGCTGTTTTTCGAGCTGTGGCAGCGGCAATGGCTCGACAGCCGGCCCGCGTCTGCGGCGGTGGCCGCGTCGCACGGCGCGTGACCGATCGGCGCCAGCAAACACGTTCTGGCACAAACCGGCCCACTGCTCTTTAGCTGACATTGCCGAAGGGCTAAGATGCGGGAGAATTAAGTCCGGATGGGGTTCGAGCACGTGGGAGCGGCCGAATGGATAGCGTGTTGGCGGTGGTGTTGGCGGGGGGCAAGGGAGAGCGGTTGGAGCCTCTGACGAGAGATCGGGCCAAGCCCGCCGTGCCTTTCGGCGGCGCCTATCGCATCATCGATTTCACGCTTTCCAACTGCCTCAACAGCGGGCTGCGGCGGATGCTGGTGCTCACGCAATACAAGGCGATGAGCCTTGACCGGCACATCAATCTGGGCTGGCGCCGGCTGCTGTGCCGCGAACTTGACGAGTTCATCGACGTCGTGCCTCCCCAGCAGCGCATCGACGAGCATTGGTATCAGGGGACGGCCGACGCGGTCTACCAGAACATCTACACTCTCGAAAAAGAGCGTCCCGACTACGTGGTCATCCTGGCCGGCGATCACATTTACAAGATGGACTACGGCAACCTGGTCGAGTTCCACAAGCAGGTGCAAGCCGACCTGACCGTGGGGGCGCTGCAACTGCCGGCCAGCGAATCGCGGCATTTCGGCGTCATCGAGGCCGACGCCGACCAGCGGATCCACGGCTTTCAGGAAAAGCCCGCGGTGCCCAAAACGATCCCCGGCGACGACGGGCAGATTTACGCCTCGATGGGCATTTATGTATTCACCGCCCGATTCTTGTTCGAGCAGTTGTGCCTGGATGCCACTCGACCGGGAAGCCGGCACGACTTCGGCCACAACATCATTCCTGCGGTGATCGGCACGCACCGCGTGTTCGCCTATCCGTTTCTCGATGAAAACCGCAAGCAAAACGCCTATTGGCGCGACGTCGGCACGCTGGACGCCTACTTCGAAGCGAACATGGATCTCATTTCCGTCGATCCGCTTTTGAACATGTACGACGAGCGATGGCCGATTCGCACGTATTTGCCCAATTATCCAGCGCCGAAGTTCGTGTTTGCCGAAGAGGGACCCAGCGCGCGCCGCGGCCAGGCGCTCGATAGCATCGTCTGCCAAGGCTCGATCATTTCCGGCGGGACGGTCGAGCGATCGCTGCTGGGCAGCAATACGCGCGTCAACAGCTTCGCGCACGTGGAGGACTCGATCCTGCTGGATCACGTCGACATCGGCCGCCACGCACGGGTCCGCCGCGCCATCATCGACAAGGGCGTACACATTCCGGCGGGCACGCAGATCGGCTTCGATCCCGAGCACGATCGAGCCCGCGGCTTCACCGTCAGCGAAGGCGGCGTCGTCGTGATTGCCAAAGCAGACGGCGTCGACCACTTCATGCAAGTGCCCACGGCGCATGGATAGCGCTTGCGCTGATTCTCTCAAGAAGGCCGCGGCAACGCCCCGATGCGCGTCGGCGCGCGCCGCGCACTCGCAACAGCCGCGCAAAAAAAGGCCCCCGGAAAGGCTGTGTCCCAGGGGGGCAGAGGACAGCAACCTTATCCGGGAGCGATTGGACGCAGTACGCGACTCGCAGCCCGGGCCGATCCCGCAGCGGCTGCCGTTTTCGTCGCGTCGTCAGGTAGTTCGAAGCGACCGTCGGCATCCTTGCCAACGGAGAGCGCTTCGTGGTCCGCAGAAGAGTCCCTCGTCAAGACTCTCCCGATGCAGACCGATCCACGTGGACGATTCGTTGTCTTGGGCGTTACGGCGTGCGGTGGTCGAGCCTGGTTCGCGTCGCGAAAACCGCTGTGTCCCGTAACGTGAGGCGGGAGAATATGGAAATCGCCGGGACGGGTCAAGGCGGATTTTTCCGGCAAAGCAGGCCGCGTTTTCAGCCAAGCGGAAGGAAGAATTGCACCGCCATGACGTGCGCCGCCGTTGCCAGCAGCGCTGCTGGCAAGCTCGCGCGCCGAAAGCTTGCCGAGCATGGCGAGGGGCTGCTTATTCCGGCCGCCGTACCACGGTGGCCGGCGGGCGCGTGGGGCTATAGGCCAGGCCGATCCAACCGTGATCGACCACGAACTGGCTGATCTGCATGCCTTTGAGCCGTGGATCGTTGGCGATGCTCTCGTCGATCAGGTTGAGATCGCGATTGAGCGAGAGCACGCGACTGAAAATGGCCCGCAACGTGATTTGCGGCCGTCCTTTGAGGCTCTTGCCTTCGAGAAAGATGGTGCCACGGTCGCGCACGAAGCGCGGCGTCATGCCTTCCTGCTTGGGCATGTAGTACGAACGCACGGTAAAGTCGTGCCAACGATTGCGGCCTTGCCGCAATTCGGCGAACGAGAACATCACCTCGGCGCGCCCGTTCTCGCAGCGCACGCGAATCGCGTCCTCGTCGGCAAACGTCACGTATACGTCCTCGGGCAAGTCGTCCTGGTTGGCCAGATCGGGTTGATCGAGCTTCTTTGCCACCCAGGCGAACAACTCCTCGATCGAAAACGAGCGACCGTCGAGATCGAGACTCTCGATGCCGTTGTTGATGGCGGACTGGTGGATTTGCAAACTGGCCCAGCTATCGGATGGAGCACGCGGGCGCGGCGTATGCGCGCCCAGTTGCTGAGGGCTGGCCAGGCGCACCCGCGCGATAATCCGCTCTTCGGTCGTCGAAAGCCCCACCGGCACCAGCTCCAGCCCCAGCCGCTGGAGCGTGGCGACTTGCTTGTCCTGAATGGCCTGTGCCGCCTTCAACAGCCGCGGATCGATTTCGGCGTCGAACTGGGCGCGGGCGCGGGTAGCAACCTTTTGCTCGACTTCCAGCCGCGCTTCGCCCTGTTTCTCGTCGTGCTGCGAGCGTGCGATGCCGCGCACCAGCGATCCGACCAGCGGTACGCCGTCAAAGCCCGTCTCGACCGAGATCAAGTAGTTGAAGTTGCTGTCCGCCTCGGCCACGGCCGGCCAGACGGCCAGGCCGCGCGGCCCCAGCACCAGCAGCTTGCGAACCAGAAACGTCGACTGGCCCCGGTTGTGAAACCGCGCCGGGCCACTGCTCGAAATGGTGTTCGAAGCCACCAGCCCGTCGGCCTCCAGCCCAACGCGAATGCGGCGCGGATCGGGCACCAGGCGCACCGACACGTCCGTGAACGTGGTGTGTCGTCCATAAACCGGCACGTCCAGAATGCGGTCGCGCACTGGAGACTCGACGGCGTCGGGCTGTGGAATCCAGCGGTTGAGCAGTTCGGACGACAGCGCCAGGCGAAGGTTTGCATTGCGATAGTGCGTTTCGAGCCCTTCGCTCACGCGTTTGGCGTGGGCCGTGTCTTGCCAGCGCAGGCCGCGCCAATCGTTGGCCACCAGTTTCGCATCGCTGGGCAGCCCCGAATGCTCGTAGGCGTTGACGTGCGTCAGCAGCCGCGTCGAGGCGACCGACTCGGCCGCCCAGACGCGCAGTTCGCTGGCTAACGCGACGAGGGCCGGTTCGGACAAAAAGCGAAGCTGCGCCTGCGTCAACACGGGCGAGTTGACCCGGTCGAGCACCTTGCGCGCGACGTCGCGCCGCTCTGCCGGCGCCGCTTGCGAATCGTTGGCGAGGCGCGAAATCGTATCCAACCGCAAGTACTTCCGCCAGGCGGCTCCCGGCGCGCCGCGATCGAGCAGTTGCTCAACCGCGGGCAAGCTGGACGCCACGCCGTCGGTCGGAGCAAGGTCGCCGCCGCCGGCGGTTCGCGTCTCGTCGAGCGAAGCCGCCGGATCCCACACGTCAAGCCAGCGCGTCAGGGCGTACAGGGCCCGAACAGTCTGTCCCGAGTGCGAATCCGCGGCCGCTACTCGATCTTCCGCAATCGCGCGCAATTCGCCCAGAATCTGCGCGGGCGAGCGTCCGGCCTCATCGACGTTGCGGCACAGCTCTTGGACAAGCTGCAGCGCTTGACGCGCCCAAACAGCCCCCGGGTCGTGCTTCACGACGCCGTTCAACTGCTCCACCAGCACGCGCGGCAACGGCCAGGCCGAACTTGCTGCCGGACGGGTCGCTTGCTGTCGATCGACGTCATGCTTGCCGACCAGTTCCAAGACCCGCTCCACATGGCTGGCATCGACCGGAGCAATCTCGATGATCGCCACCGGCGGTTCCACTTCCATCGCAAACTCCGGCGCCGGAGGCATGATGGTCGGCCATTGCAGCGCCGCTGCCTCGTGCGTGCCCGGCAATTCGACGTCGTCGGAGCGGTCATCCAGCTCCGAGTCCGTCGTTGCGGCCGGTGGAGAGAATGGCTGCTCCAACTGGTCGGAATGCGCGGCGCTGCCGCCTTGCGCGGATGCGTTGGCCTGCGCAGGCCACCGGCGGATCGCAATTTCCGGCGGCTTGCGCGCAGCGAGAAACTGGCCCAGCGGTTCCTTGCGCGCCAAGCGGTCCCAGGCGCGCGGCGCCGTCACGCTCAAGATGAACAGGCACGCCAGGATCCCCAGGTAGGGCCAAATGGGACTTCGCGGCTGTGTTCTCATCCACCTCACTCCTTGAGGCGCGGCCGACCGCCGTGCGACGCCATCCGTGGCATTTTTCAACCTCGCCAAGTGCAAAGCAAAGCTTCGCACGGAAGCGCAAAATAACGACTTGCGTTGCTATTTTGATATCGCATCCATGCGATGTCGCAGCCCGTCGAATTCTTCAACGGGTTGCTAAGACAAACCCGCTTTGGCTTAGCATCGGAGAAATGGGGCAGTCGAATGGAACTTGATTTGGCTCAAGATTCGCAGAACGCGCCGCCTGCGCATCGTGCATTTGCGCGTGCTGGCATGCGTAGCGGCAAGGTGGCACGAGTTTAACGCCGCGCGGCGAATCATCAGAGAGGCATGCCCGCCGACCACCACGTCCGTCCGACGCCCGTTTGCTGTCGACCCAGGCCGGGCGTAAGATGGGTCGTAGTCGCACCTTTGGGTGGTGAGGAGTATCGTCGATGCGTTGGCCCCTGAGATATCAAATCCTGCTGCCGTTCGCTGCCGCCATGCTGGCAGTCGTGCTGGGGGTCAGCCTGCTGGACGCATACCTGGCGGCGCGCCGCACGCAGGACCGCATCGAGCGTCAGTTGCACGAGGTTGCACGCACGCTGCTGGAGGCTAATTTCCCGCTGACCGACGCCGTCTTGCAGCAGACGCGCGGCCTGTCGGGCGCGGAGTTCGTGCTAGCCGATGAGCGGGGTGGCGTGCGAGCCACAACGCTCGCCGCGCGAGACCACTTCGAAGCGGGTACGGCCGTGCCGGCGGCGCCGCAGTTCACGCTCGACGACACGGTCGAGGTGGACGACGAGTCGTATGTTCACACGGCCGTCAACGTCCGGTCGCAGGCCGGAAACGATGAGGCCCTGCTGTTGCACATTCTTTACCCGCGCCGCTTGCTGCAAGAGGCGCGATCGCGTGCCGCTTACCCGCCGTTGGTGGTTGGCAGCTTGTTCTTGGTCGTGGTGATCCTGTTGGCGACGGTGCTGGCGCGGCGGTTGAGCCGGCCGATTCTGGAATTGCGCAAGCAGGTCGGCCGGCTGGTGCAGGGCGACTTCGAGCCCGTGCCGGTGCCCCTGCGCAACGACGAGTTGCGCGACCTGGTCGAATCGGTCAACGTGCTGGCCGATCAGTTGGATGAATCGAAACGGGCCATCGAGCGGAGCGAGCGGCTGGCGCTGCTGGGGCAACTCAGCGGAGGGCTGGCGCATCAATTGCGCAACAGCGTGGCCGGTGCTCGGCTGGCGGTTCAGTTGCACCAACGCCGCTGCGGCGCGGACGATCGCGACAGCCTGGCCGTAGCGCTCAGGCAGTTGTCGCTGACCGAGTCGCACCTGCAGCGGTTCTTGACCGTCGGCCAGCCGGCGCAACCGCGTTGCACGCCGTGCGATCTGCGGCAATTGGCGGCCGATGTGATTGAACTGGTCGGGCCCACGTGCCGGCACCGCAATGTGGCCGTGGAAATCGACCCGGACCGCGAGCGGCCGCCGCTGGTGTCGGCCGACGCCGATCAATTGCGCGAGTTGCTGTTGAACCTGGTGCTCAATGCGATCGAAGCCGCCGGCGCCGGCGGCTGGGTGCGCATCGAGTTCGACCACCGCGCCGATGCGACCGTGTTGCGTGTAGTCGACAGCGGTTCCGGTCCGGCCGCCGACATGCTCCAGCGGCTGTTCGAACCGTTTGCCACTGGCAAGCCGGACGGCATTGGCTTGGGCTTGACCGTCGCCCAGCGCATTGCCGAGGCCCACGGAGGCGCGATACGCTGTCTGGCGGAACTTCCCACCTGTTTCGAAGTCGTTTTGCCTCTCGCGCTGGCCGGCAGTCAGCCGGAAGCCGCGCCCATCATTGCACTGCACCCCGGAATCGAGGCCATCAGATGAGTCACGTGTTGATCGTCGACGACGAAGAGAGCATCTGCTGGGGATTGGAGCGGTTGCTCATGGACTCAGGGCATGAGGTGAGCGTCGCCGCCTCGGCCGAAGAGGCACTAGAGCGCGTGGCGCGGCGCAAGCCTGATCTGGTGGTGTTGGACGTCCGCTTGCCGGGGATCGACGGTCTGTCGGCCATGAAGCAGATTACCGAGCATGCCGGACCGGTGCCGATCGTCGTGATCACGGCGTTCGGCAATCTGCAAGTCGCCGTCACGGCCATGCAAAACGGCGCGTTCGACTATCTGGCCAAGCCGTTCGATCTGGAGCAGGCCGCCTCGGTGATCGATCGGGCGTTGGCCCACTGCGCGCGAGATCAACAGCAGGTAGCTTCGTTGCCGCAAGGACTGGGCGAAGAGCTGCTGGGTAAGAGTCCCGCCATGCAAGATGTCTTCAAGCGGATCGCCCTGGTAGCGCCGACCGACGCGTCGGTGTTCATCACGGGAGAGAGCGGCACGGGCAAGGAACTGGTGGCCCGCGCGATCCACCGACATTCGGCGCATGCCGATCGGCCGTTCGTGCCCGTGCACCTGGCATCGCTCAGCCCGACACTGGTGGAAAGCGAGCTGTTCGGGCACGTGCGAGGCGCTTTCACCGGCGCCGATTTTCCGCGGCAAGGCGTGCTGGAGATTGCCGATCAAGCCACGGTCTTCTTTGACGAGGCGGGCGACATTCCGCCCAGCGTGCAAGTCAAGCTGTTGCGAGTGCTGGAACAGCACGAGGTGACGCCGGTCGGCAGCGCCGAGTCGCGGACGACGTCGTTCCGCGTGATTTCGGCCAGCAACCGCGACGTGTCGCACGACGTGGGCGGATTTACGCTTCGACGCGACCTCTACTTCCGCCTGGCGGCGTTCGAGATCGCGCTGCCACCGCTGCGCCAGCGGGCCGAGGACATCCCGTTTCTGGCCGAGCATTTTCTGGCCCGGCTGCAGCGCAGCGGCCAGGCCGCCACGTGTTTCTCGCGCGAGGCCATGGCCGAACTGTGCCGGCGCAAATGGCCCGGCAACGTACGGCAGTTGCGGCACGCGGTGGAGCACGGCGCGCTGCTGTCGCGGGGCAGCGAAATCGCGGTCGATCACTTGCCGCCGCCAATGGACGTGCCCGCGGGCGAGCCGTCCGCCACCGATTTGCAATCCGTGGTGCGCGCCTGGACCGAGCAACAGTTCTCCGCGAATCCCACCCAGCGCGAGCTCTACCAGGCCTTTCTCGACCAGGCGGAGCCGCCCCTGATCGATACGATTCTGAACCGCACGCTGCGAAACCACTCGGCCGCAGCCGACATCCTCGGCATCCACCGCGCGACCTTGCGCAAAAAACTGAGCGAGCGAAGCATCGATCGCTAACGGCAGCTTCGCACCAGCAAGCCGTTGCCGCGGACGGGCACTGGTGGCTGTTGGCCGCCTGGCACGACTGCCGCGCTGCTGGGGGTTGAGCGTGTCGTGGCGGGCACGCTACTCTTCCACCAGCACGGTGTCGGCATGTTCGTAGCCGGGCGCGCAGCAGCACAAGAACACCAGGGTCTCGTCGCCGGTGTTTTCGATCTGGTGGGTTTGGCCGGGCGGGATGGCGATGGCGTCGCCCACGCCGACGTCGGTCGATTCGTGCCCGATGCGCATCCGGCCGGCGCCTTGCAGGATGTAGTAAATCTCTTCCGTTTGCGGATGGTAGTGCGGCGTGGTCGTGGCGCCCACCGGCAAGCGCGCCTCGGCCAGGCTCTGGTGGCGGATGCAGGAGTTGCGATGCGCCAAAAGCTCGCGGATCTCCGAGCCGTCCTTAGTGGTGAAGCTGGCGACACGGTGCAGGTTTTGGATGTCCATGGATTACTTTCGATGGATGGCCACGACCGCCGGCGGATACTCGCGCACGTCCCAGCGGCCGGCATCGGGAAGCTGGTTGATGTCGAAGCGGCGGTCTGCCTCGACGACGAAGATGCTTTCCGCCGGTGAACGTGCTAGCAGCGTGCCGATGAGCGCCAGCATGGCCTCGCGACGCTCGGCAAAAAAGGCGTACGGCGGCGAGCAGAACACCAACCAAGGCGATTCGGTATCCAGCCCGGCCTCCTGCGCCCAGATGAATGCGCTGGCCGGCTGCACTTGTGCCTGAGCGGTCACGCCCAATTCGGCCGCGTTCTGGCGGATGATCGAGGCCGTTGGAAAGTGCTGCTCGATGAACGTGGCGCGAGCCGCCCCTCGGCTGAGCGCCTCGATCCCGAGCGCCCCGGTGCCGGCAAACAAGTCGATGGCATGCTTGCCTTTGACGCTGGGGCCGATCAGATTGAAGACGGCCTCGCGCGTGCGGTCCTTCATCGGCCGGGTGCGCTCCTGCGACAATGCGTAAAGGAGCTTGCGACCCCCCAGCGTGCCGCCGATGATCCGCGGTACGCTCACCGGCTCGCCGGCGCCTGCCGTCGAACCGCGGCCCACGATATTGCGTACGTCTTTTTGCTTGCGTGCCATAGGGCGTGCGGTATGCGAGGCGGAAATTCGGAAATCCTGCGTTACGCCGTCCAGGCCCGAGCTCGATCGTTCATGTGCCGCGGCGAGCATGCTGGCGGACCCTCGATATTATCGGCACAATCGCTGCCGGGCGACCCCCCGACAGCCCCGGTCGCGTTTGCTATGCTAGTAGTAATCCGCGTGCGTGCCGGCCGCGTCGGGTCCACCTCCCCGGGTTCATTCCATTGTGACCGTCCAGGAAGAAACTGCCATGGTTGTTCGTGTTTGCGTGTTGCTGGTTGCCCTGTGCGCCTCCCCGCTGTGGTGCGCGGCGCAAGAGGCCGCGGTCGCCACCGCGTCGACGAGCACTCCGGCCGCTCAATTCGCCGGTCTCTACGCCAAGTTTCGCACATTGGTCGCCGAGCTCAATCAACTGCGTCGCCGCTATCAGTCGGATACGAGCGCCAACAAGGCGGCGCTGGAGGATGAGTGGAAGCAAAAGATCGAACAGGTCAAGCAGCTCGAAACCCAGTTGGCGGTCAGTGCCGAGCAGGCGTATCTCGCCGCGCCGGACAAGAGCCAGGACGAAGGCGAATACCTTTTCGCTTACTTGACCTCGCAGGTGAAGACCGACAATTACGACGAGGCCGTGCGGATCGTTAACCTGTTGGCCGAACACAACTATCAACATCGGTACTTCGACTTGCTGGCCGGGTTGTCGCATTTCGCCGTCATGGATTTCGACAAGGCCAAGCACTATCTGACGCAAGCCAAGGACAAGAAAGAGACCGACGAAATGGGCTTGCGGTACTTGGCGCAGATCGAGGAGCAAGATTACCCGGAGCTATGGAATAAAGAACAGGCTATCCGCGCGGCCGAGGACAAGGCCAGCAACCTGCCCCGCGTCAAGCTGGAAACCACCAAGGGGGACATCGTCATCGCGCTGTTGGAAAACGAAGCGCCGCTGGCCACCGCCAACTTCATCGAGCTGACAGAAAAGAAATTCTACGACGGGCTGAAATTCCACCGCGTGATTCCTGGATTCATGGCTCAAGGCGGCGATCCCAAGGGGGACGGCAGCGGCGGCCCCGGCTACACCATTCCGGATGAGTGCTACCAGGACGATCACCGCATTCACTTTCGCGGCTCGCTGAGCATGGCCAATACCGGCCAGCGCGACACCGGCGGCTCGCAGTTCTTCCTCACGTTTCTGCCCACCTCCCACTTGGACGGCAAGCACACTGTTTTCGGACGCGTCGTGGAAGGAATGGACGTGCTGAGCAAGCTGGAGCGCTGCCAGCCCGGCGATTCGGCCGTGCCCGACCGGATCGTCAAAGCCACGGTGCTGTCGAAGCGCAATCACCGCTACACCACGGTCAAGCGACCGGACAAGTAGCAGTGGCGCACGGCTGGCGCCATCGCTTCGCTGGGCGATCCTCCTCGGGGCCCCCGTCGCCGACCTGCCGGGAGTGCTGGCGCGGCTCAATCAGCCCGCAACGCATCGCCGCTGCCCAGGATCATTTTGCCTGCATTTGCCCAATGGATGCACCATCAGGGTTAGGCAGAGTTCCACGCGCTGGCAATTGCGGGAATGCGTCGGACTGAAGTTGCGTTGCGCAGAAGCAGAATCAGTAATAGTCGAACCTGCGACCCCATGGGGGGTATACGTCGTAAGGTACATTTACATATAGACTTGTAGCAACACTTCGGACTGTCGTGCGGCGGAGTCGCCGTCGAAGGTCGAATGCGGCAAATCGCCAGAAACTGCTTGACGGCGAGCGGGCAGACGCCTAACGTAATATGCTTGCCACGAATTCTGCGTTGGCTCTCTATTCAAATCTCTCATCAGGTAATTGGCACCCATGCAGTTGAAATCGCTGAAGATATTCTGCGATGTGGTCGGCTGGCGGAGTTTCTCCAGGGCGGCCAGCGAGAACGGCATCTCGCAATCCGGTGCCAGCCAAGTCGTCAACCAGTTGGAACGCCGCTTGGGCGTGAAGCTGATCGATCGCTCGAAACGACCCTTCGTCCTCACGCCCGAGGGCGAAGCTTACTACGAAGGTTGCCGCAAGCTGGTGCAGCGCTACGACGCGCTGGAAGACCAGGTGCGCACCCTGCACGAGGAAGTCGCCGGCCGCGTGCGCGTGGTGTCGATCTACTCGGTCGGCCTGCACCACATGAACCGTTATTTGCAGGAGTTCCTCAGCCAGTATCCCAAGGCCAATGTGCGGCTCGAATACCAGCATCCCCACCGGGTTTACGAAGCGGTGGAGAAGGATCACGCCGACCTGGGGCTGGTGAGTTATCCGCGCGCGTCGCGCGCGATCGAGGCCATCGGCTGGCGCGAAGAGCCCATGGTCCTGGTATGCGCGCCGGGGCATCGCCTGGCCGGGTACAAGCTCGTCACCTTTGACGATCTGGCCGGCGAGAACGTCATCGGCTTTGACAGCGATTTGACCATTCGCCGCGAGATCGACCGCGTGCTGCAGTTGCACGACGTGGAAGTGAGCGTGGCCATGGAATTCGACAACATCGAAACCATCAAGCGCGCCGTCGAGATCCATGCCGGCGTGGCGCTGTTGCCCGAACCGACCGTTCAGCCCGAAGTTGCCGCCCGGTCGCTGGTGGCGGTGCCGCTGGCAACCAACGAGCTGGTGCGTCCCTTGGGCATCATTCATCGCCGCGGCAAGGAATTGGGCAGCACGACGCACCGCTTTATCGAGTTGCTGCAAAGCGAGGCGAAGGCCGAGTGCCGTTGCCAGGCGCTCGACGGGCATCCCAATGGCGAGCCCGCCAACGGCAACGCGCAAGGCACGGCGCTGGAGTACGCCCTCGTCGGTTCCGTTGTCGGCAACCATCACCATCACCAGGAAGGCCCCCACCCGTCGAACGGCGATCCCCAAGCCGCCGATAACGGTCATGCACGCCGAGCGCGGCGCGTGGGAGCGAAATGAGCCAAGCGAAGGAAAACGCCATGCGGCCCATCAAGAAAAACACCGGACCGCCCCCGCGGCAAGGTTTGTACGATCCGGCGAACGAGCACGACGCGTGCGGCGTGGGCTTCGTTGTCAACATGCATGGCGAAAAGAGCCACCAGATCGTGCGCTCGGGGCTGGAGATTTTGGTCAACCTGACGCACCGCGGCGCCTGTGGCTGCGATCCGCTGACTGGCGACGGCGCCGGCATTCTGGTGCAGATTCCCCAGGACTTCTTCCGCGCCAAAGCGGCCGAGGCGGGGATTACCTTGCCGCCAGCCGGCGAGTACGGCGTCGGCACGCTCTTCCTCCCTTGCGACCTCGACGAGCGGCGCTCTTGCGAGGACACGTTCGAAGCCATCGTGGCCGACGAAGGACTGGTGTTCCTGGGCTGGCGCGACGTGCCGGTCGATTCCAGCGTCATCGGCGAAACGGCCCGCGACGTCGAGCCCGTCATTCGCCAGATGTTCATTGGCCTCGGCAAGGACACGCCGGCCGACATGCTGGAATGGAAGCTGTACGTGATTCGCAAGCGCCACGAGCACGCGGTTCGCGAGAGCACGCTGGCGCAGAAGAAGTATTGCTACGTCCCCACGCTCTCCAGTCGAGTGATCGTCTACAAGGGGCTGTTGCTGGCAGATCAGGTCGGGCGGTATTATCCCGACCTGAACGACGAGCGCTTCGTTAGCGCGCTGGCGCTTGTGCATCAGCGCTACAGCACCAACACTTTCCCCACCTGGGACCTGGCGCATCCATTCCGCTATCTGGCCCACAACGGCGAGATCAATACGCTCCGCGGCAACATCAATTGGATGCACGCTCGCGAAAGCATGTTCGCCAGCGAGAAGTACGGCTTGGACCTGCAGAAGATCTGCCCGGTGTGCATCGCCGACGGCAGCGACTCGGCCGTGTTCGACAATGCGCTGGAACTGCTGTTGCTGACCGGTCGATCGCTGCGTGAGGCCATGTCGATGCTCATTCCCGAGCCGTGGCAGAACCACGAGAGCATGGCGGATGATCTGAAAGCCTATTACGAGTTTCAATCGTGCTTGACCGAGCCGTGGGATGGGCCGGCTTCGATGGCCTTTACCGACGGCACGTCGATCGGCGCCACGCTCGATCGCAACGGGCTGCGTCCCAGCCGCTATTGGGTGACCAAGAGCGGGCTGGTGGTGATGGCGTCCGAGGCGGGCGTGCTGGCCATTCCGCCCGAGGAAGTCGAGTTCAAGGGGCGCCTACGGCCGGGCCGCATGTTCCTGGTCGACACTGCGGAAGGACGGATCATCAGGGACAGCGAGATCAAGCAATCGCTGGCGACGCGCAAGCCGTATCGCAAATGGCTCGACGACAACATGATCAAGCTGGCGGATTTGCCCCAGATCGCTCCGGTCAACGGCCACCTGGACGTGCCGCTGTTGGAGCTGCAACGCACGTTCGGATATACGCTTGAGGATCTCAGGATCCTGATGGCGCCGATGGCCACCGACGGCTATGAGGCGATCGGCTCGATGGGCAACGACACGCCCCTGGCCGTGCTCTCCGATCGTCCGCAGTTGCTCTACAACTATTTCAAGCAGTTGTTCGCGCAGGTCACCAATCCGCCGCTGGATGCGATTCGCGAGGAAATCATCACGTCGTTGGTGACCACGATCGGCTCGGAAGGCAACCTGCTGGATGAAACGCCCGAGCAGTGCCGCATGCTCCGCCTGGAGCAGCCGATCCTCACCAACACGCAATTGGAGCAGATCCGGCAACTGGATCGCCCGGGTTTCAAGACCCGCACGCTGTCGACGCTTTTCCCTCGCAGCGAAGGCCCCGACGGCATGCGCCGCCGCATGGACTCGCTGCGTGCCGAGGCTTCCGAGGCCGTGACGGAGGGTGTCACGCTGCTCGTGCTCTCGGATCGCGGCGTGAACCACGAGCTGGTGCCGATTCCCGCGTTGCTGGCCACCAGCGGCGTGCACCACCACCTGGTGCGCGAGGGCAGCCGCACGCGCTGCGGCCTGATCGTCGAAACGGGCGAAGCTCGCGAAGTACACCATTTCGCGCTCTTGACCGGCTATGGCGCCGGCGCCGTCAATCCCTACCTGGCGTTTGCCACCTTGGGCGAAATGCTCGACGAGGGCATGGTCCCGCCGGAGTTCAGCTACGAAAAACTGGAAAAGAATTACATCAAGGCCATCGGTAAAGGTCTGCTCAAGGTGATGTCCAAGATGGGCATCTCCACCCAGCACAGCTATCGCGGGGCGCAGATCTTCGAGGCGATCGGCTTGAACAGCAAGTTCGCCGACGAGTTCTTCACGCGCACGGCCAGCCGCATCGAAGGCGTGGGCATCGACGCGATCGCCGAAGAATCGATCCGCCGCCACGAGCACGCCTATCCGCGCACGCGCGTCTCGGACACGCTGACGCTCGACGTCGGCGGACAGTACCAGTGGCGTCGCAAGGGCGAGGCGCACATCTTCAGTCCCCAGGTGATCGCCGCGCTGCAGCATTCCACGCGCATCAACAGCCGCGAGGAGTTTCGCAAGTTTTGCGCGATGATCGACGATCAGCAGCGACAACTGCTCACCTTGCGCGGATTGCTCGAGTTCAAGGCTGCCCATCAGCCGGTTCCGCTGGACGAGGTCGAGCCGGCGGCCGAGATCGTCAAGCGGTTTGCCACCGGGGCCATGTCGTACGGTTCGATCTCGCTGGAAGCGCACGAGACGCTGGCCATCGCCATGAATCGCATCGGCGGCAAGAGCAACACGGGCGAAGGGGGCGAGGATCCGGCCCGCTATCAGCTCGATCCCAACGGCGACTCGCGCTCCAGCGCCATCAAGCAGGTGGCCAGCGGGCGGTTCGGCGTGACCAGCGAATACCTGGTCAACGCGCGCGAGCTGCAGATCAAGATGGCCCAGGGCGCCAAGCCCGGCGAGGGCGGCCAGTTGCCCGGCCACAAGGTCGACAAGCAGATCGCGCGCACGCGTTACAGCACGCCGGGCGTGGGCCTGATTTCGCCGCCGCCGCACCACGACATTTATTCGATCGAGGATCTCTCGCAGTTGATCCACGACCTGAAGAACGCCAACCGCGATGCGCGCATCTCGGTCAAGCTGGTGGCCGAAGTGGGCGTGGGGACGGTGGCCGCGGGCGTCTCCAAGGGCAAGTCCGACGTCGTGCTGATCAGCGGCTACGACGGCGGCACCGGCGCCAGCCCGCAAACCTCGATCAAGCACGCCGGCGTGCCCTGGGAGCTCGGCCTGGCGGAAACGCACCAGGTGCTGGTGCTGAACGATTTGCGCGGGCGGATCGTCGTGCAGACCGACGGCCAATTGCGCACGGCGCGCGACATCGCCATCGCCACGATGCTGGGCGCCGAAGAGTGGGGCATTGCCACGGCGGCGCTGGTGACCATCGGCTGCATCATGATGCGCAAGTGCCATCTGAACACCTGCCCTGTGGGCATCGCCACGCAAGACGAGGAACTGCGCCAGAAGTTCGCCGGCAAGCCGGAGCAGGTAGTGAACTACTTCTTCCTGATTGCCGAAGAGCTGCGCGAGATCATGGCACGGCTTGGCTTCCGCACGATCAACGAGATGGTCGGCCGTGTCGACCGGCTCGATACGCGCCAGGCGATCGCCCATTGGAAGGCCAAGGGGCTTGACTTCTCGGCCATCCTGCACAAGCCGGAAGTGCCCGCGCGGATTCACACCTATTGCGCCGAGCCGCAGGACCACGGTCTGCAAGAATCGCTGGACATGAAGATTTTGCTGGCGGCCTGCCAGCCGGCGCTTGAGCGTGGCGAGCCCGTGGCGCTCGACCTGCCCATCTGCAACATCAACCGCACGGTGGGCACGATCCTTTCCAGCGAAGTGACCAAAAAGTTCGGCCGCGGCGGATTCCCCAAGGAAGACACTATTCAACTGAACTTCCAAGGCAGTGCCGGCCAAAGCCTGATGGCATTCGGTGCGCATGGCGTCACGGTGCGCGTCGCCGGAGACGTCAACGACTATTGCGGCAAGGGACTCTCGGGCGGCAAGGTGATCGTCTATCCGCCCCAGGTCAGCACCTTCGTGCCCGAGGAAAACATCATCGCCGGCAACGTGGTGCTGTATGGCGCCACCAGCGGCGAGTTGTACCTGCGCGGGATCGCCGGCGAGCGGTTTTGCGTGCGAAACAGCGGGGCCTCGGCCGTGGTCGAAGGCATCGGCGATCACGGGTGCGAGTACATGACCGGCGGCCGGGCTGTCATCCTGGGAACCACTGGCCGCAATTTTGCCGCCGGCATGAGTGGCGGCATCGCCTATGTGCTGGACGAAGAAGAAACGTTCCCGGCGCTGGTGAACATGGAAATGGTCTCGCTGGAAGACTTGAGCGATCCGGAGGATCAGGAAACCGTTCTGCGGCTGGTCCGCCGGCACGTGGAATATACAGGCAGCACGCGCGGCAAGCGGGTGCTCGACGATTGGAAGCGAATGAAGAACAAGTTCGTGAAGGTGATGCCCAACGACTATAAGTTGGCGTTGCAAAAGATGGTGGAAGAGGCCGACAGCCAGCGCGACGCAGGAAAGCTCGAGGTGGCCCATGGGTGATGTGCGCGGATTCATGAAGTACCGCCGCAACTACGAGACCAAAGAGCCGGTTGCCGAGCGCCTCAAGCACTACAACGAGTTTCTGCAGGTGTTGCCCTCCGAAGATCTGCAACAGCAGGGCGCCCGTTGCATGGACTGCGGCATTCCGTTTTGCCACACCGGCTGCCCGGTCGGAAACATCATTCCCGACTGGAACGACCTCGTGTGCCGCAACAAGTGGCGCGAAGCAATCGACCGGTTGCACGCTACGAACAACTTTCCGGAATTTACCGGCCGCGTTTGCCCCGCGCCGTGCGAAGCGGCCTGCGTGCTGGGGATCAACGAGGATCCGGTATCGATCAAGCAGATCGAAATGGCGATCGCCGATCGGGCGTTCGAAGAGGGCTGGGTCCTGCCCGAGCCGCCGACCGAACGCACCGGCAAGAAAGTGGCCATCGTCGGCAGCGGTCCGGCCGGCCTGGCTGCCGCGCAACAACTCAACCGCGCCGGGCACTTTGTCACGGTGTTCGAGCGCGCCGATCGGCCTGGTGGATTGCTGATGTACGGCATTCCCGACTTCAAGTTGGAAAAGGCGCGCGTCTGGCGGCGCATCGACCAGATGAAGGCCGAAGGCGTCGAGTTTCGCACCAACGCCCATATCGGCGTGAACGTTCCGGTCGAAGAATTGCAGCGAGACTACGACGCGCTGCTGCTGACCGGCGGGGCCACGCAACCGCGCGATTTGCCGATTCCCGGCCGCGAGCTAAAAGGCGTCTATTTCGCCATGGAGTTCCTGCCGCAGCAGAACAAGGTCAACCAGGGTGACGAGCTCGACGATCAGATCCTGGCCACCGGCAAGCACGTCATCGTGATCGGTGGCGGCGACACCGGCAGCGACTGCACGGGCACGTCGAACCGCCACGGCTGCGCCAGCCTCACGCAATTCGAGCTGTTTCCTACGCCGCCCGATGTCGGCAAGTTTCCCCGTGCGCACCAGCGGCCATCCAACAGCCCCTGGCCCAACTGGCCGCTTATCCTCCGCACCAGCACTTCGCACGAGGAGGGTTGCGACCGGCAGTTCAGCATTCTCACCAAGGAGTTTCTGGGAGATGGCCAGGGGAACGTCACCGGGTTGCGCACCGCGCAGATCGAGTGGACCACCGACGACGCGGGCCGCCAGATTTTCCAGGAGGTACCAGGCACCGAAAAGATCTGGCCTACGCAGTTGGTGCTGCTGGCGATGGGCTTTCTGGGGCCCGAGAAGAACGGCATGCTCGACGCCCTGGGAGTCATGCTCGACGGGCGCGGCAACGTCGAATGCGACCAGGAGTACCAGACCAGCGTGCCGGGCGTATTTGCTGCGGGCGACATGCGCCGCGGCCAGTCGCTGGTGGTGTGGGCCATTCACGAAGGGCGCGAGGCGGCCCGTGCCGTCGACAAGCACCTGATGGGCCTGAGCCACCTTCCCAGCGTGAACGCCGGCGACTTCGCCTGGCGGTAAACGTGCTCGATGCCCAGGTTGCGTTATTCTTCCTGCCTGGCGCCCAATTGTGCGGGCCCCCGACCCCTTTTGGTCGGGTACGCGTATAGGGATTAGACCGACGATTCCGCATAGCCAGAGACGTTCGACTACGCAAACTGGCTAGTTGGCGTGAAGAAAATCGGGGTCCCACGTCGAATACATAGGTGCCGGCCGGCTTGCAAGCCGTGCCAGCGCATCCTCGCATCGACCCAAGTCGCACGCTCGGCTTAGGAACAGGCCGGAGGGGGCTATGATCGTGTCCAATCGCTCGGAAATCACGATTCTTGCGCTCGACGACGAGCTGGAAGTGCTTGAGCAGCTTGCGACCGTGCTCGGCACCGCCGGATACACGTGTCGCTGCGCCCAAAACGCGATCGCAGCCGTCCAGTTGATGCGCGAAGCGACGCCGCACTTGATCATCGCGGACATCAATCTTTCGGGCAAAAGCGGACTGGCCATTTGCGAAAAGCTGACCCACGAGGCCGGGCTGGAGCACGTGCCGGTGATGTTTCTGTCCGCCGCCCAGGTGCCCGACGTCATCCGCCGCGCGCACGCGGACGGCGGCACCTACTATTTGCGCAAGCCGCTGGATGCCAAGGTGCTCCTGGAGCTTGTGATCCGCTCGACCGCCACGCCGCACCTTTCGGGCACATAGCGCCGCCGGGCGATGGCTGGCTCAATAGTGGGGCGGCTTTTCCTCTTCGGGCGTGCGCACTTCTTGCGTGGCGCCGGCGAGCCCGTCGAGCTCGCCGCGCAGGCTGGCGATCGTACGTTCCAGCGTGGCGATTTGCTTCTGCTGAGCCAGTGCCACCTGGTCCAGGTCGTTCAGTGTCCGCTGCAAGTGCGTAAACAGCACTTCCAACTCGACCACGCGTGCGTGGAGCAGTTGGATCGTCGGCAGGGCTGCGGATTGCTCGGCGGTCATGCCGTCAGAGTACGCTGCGGCCCCGCGGCTGGCAACTCTCCGTCGGTGATTGCGGCGCCCGCTTCGTTTGACGCCCCGGCGGGGCGCGCGATAATAAACGGCGCGTCGAGTTGGGTACGTATCGTCGGCCATCAGCAAACTGGGGAGGTTGCCATGGAAACGCAGTCCATCGAACAGCTCACGGCCAAAACGTGCGCGCCGTGCGAGGGGGGCGTGCCCAAATACACCCTCAACGAAGCCCAACGGCAGTTGACGAAGCTGGCGGGTTGGCGGCTGACGCACGACGGCGAGCGGATTCGCAAGGACTGGGTGGTGAAGAACTTCCTGGCCGGCATGAAGTTCTTCGAGGAGGTTGCCCAAGTGGCAGAAGAGGATGGCCATCATCCGGATCTGCACCTGGAAGGTTACCGCAACGTGTGGATCGAGCTCTACACGCACGCCATCGGCGGGCTGTCGGAGAACGATTTCATCCTGGCGGCCAAGATCGACCAGTTGCCGATCGAGTTGAAAAAGTAATTGCCCCGCGTCCGCTTGGAGCAGCCGCATCGTGCCGCACGTCGAACCTCCCGCCAGTTTGAGCCGCCGCTTCGAACTGGCCAGTTCGCAGGTCGTGATCGGCGATCGCACGTTCGACTTACTGCGGCCGCGGTCGGTCGATGAGTTGATCAGCGAAGAGGACTTTGCCATTGACGAGCGAATTCCGTATTGGGCCGATTGCTGGCCCAGCGGCCGCGTGTTGGCCGAGCGACTGGCGCGCGAGCCGGGCAGCGGAGCGACGCTATTGGAGTTGGGCTGCGGCATTGGCCTGGTGAGCGTGGTCGCCGCCATCGCCGGCTTTCGCGTGCTGGCCACCGACTACTATGCCGACGCGCTGGAGTTCACCGCGGCCAATGGCGAGCGCAACGGCGCCGGCGACATCGACACGCGGCTGGTCGACTGGCGGTCGCTGCCCGACGACCTGGGCAAGTTCGACCTGGTGGTGGCGGCCGACGTTTTGTACGAGCTTCCTCAGACCGCGCTGATCGCCGCGGTGCTCGATCGCGCGCTTGCGCCAGATGGTTGTGGCCTGGTGGCCGATCCCGGCCGCC
>JBGSYQ010000456.1:0-4903 GCA_041750795.1 Pirellulales bacterium | reverse complement strand
CGCTCGCCGTCGGTGCGCTGCCGATCGCCGCGTGGACCGCTGCGACCCGGACGGCCATCGCGAAAGAAGGCGCCTCGCTCGTCCCGGTCGAAATACATCCGCCGCAATTGCTCGCGGGCCTCGCTCTGGGGCAGGCTCATCAGCTCTTCGCGCTTCCGGGCCGGCAATTCCTTTTCGAAAAACTGCGCCACGTCGGCCTCGGGCAGCGGCGCCGGACGGCGCGGCCCTCGCCCGTAGTCCATTCGCTCGATCCAGGTGGAGAAGATCCAGCCGCCCACGACGTTGCGCTTGTCCGCCAGGTCCGGCTGTTTGGCCAACTCCTGCTGGGGACGCTCCGACAGGCGTTTGGCCAATCGCTGCACGTCCTCCTCGGAGATATCCACGCGACTCTGGCCGCGGCTGCGACGCGTCCGCTCGATGGCTTCGCCGATCAGCGCCCGGCGTTGGTCTTCCTCGCTGCGCTGCTCGAACCATTCGCGCCGTCGCTTGTCCATGCCGGCGATCAACTGCTCGCGCTGTTGCCAGAGCAGACCCTCAATCCAGCGAATCACCTCCCGTTTGTCGCGATAGGTCAGCAAATCATTGCGCCGCATGACTTCCTGGTGCCGCAGAATTCGTTGGATTTCCTGGACGCGATCGGCAGGCGGCATGGCGGCCAGCTCGGAACGTTGATAGGTGGAAAGCGTTTTGAGCCACTCGTGATAGCCGGCCAGCACTTGCTTCAGGCGCTCGGCCTGGGGATCGGCGTCGATCGCAGCCTGCAAGGTTCTCAGCCGGTCCTGCTCCGCGACGGGCAGCGCCAAAAACCGCTCGTGCTTGCGCAATAGCTCCTGCTGGTCGGCGGGGGACAGCGCCGCAATCGCTCTTCGCCGCGCGTCCAGATCGTCGTCGGCACGTGCCGCACCAGGCATTGCCAGGCATGCCGTCGCCAGCATCACGGCGCGCTGCGCCACGCTGGCGACCGTCCTGACCGATCGAACGATCGTGCGAAAGTCAGTTGCCATTCTCGTGCTCTCCCTCCGCAAACAACCCTTCGTCTTCCAACATTCGCAAGAAGGCGACGTCGTCCGCCTGGTAGTACAACTCCAAGTTTTCCACGACCTTGAGATCGCGAAGTAGCGGCTCGTTCGGATCGGTCCAGATGCGCGTGCCAATGACGAAACCCACGGCTGTGGACAACATGAGCGCGGCGGTTCCCAACACCCACTGCCGGCGACGGCGGCGAGGTTGCTCGGCCAGCGTGGCCTCGGCATCCTCGGCCGCGGCGACGGCCACCATTTCGATCGTGCTCTTGGTAAACGCCTCGTCGACGGTTGCCCTGGGCAATCGATCGAGCAGGCCCCAAGCGCGCTCCAGCCGCTGCAACTCGGCCTGATAGGCAGAATCGCGCGCCAACCGCTCTTCAATGCGGCTCACCGATTCCGCGTCGAGCTCACCGTCGAGATAGGCGCTCAACTCTTCGTGCAGCAGATCGGCTTGACTGGCTTTTGGTTCGCTCATCGCACACTCACTCGACTTGCATGGCTTTCGGAGCAATAGCGGTCTGCCGGGCATCATTGCGGCGGCCGGCGCCCGTCCTCCAGATACGGCTCGAGAATCTCCTTCAGGTTCACACGCGCGCGCGACAGCAGCGATTTGATCGCTTTCGGCGACATCTCCATGGTTTCGGCGATATCGGCGTAACTCATGCCCTCGAACTTGTTGAGCAGCACGGCCATCCGCTGGCGTTCGTTCAGGCCGGAGAGCGCGGCGCGCACCACGTCGCGCAACTCGGCTTTGTCCAGTTGGCGCGCCGGCATGGCGCCGCTGGCCGCCAGCGCCATTTTGTCCAGGCCGCTGGCACCGGTGGAGTCGTTCGGTCTTGGGGAGAGGTTGACTTCAGGCCGCCGCGACATCGAGCGCAGGGCGTTTGAGGCCACATGGTTGGCGATGGTGTAGAGCCAGGTGGAAAACTTCGCGCCCACGACATAGCGTTTGCGGGCTCGATAGACCCGCAGGAATACCTCTTGCGCCAAGTCTTCGGCCTGGTCGCGGCGTCCGGTCAGGTGCTCGAGCACGGTGACCAGCCTGGCCTGATAGCGCATCATCAACTCGTCGAACGCCGCCGCGTCGTCGTCGCGCACCGCCAGCATCAACCGCACGTCGGGGTCTTGCAGTTGGTACCGCTGGGCCGAAGATTCGCTAATCGCCACCGGGACGTCTCGCAGCCGGTTCGTCGAGGTCTCGAAAGAGCCGCCTCCAGCTATCAGTTTATCACAGTCGGGCATCGTCCGCCGCTGCCCGGTGGCTCGCGGTCGGGTTTCCTAACCTATTAAAAACCGTAGGTTTGCAATGGTTTCGCGGGCGGTGTCCCGAGAGCGGCGTATTGCCTGGCGGTCGCTCGACATTGGCTGCAGCCGGCGATAGCTTGAGGGCCAGTGGCCCGTGGAGAAATGCCGTTGTGTTGTGGCATTTTTCAACAAGCGACAGGTGCAAGGCAAAGCTTCGCACGGAAGCGCAGAATTACGGCCGACGTCGCAATTCTGTCATCGCATCCGCGCGACGTCGCAGGCCGCTGAATCCTTCAACAGTCTGCTAGCCACCCGTCGGAACTCGAACTCGCGGTTAATCGTATGAGCCAACTTTTGAGCGACCGAGTGGCCGTGGTTACTGGCGGTTCCAGCGGAATCGGCCGTGCCACGGCGCTATTGCTGGCCGAGCAGGGCGCCCGGGTGTTCACCGGCGACTACCGTCCACGACGCGAAAACGACGAGGATTTTGGCCAGCGCGGCATCGTGCAACTGACCTGCGACGTGCGCGACGAGCAGCAGGTACGCAAACTCATCGAACGTGCCGTCGCCGACGGCGGCGGACTGCACGTCCTGGTGAGCAACGCGGGCATCGATCTGCCCAAGTCGTTGGTCGACACCAGCGAGGCGGAATGGGACGCCTGCCTGGACACGAATTTGAAGGGCGGCTTTCTGGCCTGCAAGCACGCCATCCCGCACCTGACGGCGGCTGGTGGCGGTGCCGTGGTGTTCACCGCCAGCAATGCGGGCTTGCTGCCCCGGGCACACGACCCGGTGTATGGCACCAGCAAGGCGGCCCTGATCGCGCTGGCCGCTGCGCTTGGCCTGGCCCATGCGCCGGATCGGATTCGATTTAACGCGGTCTGCCCAGGCCCGGTATCGGACACCGGGATCATCGAGGCCGGTCTGTCGGCGGCGCCCAACCGGCGCGTTGCCGAAGCGGCCACGATTGCGGCCAGCCCGCTGGCTCATGCCGCCGGACGAATGATTACGCCCCAGGAGGTGGCCCAGGCGATTCTCTACCTGGTCAGCGACGCGGCGGCGATGGTCACCGGCACGGCATTACGCATCGACGGCGGCAAATCTTTGGGTGTGCCGCCGGTTGGTTGACGCCCCCTCAGCGCGCCGGGGGCACGGCCAGCATGGCGCGGTTGGCGTCCGATGGCCGGCGAGAATCGGGGTGGAACTTCGGCTCCGGGAAACTTCGGGCCGGCTGGCGGAGTAGAACTATTGCACGTCGCCATGAAACGGCGATATCATGGGGCACGGAGAGGCATTTCTGCGTCCATTCCCTTCCACTCTCTAACGGCGGAAATCGAAGCCATGACACACGTTTGCAAGCTGCTGTTGGTTGCGCCCTTGTGCGTTGCGTTGGCCGGCGCCGCGCGCGGCTCTGACTCCGTGGTCCCGGCGATCGGCAAAAAGATCGACGGCTATGCCATGCAGGATTTCCGTGGCAAGTCACACTCGCTTGCGGACCTGAAGGAAAAGAAGCTGGTGGTGGTGGCGTTCCTGGGCGTGGAGTGCCCGCTCAGCAAGCTGTACGCGCCGCGATTGGTGGAGTTGGCCGCGAAGTACGAATCGCAGGGCGTGGCCTTTGTGGCCGTCGACCCGAACCGCCAGGACGCGGTCACCAAGATGGATCATTTCGCCAAGACGCACAATCTTTCGTTCCCCTTCCTCAAGGATCTCAACAACGAATTGGCCGACGCGATGGGCGCCGCTCGCGTGCCGCAAGTGTTCTTGCTGGATGCCGATCGCACGATCCGTTACGGCGGGCGCATCGATGACCAGTATGGTTTTGAAGCAGGCTCGGGTTATGCCAAGTTCGAGATCAAGCAGGAGGATCTGTCGGACGCGATCGACTCAGTGCTGGCCGGCAAGGAAGTTGAACGGCCGATCACCGAGGCCAAGGGCTGCCTGATCGGCCGCGTGCGCGAGGCCAACGAGAATAGCGAAATCACTTACTCGAATCAGATCGCGCGGGTCTTTCAAGACCATTGCGTCGAGTGTCACCGGCCGGGCCAGATCGGCCCGTTTGCCTTGCAAAGCTATGAAGAAGCCGCCGGCTGGGCCGAGATGATCAACGAAGTGGTGCAGGACCAGCGGATGCCGCCCTGGCATCCGGATCCCCAATTCAGCAAGTTCGCCAACGACTCGTCGTTGTCGGCCGAAGAGAAAGAATGGATTGCCACGTGGGTGGCCAACGGTGCGCCCCAGGGTGATCCGAAGGATCTGCCCGCACCCAAGGAATATGCCGGCCAGTGGATGATGCCTGGCGGTCCGGACGCCGTGTTCTACATGTCCGACGAGCCGGTCGACGTTCCGGCCGAGGGCACGGTCGATTACCGCTATTACGTGGTGGACACGGGCTTTACCGAAGACAAGTGGGTGAAGATGGCCGAGTGTCTGCCGGACAATCGGGGCGTGGTACACCACATCATCGTGTTCCTGAAGCCGCCTTCGGTCTCTCTGTTCAGCGACGGTCGCGATGATCAGGCGGGTGAAGGCGACGCCGCCGGCAGTGACGCCGCCGGCAGTGACGCCGCCGGCAGTGACACCGCCGGCAGTGACGCCGCCGGCAAGGCTGCCATCAGCGAAGACGGCAACGTGCG
>JBGSYQ010000455.1:0-12028 GCA_041750795.1 Pirellulales bacterium | reverse complement strand
CTCCGGCGGGCGTGCCCCTTGCCAGGCAGCACGCCCCCCGTCGGCTGCTACCGTTTACTTCGCGGCGCCGGCTTGGGCGTCGGCCAAGGCGGGCGCTTCGGCCACTTCCGCCGCAGGGGCCGGCGTGCTGAAGTACTGCGTGACCTGGTCGACGATGTCCTCCGCCTCGCCCTCGGTGAGCGGAATTTCTCCGCCCATGTCGAGCTGCGTGTTGGCCAGCCGTTCGGCGACGTTCAGCCGCGCACGTACGTCGGCAATCAGGTCCTTCACGCGACCCAACTGGCTGTCGTCGATGTTGAATTCGCTGGTCGTCTGCGCGACTTGCAGCACCTTGAACTTCGCCTCCAGGCTTTCGACGTCAACTTCCAATTGACGTTTGGCGACCTGCATGCCTTCGAGCTTTTGGCGTGCGGCATCCAGGCTGGTACGGCGGTGGACC
Source organism: Pirellulales bacterium (assembly GCA_041750795.1). Classification (GTDB taxonomy): domain Bacteria; phylum Planctomycetota; class Planctomycetia; order Pirellulales; family PALSA-1355; genus JTS-RE94. Next base: position 11,589 of record JBGSYQ010000455.1, on the reverse strand, counting down.
ATCATGTCCTGCAAGCTGGCCAGCGTCATCTCGTGCGTCTTGAAACGCTCGAAACGATTTGCCAGGTCGACCTTGACCTGCTGGATCGGGTAGCTGCGGCCGGCGTAGTGATAAACCGGCTGCGGCGTGGACAGATCGCTCTTCAGCCTGAGGATGGCGGCCTTCTCGCCGGCCAGCGTTTCCTGGGTCTTGGCGATTTCCTTGTCCAGCCGTTCGATCTCAACTTCCTCCTGGGCGATCACGTGCATGTTCCGACGAATGTCCGGAACCAGGTTTTTCACCATCCGCCGCGCCCGCTCGATTTCGAATTCGATGGGTACGTTGGATTTGACCGAGTCTTTGACCCAGCCGCAGGTAGTGCTGACGTAGCTGGCGGCGTCACGGCCGAAGAACAGCACCGTCAAAAGCGCTACGCCCCCCACGGTTACCAGCGCCTTTCTGATCATGGTTCATTCCTCCCACACGAAGTGTGACTATGGTGTTACCGGCCGACGGCAGCGGAAAAACTGCCGCTCCAGTGGGTATTCGCCGGCGATTGGCATCCCTTTGGTCGGAATTGCAGATTTTTCAAGCCGCAAGGACGCCGGCCGACGTCTGGCAGGCGCAGTTTGCCCGCCAAAGAGGATTTTGCCGCCGCGATCCGTGGGTGCTAGGCTACGATGGGCGTCCTGGATCGCCCATTGCGCTCTCATTTTTCGCCGCAGAATCCCCATGGCCGAAGTCGCTCAGGAAACCCTGGTTCACGCCGTCCACGACGCGGGGCTGCGGCTGGTGATCGCGGTCACCGGCGGCGGCAGCGGCGCGATTTCCGCTCTGTTGGGGGTGGGCGGGGCGTCGCGATCGATCCTGGCAGCCACGGTGCCCTATGCCGACGGAGCGCTGGTCGAGTGGCTCGGCGCCAAGCCAGGGGAATCCTGCTCTTCGCGCACCGCTCGGGCCATGGCCATGTCGGCCTACGAAAAAGCACGCCGCTACGATCCCCAAGGCAACTGCTGCGGCATCGGCTGCACGGCCAGCCTGGCCAGCGACCGGCCGAAGCGCGGGCCGCATCGCGCGCATTTGGCCTATCAGACGTCCAGCACCACAGCCACGCTGTCGATCGAGCTGGCGAAAGGCAGCCGCACGCGACCGGAAGAAGAATCGCTCGTATCGAGCCTGGTACTGAACCTGATCGCCGAAGTCTGTGGGCTGTCCGACCGCCTGTCCATGCCGCTTCTCGCCGGCGAGCAGTTGCTCAAGGAGCAGGTCGTCGCGCCCCGCGAGCAACAGGACTTGATGGCCGGGCGGATTGCAGCGCTGGCTTGCGGCGCGGCGCAGGCGCAGCACCCACCGCGGGCCGTTTTCCCCGGTGCGTTCGATCCGTTGCACCAGGGGCATACGCGCATGGCGCAAGTGGCCCGTGAGATCCTGGGCGTGGAGGTGGCCTACGAGATTTCGATTCTCAATGTCGACAAGCCGCCGCTGGACTTCCAGGAGATCGACGCGCGGCTGCGGCAGTTTGCCAGCGGCGATGCGGTATGGCTGTCGCGCGCGCCGTTGTTCGCACAAAAGGCCGAATTGTTCCCCGGCGCGACGTTCGTGATCGGCTGCGACACGATCGAGCGCATCGGCCGATTGTGCTACTACTCGGGGCAGATGACGGCGCTCGAGGCCGCAATTGGCGAGATCGCGGCCCAAGGCTGCCGGTTTCTGGTGTTCGGACGCCAGGTGGCTGGCAAGTTTCAGACCGTCTCCGACCTGCCGATTCCCCAATCGCTGGCGGCTCTGTGCCAGGAAGTGCCCGAAAGCGCCTTTCGCCACGACGTATCGTCTACCGAGCTGCGCCGGCGCCAGCGCGAGCCGTAATACCAGCGGGGGAGGGGCGATTGATCCGAAACTTTGGGCCGCTAGCGGTGCTTCATGAAAAGCGCTTTGGCCCACGATCGCCACGCCAACGTCAAATTCGTTGACGCCCGTTTCGGCAAGTGTCAAGATTGACGTCTTGGCACACGGCGCGCGAAACGGGCGCCGTGTCTCGCGGCAGCCTGCGATGTGGAAACCTGGCACCTGATTCAAACCTTCTGGAGTAAACCATCATGGCGCGGCACAAATGGGTCGGAGTGATGTTGGCGGCGTTGTTTCTGGCGTGCGCGACGGCAACGGCCAGCGCGGCGGATCCCAGCGGTGACTGGACCTGGAACATGATGCGCCAGGGCGGCCAGGAAATCGAAGTGCCCATGACGCTCAAGGCCGACGGCGAGAAGCTGACCGGCACGGTCGGCCGCGACGAGCGTAAGGCCGACATCGAGGATGGCACGTTCAAGGACGACGAAGTCTCGTTCAAGGTGACGCGCGAGCGCAACGGTCAGTCGTTCACCGTCGCCTACAAAGGCAAGCTCGAAGGCGACACGATCAAAGGCACTATGGAGTTCAGCTTCGGCGGCGAATCGCGCAGCCGCGACTGGGAAGCCAAGCGCGCCAAGTAGCCACTTTCGCGCTACGATCCACCAGGCGAAGACGATTGCACACTGCTCACCCTTAGGAGAGGACCCATGTTCACACGAAGAATACTGCTTCTGGCGGCGCTGGCAGCGACCAGCGCGATCGCCGTCGGCCAGGCCGCCGACCTGACGGCCGGCATGAAGAAGGGCACGCCCGAGTTGAAATCGGCCGGACCGGCCACGTTTGCGCCCCAGGGCATCTTGCTGGTGGGCGATACGACCGGCGCCACGATCTATGCCATTGCCACCGGCGACAAGTCGGCCGGCAGCCCCAGCGAGCCGCTCAAGATCGAAAAGATCGACGAGAAAATTGCCGGCCTGCTGGGCACCTCGCCCAAGGAAATCCTGATCAACGACCTGGCCGTGAATCCGGAAACCGGTAGCACGTTTCTGACCGTCTCGCGCGGCCGCGGTCCGGAAGCCACGCCGGTCGTGGTGCGCGTCGATTCGGCGGGCAAGCTCGGCGAGTTCTCGCTGCAGGACGTGCTGTACTCGTCGGCGCCCATTCCCAGCGCGCCGGAAGGCAGCAAGGCACGCCAGGAAGTGACCACCGATTTGCAGTTCACCGGCGGCCAGGTGATCGTGGCCGGCCTGTCGAACGAAGAGTTCGCTTCGCAGTTGCGCGTGATTCCCTTCCCGTTCGAGAAGACCGCAGGCGGCACCAGCGTCGAGATCTGGCATGCTGCGCACGGCAAGTTCGAAACGCGCTCGCCGGTCCGCACGTTCGCCGTGTTTGACGTGGGCGGACAACCCAACGTGCTGGCGGCCTACACCTGCACGCCGCTGGTGCGGTTTCCGCTGTCGGACCTGAAGCCCGGCAGCAAGGTGAAAGGCACCACGATCGCCGAACTGGGCAACCGCAACCGGCCACTGGACATGATCGTGTACGAAAAAGACGGCAAGGACTATCTGCTGATGGCCAATAGCGCCCGCGGCGTGATGAAGGTCGACGTGCAGAAGATCGACGAGACGGACGGCATCACCGACGCGGTGCGCGGCGGCGGCACCGCCGGCTTGCCGTACGACACCATCGCGGATCTCAAGGGCGTGGTGCAGCTCGACAAGTTGGACAAAGACCACGCCTTGCTGCTGGTGCAGTCCGAATCGGGGTCACTGAATCTGGAAAGCGTGCAACTGCCGTAAGCGGCTCGAACCGTTGACAATGGCGAGCACGGGCGGCCGGCAAGAGGCCGCCCGTGCTTTTTGTGTTGAGGCGATTGGAGGCTGGCGATGCGCGGCGCGGGATGGCGACTGGGCGGATTGATACTCGCAACGCTCTTGGTCGGCAGCGGCTGTCCCGTCACGCCGTTTGATCAGTCGAGTCAGTTTTCGATCGTCGCCGACGCAGACAAGAAGATGTGCCTTGAGTTCCAGCGCCTGACCGATCGTGAACGCGCCGCTGTGGCGAGCATGAACTCCGATCAACTGCAGCAGTTGCTCGCGGTCCGTGTCGCCGATGCCGACAACGACGTGCCGAACACGGCGGGCACGGTAACGCTGGTCGACGGCAACTTGCGCTTTGAACCGCGCTATCCGTTCTCGGAGGGCCTCACGTACGACGCCGTGCTCCGTCGTTCGCGCATCCCAGGCAACGATGCAAATATGCCCGACGTTTTGGAAGGATTCGGGTTTGAGTCGGTGCCCCTCGAATCGCCCACCAAGGTCACGCACGTCTATCCGTCCGCCGATGAACTGCCCGTGAATCTACTTAAATTCTACCTGCACTTTTCCGCACCCATGAGTCGCGGCGAAGCGTATCAGCGGATTCATCTGCTGGACGCCGACGGCAAGGAAGTGGCCGATCCGTTTTTGGAATTGGGCGAGGAGTTGTGGGACCCCGGTTTGCAGCGGTTCACGTTATTGTTTGATCCCGGCCGCATCAAGCGAGGGCTCAAACCGCGCGAAGAGGTCGGGCCGGTGCTGGAGGAAGGCAATCGCTACACGCTGGTCGTGGATCGCGAGTGGACCGACGCCGCCGGTTATCCGCTCGCGGCCCAAGTGCGCAAGTCGTTCGTGGCGCTTGTGCCGGACGAAGCGCCACTGGACGTCAACGCCTGGAAGATCGAGCCGCCCCAGCCGGGCACACGCGAACCACTCGTGGTGCGCTTTCCTGAGCCGCTGGATCATTCGCTCCTGGAGCGCGTGGTGCGCGTCGTTGACGCCGACGATGCCAGAATTCCCGGTGAAGTTGCGATCACCGACGGCGAAACGTGCTGGCGCTTCCGGCCCGAGCGTGCCTGGCAGGCGGGCGAGTATCACTTGGTGGCCGACACGACGCTGGAAGACCTGGCCGGCAACTCGATCGGCCGCGCGTTCGACGTCGACGTGTTCGAGCCGGTGCAAAAGCAAATCAAGACCGACCTCGTCGTGGTCCCCTTTGCCATCGGCCCCTGAGCGCCGCGGGCCGATCCAAAGCTCACTCGCCGGCCAACAGCGCCTGCAACGCCCAGCCGGTCGTCGAGATGCGCTGAGCGTAACTGTCGACGCCCGGCGGGCGCGTGGTGGCCGGCCAACCTCCGTCGGCCTCCTGCTCGGCAACCAGGTACTTGCGACCACGCAGGGCCGCGTCAAGGAATTGGTTGTTTCTCCGCGACGCCAGCGCAAGCACGACCAGCGCCGTATCGAACACGTCGGGCGGCGAGTTGACGAACGGTCCCCAGCCGCCGTTGGACGATTGACCCCGGCGGATGACGTTCCAGCATTGCGCGCGCCGCGCGTCGGCAGCGGCGCTATCGTTGGCGGCCAGTCCGAGCATCGTGGCGGCCGCGTCGAGCACGCTCTTGGCTTCAGTTTGCTCCATCCAGCGCTGCGCCTTTTGCACTGTCAGTTCGTAGTCATCTCCCGAGCGGCGCAGCACCTGCACGCAGAGCGCCGTGGCTAGCGCGCGACCGTAGGTCACCGGCGAGCCCAATGTGCCCGGTGCGTCGGTATCCCAGTAACCCGCGTGCGACTGCAATTCGGCCACCAATGCGGCAGCCTTGGTCAGCGCCGCGGGCTCGTCGAGAACGCCCGTGCCGTGCGCTTCGGCCAGGGCCGCGGCGAATTGAATGCGCGCAAGCTTCTGGTCTTTGAACGGACCGTCGGGACCGTTGGCGTCCCAGTTTTCGGGTTTTGCCAGGAATCGTAAAGTCTTGTCGAGCGGCTTGGGATCCGCTAGCGCGCCGCTGCGGCGGGCCAGCATCAGCGCTCGCGCCGCGTCGCCGTTGTTGTGGCAAGAGAAGCAGCGGTTTTCGTGCTCCCACTGGGGAACTTCCGCGGACAGAAATGCGACGGCGCGTTGGATGGGCTCCGCGGCGGGATTCTCCGCAAGGCCGCCAGCCGGTCGCACAATGGCGGCCAGCGCAGCTAACAGCAATATGGCAGCACCGCGGGATTCGACGCGCATGGCAATTGACTTCGGACTTAAACCCGCTCGATGATCGTGGCGGTGGCCATGCCGTGGCCGATGCACATGGTTTGCAGGCCGAGCGTGCCGCCGGTGGCTTCCAGGCCGGTGAGCATCTTGGCGAACAGACCCGCACCGGTGGCCCCCAGCGGATGTCCGTGGGCAATGGCGCCGCCCCAGGGGTTCACCTTTTCCATGTTGGCCTTAAGCTCGCGTGCCCAGCTCAGCACGACCGACGCAAACGCTTCGTTGATTTCGATCCAGTCCACGTCTTCGAGCTTCAGCCCGGCGTGCTCGAGGGCCTTTTGCGTGGCGGGGATGACGCCAGCCAGTTGCAGCGTGGGATCATCCCCCACGGCCACGCGGGCGAGAAACCTGGCGCGCGGACGCAAGCCGTCGCTTAAGGCCACTTCGCGATCGGCGATGAGCACAGCGGCGGCGCCGTCGGAAATCTGGCTGCTGTTGGCGGCGGTGACCACGCCTTTGCCATCGGGACGAAACACGGTGGGCAGCGAGGCCATCTTGGCCGGATCGAGTACGTCGCGAATGCCCTCGTCGCGCGCGAGTTGGATGGCCTTGCCTTCCTTGTCGATGCCGCTGGCCGGCAGCAACTCCTTGTTGCGGCTGTCGCGCGCCGCGGCGCTGGCGCGGCGGTGGCTCTCCATCGAGAACGCGTCGACGTCGGCCCGGGTGATTTTGTACTTCTCGGCCAGCCGCTCGGCGCTTTCGCCCTGGTGGATCAGGTTGAACTTCACCAGCGCCGGATTGAGCTTGTCGAGCGAGCCGACGTCGCTGAACATGGGCGCCCGGCTCATGTGCTCGACGCCGGCGCCGATCGTGTACCTGGCGTCGCCGCCGGCGATCTCCTGCGAGGCGAAGTGAACGGCCTGCTGGCTCGATCCGCACATGCGGTTGAGCGTTACTGCGGGCACCTCAACCGGAAAGCCGGCCAACAGCACGGCCAGACGGCCGACGTTGGCGCCTTGCTCGCCGGCCTGCGTGACACAGCCGGTGACGACGTCTTCGATCTTGGCCGGATCGACCTTGGCCCGCTCGCACAAGCCGGCCAGCGCGCCGGCCAGCAAAGCGTCGGGGCGGATTTCTCGAAACGCGCCGTCCCGGCGGCCAAACGGCGTGCGCACGGCTTCAATGACAACCGGCTGTGGCATGATGGAACTCCTCGTAGTGACGATGCGGGCTGGTATGCAGCGGAATTACTCTTTCAATCTGGTCGAGAGGCCAACAACCGGTCCGGCCTGTCGACCGTCAATTCATTGCGGACATTTCCGGTGTTCAGCGTGCCAGCGGGCTCGAACAGCAGCACGTGAGCCTCCTGCGGCGCGCTAGGCCGGTGCTCAGTTCCCCGCGGCACAATGACGAACTCACCTTCGCCGATTTCCATGCAGCGCTCGACGCCGTCGATCTCACGGTACTCCATGCGCAATGCGCCGCGCAGGACCAGAAACATCTCGTCCTCGTCGGCATGATGATGCCACACGAAATCTCCTTGAAGCTTTACGAGCTTGACCTGCTGGCCGTTCAGCTCACCGACGACCTTGGGGCTCCAATAGTCTGCGAACCGCGCCAATGCGTCGGCGATGCTCACTTTTTCCATGCGAGTGCTAACTCCCTACTGCCGACGAATCGCCCTTTGTCGCCGCGCGGGCATAGTAGTCGCCGTACTTCTCGCGCAGCGCCGTCTTCAGAAACTTGCCGGCGGACGTGCGTGGAATCTCACTGGCGAACTCCACCGCGTCGGGCAGCCACCACTTGGCGAACTGCGGCTTGATAAACTCGATCAACTCTGCGGACGTGGCCTGCTGCTCTTTTTTCAACACGACGATCGCCAGCGGCCGCTCGGCCCACTTGGGGTGCAGCGCCGGAATGACGGCCGCCTCGGCCACGGCCGGATGACCCATCAACGCATTTTCCAAAGCCACCGAGCTGATCCATTCGCCGCCCGACTTGATGACGTCCTTGGCGCGGTCCTGCAGGTGTAGCGTGCCGAACTTGTCGATGGCCACGATGTCGCCGGTGCGGAACCAGCCGTCCTCGGTGAACGAGGTTTGCGCATCGGGCCGGTGATAGTACCCGCTGGCGATCCAGGGGCCGCGCACCTCGAGCTCGCCCATCGACTGGCCGTCCCAGGGGACCTCGCCGTTTTCGTTGCGGGCACGAATCTCGACCATCGGGCACGGCCGGCCCTGCTTGGCCTTGTAGGCGTAACGATCCTCCTTCGGACCGTTGGCCAGCCGCTGCGGCATGCTGCCCACCGTACCCAAGGGACACAGCTCGGTCATACCCCAGGAGTGCAAGATGTTCAGGCCGTGGCGCTCCTCGAATCCTTCGATCATGCTGCGGGGCGCGGCCGAGCCGCCGGTGACGACGGCCCGCACGCTCGACAGATCGTACTTCTTCGGATCGGCGTCCAGGATCTGCAGCATGCCCAGCCAGATGGTGGGCACGCCGCCGGTGACGGTCACGCGCTCGCGCTCCATCAGGTCGAGCAGGCTGGGAGGATCCAGGTGCGGTCCGGGGAAGACCTGCTTGGCGCCGATCATCACGCAGGTGAACGGCATACCCCAGGCATTGGCGTGGAACATGGGCACGACGGCCATCACCGTGTCGTGCTCGCTCAGGCCCAGTGCGTCGGTCAGCCCGCTAGCTAGCGAGTGCAGCGTGATGGCGCGATGCGAGGCGAGCACGCCCTTGGGCATACCGGTGGTGCCCGAGGTGTAGCACATGGCGGCGGCCTGCCGCTCGTCGATTTCGGGATAGACGAACTGTGAAGGGTCGACGTCGGCGATCAAGTCTTCGTAGTCGATGGTGCCCGGCGGCAGCGGCTTGTCGCTGGCGCGAACCACGATCACGTGCTCGAGCGAGGGAACGGTATCGCGAAACTTTTCAAACAGTTCCCACAACACTTCGTCGACGATGATGGCCTTGTCGCCGGCGTGGCTGGCGATGTAAGTCAGATCGTTGGGGTGCAGCCGCAGATTGAGCGTGTGCAGCACGGCGCCGGCCGTGGGAATGGCCATATAGGCTTCCAGGTGCTGGTAGTGGTTCCAGCAGAACGTGCCCACACGATCGCAGTTGTCGATGCCCAACTTATTGAGCGCCAGCGACAGCCGTTTGGCGCGGTCGATCATGTCGCCATAGGTGTAGCGGTGCAACGACGAGTCGGGCAGTCGCGTGACGACCTCGCGGTCGTAGTGCAACTGCTCCGCGCGGCGCAGCAACGTGGGAATCGTCAACTGGAAATCCATGATCAAGCCGTGCATGGTTCGCTTTCCTCGTAGTGTCGCGAGAGCGTGATGAACGACGACGAATCGCTGGCAAGCGACAGTCGCCCACGGCGCAAGGCGGATTGCCGGCGCAAAGGTACGTCTGGAAGGTGCTCGCCACGCTCGATTGTATCCGGCCGCGCGGCGCCGCAATACCCCGTGGACAAGGCAGCGGCTTCACGCGCCAGGGCACCTTCGCACGGCGGCCAGCGGCAGGCGATGCTCGACGCCGAACCGCTCCCACTCGTCGGCCGAGCGTTCCTGAAAGATGGCCTTGAGCTCCTCATAGGTGCCGTGTTCCAACGCCAGCACGGCCTGCAACTTCGACCAGAATTGCGGCTCTAGCGCGGCCACGGCCAGCCAGCCGTCGCGGGTGGGGTAAATGTTGTAGAACGGCAGGGCTCCGCCGAGACGCGCGCCCGGCACCGTCAGCCCATAACGCAGCGGCAGCGTGAAAAACGCCAGCGCGTCGGCGATGGGAACATAGCTCAGCACGCCTTCGCCCGTGCGGGAGCGCTCGGCCAGCACGGCCAGCGCGTGACTGACGGTGGTTTGCGCACCAGCCATATCGGCCAACAGCGTCAGCGGCATGGCCGGCGGGCTGAGCAGCCCGACGCCCGCCTGGTAAGTAAGGTCGTGCCCGGTCCGTTCCACGTCGGGCGGAGCGTGCCCGACGATCGCCACCTGGCACAAGCGGGGAAACTGCGCGTGCAGCCGAGTCCAGCTCAAGCCCAGGCGCTCCAGCGAGGTGGGCAGGCTGGAGGTGATCAGCAAATCGGCGGCCGCCAGGTGCGTGCCCAGGTGGCCGCGATCTTTTTCATGCTTCAAGTCGAGGCGCTCGACCTGCTGATTGCCCAGCAGTTCGCGATAGAAATCGGGGCAGTGCAAGCTAAGCGGATCGCCCCCCGGCGGTTCGATTTTCAACACGTCGGCGCCCCAGCGATCCAACTGCGAGACGGCCGCCGGTCCCGGCAGGTTGAACGCGATGGTGACGACCTTGGTTCCGGCGAGCGGTTGCATGGTGCTATTTTCGACGACCGCCGGCCGCTGGTGCAAGTGCCGGCCGACGAATTCGCAAGCGCTTGATCTTGCGTACGTGGGCTGCCACATTGTGGATGCGTCGAGTGCCAGCGCTATCGGCAATGAGTTTTTCAGGCGGAGCACAGTCATGTTCAACGTCGGATTGCCCGAAGGAATCGTTCCTGCAGGAACCAAGGCGCGCACGGCCGCCAACCTTTGCTTTCTGGAAGGACCGGCCTGGCACGCCAACGGCGACCTTTACTTCAGCGACATTGCGGGCAGCCGCATCTTGAAGCGCGACGCGGCCGGCGCGATCAGTGTGTTCCGCGCCGACAGCGGGCGCACCAACGGCAATACGTTCGACGGCCAGGGACGCCTCATCAGTTGCGAAGGGGCCGAGTTCGGGCCTGGCGGACGCCGCCGCGTCGTACGCACCGACCTGGAGACGGGCCAGGTCGAGGTGCTGGCCGAGCGCTTCGAAGGCAAACGCTACAACGCGCCCAACGACGTCTGCGTCGATATCCACGGGCGAATCTGGTTCACCGATCCGTACTACTGGACCGACTTCGAGAGCCTGGAGATGGGTTGCGAGTCCGTGTATTGCATCGACGGCAGCGCGACGCGGCGCGTGATTTCGCAGCCAGCGATCGGACGGCCCAACGGCCTGGCCATCACGCCCGACGCCAAAACGCTGTACGTCGTCGACAGCCACACCATCGAAAACGGCAACCGCAAGATCTGGGCGTTCGACGTACAGGCCGACGGCGCGCTGGCCAATCAGCGGTTGGTGTTCGACTTCTGCCGAGGCCGCGGCGGCGACGGCATGCGGCTCGACCGGCAAGGCAACTTGTGGATTGCCGCCGGCGTGCAGAAGCCACGACATCCCCACGAAACGGCCGACGTGCCGACGGGCATCTACGTCGTTTCGCCCCAGGGCACGCTGTTGGGCCGAATTCCGATTCCCGAAGACGTGCTGACGAACCTGACCTTCGCCGGGCCCGAGTTCAAGACGCTGTACGCCACCGCCGGTAAAACGCTGTTTCGCATCGAGACCAACGTCAGCGGCTATTCCCTCTGGCCGCCGCTGAGCAATGGGGATGGAACCGATACTCCAACGACCCATCAATCTAATGCATGAGTTGCCTTGCGGTGGGTCGGCCTTCTCCGCCGCAGGCCCTCGTCGATGCTGGCAGAAATCGGTACGATGGCGTCATGCGCGTCGCCGTCTTTAGCACCCGAAGTTACGATCGCGAGTTTCTCGAGCCGGCGTTTGCCTCGTCGCCGCACCAGGTGACGTTCTTCACGCCTCGTTTGACCGGCGAGACGCTGCCGCTGGCCGCCGGGTTCGAAGCCGTGTGCGTGTTCGTGCAGGACGTGCTCGACCGCACCGTGCTGACCGCGCTGGCCGCCGGCGGCACAC
>JBGSYQ010000454.1:0-14089 GCA_041750795.1 Pirellulales bacterium | reverse complement strand
TGCCGGAGTCGCTCGGCCAGGCGGGCGCAGCACCCGCAGCGCCACTCGGAGCGCTACCCATCGGGGCCGGCTGCCCCAGGTCTCCTAGCTGCACTTCCGGAGGCGCGTTCCAGTCTTGCGGAGCACCCGGCGGCGGTAGATCGTTTCCGCTGTTGATGCGTACGTAGACACCGTAGCCGATGCCCGCCAGCACAGCACAGATTAAGAGCGGTTTCAGCGTATTCAAAACTTCGTCCTCCCTGACGAAACGCATCGTGCGAACGCACGTAAAGACCGTTCCACCAATCCCGGACAGTCGACCGACCCGCCCAAGCTCGACCGCCACATGGGAATTGACCGCCGGCGCCGACATCCTGTCCCTTGCGCGCCGTGGGGCGGGATGATACGCAAACGGGCAACCCGATGCCAGACCAAGAATGGACGCAAATGCCCCTGGGCAAAATGCGAGAAGTAGAGCGCCGGCCGGAGTCGACCACCGGCCACCGCTTGCTAGCTGTCCAGGTCGCCAGTCGCGCTACTTCGGCGCCTTTGCCTCGCGCAGCGTTGCCCGAATCGATTCCAGCCGCGCGGCCAACTCGCGCTCGAATCCGCGATCGACCGGGTGATAGTACTCGCGATCGATCCCAAGGTAATCCTGGGCAGCCACGCCGTCTGGCGCGTTATGCGAATACTGGTAACCTTCCCCATGCCCCAACCGCCGGGCGGACGCATAGTGGCTGTCTCGCAAGCTGACTGGCACTGGCAACAGCCGTCCTTCGCGCAGATCCTGCCTGGCCGCGGACAGCGCCGCCATCGAGGCGTTCGACTTCGGCGCGCAAGCCAGATAAGTAACCGCCTGCGCCAAGCTCAACTGGCACTCGGGCAGGCCCACGAACTCGCAGGCCTGCATCGTGGCCACGGCCAACGTCAAGGCTTGCGGATCGGCGTTGCCCACGTCCTCGCTGGCGAAGATCACGATGCGCCGCGCCAGAAATCGCACGTCCTCGCCCGCCTCCAGCATCCGCGCCAGCCAATAGATGGCCGCGTCCGGATCGCTGCCGCGCATGCTCTTGATCAGCGCGCTGATCGAATCGTAGTGGGCGTCGCCGGTGGCGTCGTATTCCACCGCTTTGCGCTGCACCGATTCCTCCGCCAGCGCACGCGTGAACTCCACCGGCTTGTCGTTGCTCGAAAGGACGCCCACCTCCAACGCGCCCAAGGCCCGCCGTGCGTCGCCGTCGCTCACCTCGGCCAGGAATTCGAGCGCGTCATCGTGCAAGTGTACGTCGATGTTGCCCAAGCCGCGCTGGCGGTCGGCCAGCGCTCGCTGAAGCAGCGCGCGAATATCCTCCTTCGACAGCGGCTCGAACTGGAACACCCGGCTGCGGCTCACCAGCGCGCTGTTGATGGCAAAGAACGGGTTTTGCGTCGTCGCGCCCACCAGAATCACCACGCCCTCTTCCACGTCGGGCAACAGCACGTCCTGCTGCGATTTGTTGAAGCGGTGAATCTCGTCGACGAACAGCAGCGTTTTGGTGCCCACGGTCGACAGCCGGTCGCGCGCCTGGTCGAGCACGGCGCGCAGTTCCTTCACGCCGCTGGTGACCGCGCTGAGTTGCACGAACTTGCTGTGGCTCGCTCCGGCCAGCAGATGGGCCAGCGTCGTCTTGCCGGTGCCGGGCGGCCCGTACAAGATGACCGACCCCAGCCTGTCAGCCGCCAACAACCGGCGCAATAACTTGCCCTCGCCCAGGAAGTGCCGCTGGCCGACGAACTCGTCGAGCGTCGCCGGGCGCATGCGCACGGCCAGCGGCTGTGCCGAGCGTCGATGGGCGGCTTCACTGGCTTCGAAAAGCGACATGCACGAAATCTCGCAAGTGGCAAACCGTGCGGTCCCGCCGATGCAACCAGGATCGCAGTGACATTGTAGGCGAATCGCGGTCAATCGGCGACCAGCTCGTTGGCGCGAGCCGAAGCCGTGGGTGGGCTCACCGGCTGCGGTCCGCACGCCGGTTTTGAAACCGCGGCGCCGGCGCGCATGACGCGTGCGTCGTGCCACCCCAAACAACCAAACAATACCAACAGCGCCAGCGCCGCCCATTGATAGCCGGTCAGTCCCCACCAGAGCGGCTGTTCCTCGCGCACAAACTCCGTGCAGAATCGGAAGGCCGCATACGCCATGATGTACAACTTGATCAAGTTGCCGCGGAACATGCCAAGGCGATCCAACCGATAGAGCACGATCGCTGCCAGCGCGTGAAACGCGGCTTCGTAAAGCTGCGTCGGGTGCCGCGGCAGCGGGCCGTGCTGGGGAAACACCGTGCCCCAGGGCAGCGACGTTACGCGACCATAGCAGCAACCGGCCACGAAACAGCCCAAACGTCCCACGGCAATCGAGCCCGCCACCGGCACGGCAAAGCTATCTCCGGTGCGTGCGTGAATCCCCAGCGACCACTTGGCGACGACCACGCCCAGGTATCCACCGGCAAGCCCCGTAAGAATCGTCTTGCCGTCGGCAAACCAGATCGCGCCGCTGACGAGCCCCTGCCAATCGACCAGCGCAAACGGCAGCTTGGCGCCCAGCATCGCGCCGATAAACGCCCCCAGCCCGATGCCGATCCGCTGGCCATCCGAAAGCGCCAGCCTGCCGCGCGTCAAATGGCTGAGCGCCAATCCGGTGCCAATCGCGGCGGCAATGATGAGCGGATACAGCCAGGGCATGGTGCGATCGGAGCTGAGGTACGCAACTCGACTAGGAACGCGCCGGCGAAACGGCGCTCGGCATAGCCACCGAATCTCGCAACTGCGGCAGCGCAACGTGTCCATCGCGATAGAGCACGTTGTACGCGCAAAACGGAATCACGTGTCCGCCGGGCAACACGTGGTGAATGCAACACTTCATCACGCGGCGAACGTCGAAATTATAAGCGTCGAGAAACGACGTGATCGTAATGCGAAACACGTCGGTCGAGCCAAGCTGCTCGGCCAATGCTCGCTGAAAGAACTCCTCGGCGATCGACGCGGTGTCGCCGTTGCCCGCCGCCGCGCCGAGCGTCACCAGTCGTCCGGCGGGCTCGACCGTGCCGTTGCAATTTCCGCCGGAGCAGCAGCCCAAGCGGCCGAGGTACTGCTCGATCAATTGCCGCGCCCGCGGCCGCGAGAAGGTAATGCCGTTGGCCAGGATATCCAGGTGATTCGTGGCGTCGATGAATCGCGCCAACGGCACCACGCCGCGCGATGAGCGATAGGCATAGCCCAGCGTGTGACAATTGGGATGCGCGCACGGCAGCGGCATGAAGTCTTCGTTGCGAAACAGCCCGTCGGTCTGCTCAACGATGCTGCGCACGACGTCGGGAAAGGTAATCCGCGACTCCAGTTGCTCGGGCGCCACGAACCGGCCCGAATACGTGGCCGGCTGAAAGCTGACGCCGGTGATCCAGGGCCGCTCGATTCCGAACCGCACCAACCGGCCGATCTCGTGATCGTTCACGCCCGGCTGCAACGTGCAGACCAGCGTGGCGCGCACGCCGCGTCGTCCCAGCCGGTCGAGCGCCCGCAGCTTGACGTCCAACAGCGCCTCGCCGCGCAAACTGCGATAGATGGCGTCGTCGAACCCGTCGAACTGGAAGTACAGCTCGACCCGCTGTCGCAGCGCGGCCACGCGTCGCGTGAGCTCGTCGTCATGCGCAAAGCGCACGCCGTTGGTGTTGATCATGACTGCGTCGATCGGCTGGCGGCAGGCGTATTCGAGCACTTCCAGAAACTGCGGATGGATCGTCGGCTCGCCGCCGGAAAGCTGCAAGACCTCCGGCCGTCCTTCGACCGCCACCAGCCGGTCGATCGCCGCCGTACACTCGTCGAACGAGAGATGCCGGCCGCCAGGACCGCTGTGGGCGTAACACATCGGGCAGTTCAAATTGCACGACGAGGTGATTTCCACCAGTCCCACGCACGTGTGCTGCTCGTGCTCGGTACACAGCCCGCAGTCGAACGGGCAACCGCGGTCCGGCTCGACGCCCATCACCGGCGGCACCTTGCCCGGCAAGCTGAACTCCATGCGGTCGTACCAGCGCACGTCCGAACAGATAAAGTCGTCGCGCACGCCATGCAGCGGACAGCGCTTGCGAAAGTACACGCGTCCGTCACCCCGCACCACGATCTTTGCCGGCACGAGCGCCAGGCATTCGGGGCACAGGCTTTGCGTCATTCCCAGAAAGGTGTGATCTCGCAGTTGCATTGTGCTATTTGCGCTTGGGCCACGACTTGACGTACAGCACGATCATCAGCAGCAGCGCGCCCAGTGCGCCCGCGATCGAAATTCCGATGGCGATCGCAACGGCCGTATCGCCGCTGCTTCCGCCGTCGGCCGAAAGCACGACTCCCACGGCCGTTGCACATGCGGCGCCAAACGCGACAATTCCGGCAATCCACACCAGAAACACGATCCCGAGCGACGTCGAAAAGGCGGCCACGCGATCGGAAATGGTCACGTCCTGTCCCTGCCGCGCCATGCGCTTCGTGGCCGACACCGTGCGAAACAGCGCTGGCACCACGACCACCACCAGCGGCACGATCAAGCCGGGCGCAATGGTCAGCACTCCCAGGCACACGCAGATAAGCGTGATGATTAGCATCATCGTGCTAAGCGCGAATTGAGGATGCGCCGCTGGCGGCGCCGCGGACAGCAGTTGCGCGTCGATCGGCCCGCCGGCGTCGAACCGCCTGCCGCAGAGCCAACAAAGCGTGTTGCCCGGCTCGTTGGCCGCGCTGCACTCCGGGCAATGGATCGCCGGCGCTGTCGGATGGGTCATGGCCGCTGATCGCCTCCCCCGGCCATCCGCGCCGCGAATTCGAATGCCAGCCCGCGCGCCCGGCGAATCACTTGCCCCAGCGCAATGCCGGCCAGCCCCAGCGCCACCAACACGATCAACTGCTGATAGCGCGGCACGGAGATCTCGCGCTCGTCGGCTATCCAGCGCGCAAAACCGCACACGAACAGATAGCCGGTCATGCTGCCCAGCGTCGCGCACCACACCAATCCTCTCTCGAAACGCAGCCCGGACAACACGATCAGCAAAAAGTACGCCGCCACCAGCGGGCTGCGCGGACCATCGGCCACCAACAAAATCGTGGTCAACAGCACGATGTCCGCGGCGGTGGTGACGTATTTCAAAATCGGTGGGAAGACCTGGATTCGCAGGCACACCAACGTTCCCAGCGCCACCATCACCCAGGCCACGGCCAGGGCCGTCACGGTCGTATGGAACTGGCGTTCGACGCCAACCGGGATGTCGACCGGGCCGAGACTTAGCCCTCGATAGTTCAACAGCTCGACGGCGTAGAACGCGCCGATGCCGACGATCCGCAGCAGGTTGGCCCGCGCCTCGCCGGCATATTCTTGCCAGCGACGGACGATGTACCATTGGCGTTCGGCGAAGGCCGCGGACGGCGCTGCGTCGAGCCGCGACTCCTTGCTTAGCTGCGCCATGACGCGACCCACCGTGGTCCGCGGTGCAGAGGCGCCCGAACCGAGGCGCCGCGCCCGTTGCGGGGCATTATCCAAAAGCCGATGGCCCGGCGTCAACGGCGCCACGGCGCTACTTTTTTCTGGTAAACTCCGCCTTGCCCTCGGGCGTCAACACGGAAAGGCTGGTGACGGTGCCGTCGTCGGTTACTTGAAACGCGCCTTCGGTGACGTCGCCCGGCGGGATCTCCAGGCGAAACCGGTTTTCGCCCAGCGCGTGCCAGCGGAGCGGCAGTTGACCAACGTGAAATGCAAGTTTTCCGTCTTGAACGCTGATAGTCGCCTCGCCAAACAGCGGGTTCTCGTACGTGCCCACGTACGCCGCCAGCGGTTCGCTCAGCGCGCTGGCGCCTGTGGGTGGCACCCATTCAAGTTCGATCACCTGGGCCTGCCGCTGGCGCAATCGCTGCGCAAGATCGCGCATTCGGGGCATGAGATCCGTGACCGTCAGCCCCAACAACTTGCCGTAGACGTCGGCCGAGACCAACTGCGTGAAGATCGGATTGGGCACCGATTCGTTGACCAGCACCGCCACGCCCACTTGCTCGTCGGGCATGAATGATACGACGGTGGACGTGCCGACGTAGCCACCCCCGTGCTCCAGCAGACGGTGCTCGTGAAAGGTACCGGTGAACCACCCCAACGCGTACCCGTCGCGCTTGAGATCCGGCAGCTCTTCTCGCGAATTCTGGTCGACGACCTGCCGCGTTTGGACTTCCTCGAGCAGCCCAGGCGAGATGAGTTGCTTGCCGTCCGGCGTTTGCCCGGTCAATTGAAAGATAAGCCAATTGCCCAAGTCGGCCGCGCTAGCGCCCATGCCGCCGGCGGCGTGCATCACGGCGTCATTCTTGACAAGCGCAGTGCGCCGCCATGCGCCGTCTTTTTCCTCAATCGGCCATGCCACCAACGGATTCGCATAGAGCTTGCTCGCGTAGCACGTCGAATCGACCATCCCCAGCGGTTCGAATACCCGCTCGGCGAGAAAGTCTTGCCACTTCTGCCCGGTGACCGCCGTAATGATCCGGCCTGCCAGCGTGTAGTGCAGGTTCGTATAGCGGAACTCGTTGATCGGTTCGGCCAACGCCAGCAATCGATAGTAGCGGTCCTCGGTAATATTCCCCAAATACGCCTCGGCGGCGCCGATCGGCGAAGAGTCGAGGCCACGGCGATGAGCGAGCAA
Source organism: Pirellulales bacterium (assembly GCA_041750795.1). Lineage (GTDB taxonomy): Bacteria > Planctomycetota > Planctomycetia > Pirellulales > PALSA-1355 > JTS-RE94. The sequence goes on along the minus strand of JBGSYQ010000454.1, from coordinate 7,406 downwards.
ATCGCGCACCGTGACGTCGGCGGCCGCCGCTTCGTCAGCCAACGTAAAACGGGGAAGGTACGTCTTTACCGGCTCGTCGAGCTTGATCTTTCCTTCCTCTACCAGGATGGCAACGCCCAGCGCCGTGAACGACTTGGTAACCGATGCCAGGTAAAAGGGCGAGCGAGGCTCAACCCGCTGCTGCGATTGTGGATCGCAAACGCCCAGCGCATCCAACAACACGATCTCGTTTCCTTTCACGACCACGACGGCCATGCCCGGAATTTGCAGCTCCTTCATGGCGGACTGCCAGCGTTCGTGCAATTCCTGCCACTCCACTGGCACGATCGCGCCGCCGCGCGACTCCCCGGCAGCGATAACGGCCGCCGTACCGATGTAAAGACAAACTGCAAGCAGTATGAGCGTGCGCATCGCGGTCCTTTCCAGCTTGAACGGTGGTAGTGCGGACTCCACGCGGCATTCTCCGCGATCCGGCCAGGCCGATCTTGAACGAACGCAACTTCCAGCAGGTGCGCAAATGGAAATCGATCGCTGGACATGCGGAAAAAACTACGATGCCTGCGGTCGAGTCGACAGCCGCCGCAAGCGACCGGGCGAAATTCCCAGCAAATCGGCAAACGCACGGGTCATGTGCGCCTGGTCCGCAAAGCCGACATCGATGGCAATCGCCGCCAGCGATTTCTCGCCGCGATCCCATTCACGCCACGCGGCCAATACACGGCGTTGGCGGACATACTGTTGCACCGTGCAACCGAGTTGCCGGCGGCACACACGCGCCAAGTGTACTGGGTGAACGCCGACCTGCTCGGCAACCACCGCGACGGAGATCGATTGCTCGGTACACAACTCGAGCAAATCGACCGCATCAGACCACCAACGCGGTCGCCGTTTGACTTGTGTCGCTGCTACGGCGGCGCCGATTCGATCCAGCACGTCCCATAGCTCCATTTCGGTCGCCTCGGCCGCGCCGGGCCGCTCGTCAAACAGCGCCAACACGCGGCGCGCCAGCCGTGGAGCATCCAGCCATTGGTACGGATATCTCGCGTTATCCCAGGGCGCTTGGCCATCGACCGACAACACTTGCACCATCCGCGCGCCGCGAGGACCATACGTATCCGCGTGCCAGTTTCCCGCCGGCTTGACCACCAGCGATCCGGCCGCGGCGCAGTGCGTCGCACCAGATGCGTCTTCCTCCAACTCGCCGGCGATCACCAGCGACAGCGAGCCATCGGCATGGCGATGGCGAGACTGTACTCCCTCGGCCCGATAACGCACCTCGCGCACGCGCAATCGCCCCAACACGCGCCATTCCGAGACGCTCTCCGTCGCCGCCAGGGTGGATTTCAGCATCGATATGCCCGCGAGTGATAGGTTGATTCTCGGTGTGAGCAGCCCGCTGGTGGCCTATTCGCCGGCAAGCCCGCACTCTTGGATCACGCCGGACAGTATGACACGTTTCGATCGCGGCTGGCAGGCATTCAAAACAACCGCATCTGGCCCCGCGCCGGCTGGGGCGGGACAAACCGCGAGCTGTCCAGCGGCGGCAGCGATCCGTCCAAACCGAACTTCGTCTTGAACACCTGGAACGTGCGGGCGATGCCTGCGGCATAGTTGCCTTGTCCGCGCATCCGGCTGCCAAATTCCGAGTCGTTCATCCGGCCGTCGCGCGTCGAGCGAATCAGCGAGAAAACCCGCTCGGCCTTGTCCGGATAACTGCGCATCAGCCATTCCTCGAAAATCGGCCGCACGGCCAGCGGCAGCCGCACCAGCAGATAGCCGGCCGATCGTGCGCCCGCTGCGCGCGCCGCTCGCAGGATCGCGGGAATCTCCGAGTCGTTGATGCCCGGGATGATCGGCTCCACCATGACGCCCACCGGTACGCCGGCGGCCGACAACTCTCGCATGGCGCGCAATCGTGCCTCGGGCGCGGCCGTGCGCGGCTCCATCGTGCGCGCCAGGTCGGCATCCAGCGTGGTGAGGCTGACAAAAACGTGCGTCAAGCGGTCCGCCGCCAACGAGGCCAACAGGTCGAGGTCTCGCGTCACCAGCGCGTTCTTGGTGATGATGCCCACCGGTTGGTGCGCCTCGCGCATCACTTCCAGGCATCCGCGGGTCAGCCGGAATTCACGCTCAGCCGGTTGATAGCAATCGGTCACGCCGGACATCGCAATGAGCTCGCCGCGCCATCCCTCGCGGCCCAGCTCCGCGCGCAACAAGTCCGGCGCGTGGTACTTCACCAGGATCCTGGTTTCGAAGTCGAGCCCGGCATTCATTCCCAGCATCTCGTGCCCCGGCCTTGCGTAGCAATAAGCACAGCCGTGCTCGCAGCCTCGATAGGGGTTGATGCTGTAGCGGAAGGGAACGTCCGGACTGTCGTTGTGCGTGATCAGCGAGCGGGAGTTATCGGGCAGAAACTGCGTGTGCAACCGCCGCACGTCGGGCAACTCGCCCGCCTCGGCTAGATGCTCAAAGTCGAGCTCGGCGTGGACGCGCTCAAAGCGGTTGGGCGGCGTAACACCCGCCGCACGCCCCACGGTGCGAATTGGCGAAGACATCATGGTTTTTCTGGCCCCCGCATATCGCGGAGCCCCCTCCAGGCACAGGACACGAGATACTGTACAAGTATACATATACCGTCTGGGCGTGCAAGGCCGGTCAATGCCTGGACCCCGGAGCCGGTCTCCGCACACCCGGGCGCGCGTCACGACTGCTGCGCTGGCCAACAATCGTCACACTCGTCAGCGCCGATTGGGACGTTCCTGCGGCCAGCGCCGGCCGGCGCGTCGCCGCTACAGGCCACCGCGCCCTTGGGCCGACAAAATAACATGGTCCGGCCCTCCCGGCCTTTCCTGCCTGCCGCAACACCGGCGTTGCATACCCGGCCCATGCCAGCTCAAGATTCCTCCAGCAAAGAGACATCTCGCAAAAGCGCGTCGAACGGGCTGGTGCGCGCCTATCTGCGCCAATCGAGCCGGCCGTTGCCGAGCCTGGCGTTCATCTTGCCGCTGTTGGTGCTCTACGAAGCGGGCGTGATCGTGCTGGGTCCGCAGGCCGTGCGCAATGGGGCCGACGTCTGGCTGCGCCAGTTGCTCGACCAGACGGGCTTCGGCCAGTATTTCCTGCTGCCGGCGTTGACGATCGGCCTGCTGCTGGGATGGCACCACCTGACGCGCGATCGCTGGCGTGTTTCGGCGGCGGTCGTCTACGTGATGTTTGCCGAGTGCGCGGTGATGGGGCTGGCGCTGGTGGGACTGGGACGTTTGCAGGCCGTCGTGGCGCATGCTCTGATCGACATGCCCATCTCGAACGAGGCGCAACGCGCAACGCTGGCGATCTCGGCGCATGCCGCGCCGGTGGTGGGACGCATCGTGGGTTACATGGGAGCGGGCGTCTACGAGGAAATGCTGTTTCGACTGTTGTTGCTGCCGCCGGTGGCGGCCTGTGCTTGGCGCTTGGGAGCGCAGCGCGGCATGCGGATCGCCGTCGCGGTGATCTCGACCAGCCTGGTGTTCTCCGCGGCGCACTACGTCGGTCCGCACGGCGAATCGTTCGCGGCGTTCAGCTTTGCGTTTCGATTCCTGGCCGGCGCGTTCTTCGCGATGCTGTTCGTCTATCGCGGCTTCGGCGTGGCCGCCGGAACGCACGCGCTGTACGACGTGTTTGTCAGCGTGGGCTGATCGCGTTTGTCAAGCGCAGCGACGTTCCGCCCGGCTGCAAAATGTGCCCGGTGTACCCGCTGCCTCACCCAAGCGGCTGTGCTAGCAGGCGGCGCGCGAGATTTGGAGTAACTCTTGCTGAGAATGTCAAGGGGTTGGAAACGGTTCGACCGCAGACCGAAAAAGTCTCTTTGAGCGCCGCTTCGCGCTGTTTATAATGTGGCCATCGTGGAGCGTTTGTCGCGCGCTTCGCCGTTGGCCCATTTACAGGAGCCCGTGTTGTGCTGACCGTCAGACCGAAAGTTGCTGAGCTGGTTTTCCAGCTTTACGGTCGTGCACTCCACCCCGAGTTATTTGCGGTTCATTCAACCCGCACGATCAAGCGGGGCGGGTATGAAGTGACGGTAAACATCACCAGCGCCGGTCACGTCGTGACCTGGAACTACGAGGGAATCACGCTGACGGAAGTGGCCACCAGCGCCCATCACCCGCTGCCGCAAAAGCGGCGGTTGTTCTCCAATCGCCTGAAGGGCAAGGGCGTCGACCAGGTGGAATGCCGCGGCGGAGCTCGCTACAACGTCAGCTTTCAGCTCGAGCCGGTCGATCCCGACGTTTTCTGGACGTTTCAGCAGGAGCTGGCCTGCGACGGAATGCACAAGGGCATGCTCTATCGCTTTGATTCCAGCGGCCGCATGGCCTTGGGTGCGTTGAGCTACATCAACCTCGAAGCGCGCAATCGCAGCCTGCTGGTACAGGCCTTTCACACCTTCCCCGACGACTACGCGATCGTCAAAAGCCAGTCGATCTTCGAGATCCCGTAGCTTCGAGATCATGTAGCGGCGCAGCCGGCGGTGCGATCGGCAGAGGGCCCCTGGCGGTGCGGGGCGAAACGTCCCATCAAGCCCCCGGACGGGCCCGCTCCACGCGTGTCAGAAACTGCTCGATGGCTTCGTTGAAGGCCGCCGGATTCTCCAGTGGCGTCATGTGGCCCGAGCGCGGAATCACCACAAATTCGCAGCCCGGGATCAGTTGCGCAATGCTGCGCATCTCGTCCACCGTGGAGATGACGTCGTCCTGCCCCACGATGACCAGCGTGGGCAGCGAGAAGTTCGGCAAGTCGGCGGTCACGTCGGCGCGGGCCGCCATGCCGAGCAGCGCCGCGGCAACGCCCTCCGGCGAATTGGACAGGATCGTGCGCCGCACCGTATCGATCATTGCAGGATCGGCCTCGACCGCGTGCGATCCGAAAAGCTTGGGCACCATCGCATCGGCCACGGGCCCGGTCCCCTCGGCCAGCGTTTTCTTCGCCAGCTTGTGGCGCCCGTCGGCTGCCTCGGGCGTGTCGGCGACGGCGCGCGTGTCGCAAAGCACCAGGCCGCGCAGGCGATCGCGATGCCGGCGGCGAAACTGAAAAGCCACGTAACCGCCCATCGACAGCCCGACCAGGACCACCGGCTCGGTCACCTGCAACGCATCCAACAACGCTGCCAGATCATCGGCCATCTGCTCCATGGTTGCCGTGCCATGCGTCGCCGTGCTGCCGCCGAAGCCGCGCAAATCGGGCGCGATCACGCGCCACTGGCGACTGAGCACCTCGATCTGCGGATTCCACATCGAATGATCGAGCGGAAACCCGTGTACCAGCACCAGCGGCATGCCGGCGCCGCGGTCGATCACCTGCAACTCGATCTCGCCGACGCGTACCGCCCGCGCCTCCACACCCTGCGACTCGTCAGGAGAAGCCATTTGAAGAGGGTTCCTATTCCTTGCTGGTCGCTTGCGCGGACTGCTCGGCGGCCAGCGCCGCGCGAAACACTTCCAACTGCCGGCCGATCGCACGCGTGTGCGGGTCGAGCTTGGCCGCTTCGGTCTGGTACTTCACGGCCGTGACATAGTCCTGTTTGGCAAAGTAGCAGTGGGCCAGCGTATCGAGATACTGGCCCAGGCGTTTGAAGTCCGAGTCGGAAGCGGCTTCGGCACGCACCAGCTCCACGGACTTGTGCGACAGGCGAATCGCCTCGTCGACGTCACCTTCCGTATTGGCCACCAGCCATGCCAATTCGTTGTAATAGACCGGATCGTCCGGAGAGTCTTCCATCTGCTCTCGGCAAGCGTCGACGACGCTCTTGATCAGTGCGGCGATCCGCTGCCGACGCTCGGGGGTTTCGTCCCGCAAACGGTGCAGGGCGATGATCACGTCCAGATCCGCCGGCTCCTGCTCGATCGCCTTGTCCAGGTAGCTGCGATGCTCGTCGACCTTGCCTTCCTCGCCCGCGGCACAGGCAAAATAAAAGAACATTCGCGCGCGCAGAAAGTCGACCGACTTGTCGTTCTGCTGCAACAGCAGCTTCACTTGCTGCTGTACGTTCGGGTCGCCGTCGATGGCGTCCATCAACTCCTTGATGCGCTCGGCGGCCTCGCGGTCGCGCAACCGATCGTGCAGGCTGTCGCTCAGCAACAAGCGTGATCGAATGGCGGCCGGCGACGCCATCGGGCCCAGCGCGATCACGTGGCTCAACTCGCGGTCCGACCATTCCGTCAGTCCGCGCTCTAGCAGTTGAGTGGCAACCTGAAAGTGCTCGACCGGGTTGTCGCCGCTCAGCTTCAAGGCTTTCTCGGCCGTCTTCTCCGCCAGATCGTCGTTCCCCCGCATGCGATGGGCTTCGCACAATGTGTACAGCAGCATGGCGTCCAGATCGATCGTGGCCGCGAATCGCGCGGCAACCTCGTCGATCAGGTCCCAAGCCTTGCGCTGGGCCAACCGGTCGATCAGTTTTCCCAGCGACTGCGGATCGCCGCGCTCGCAGAGCACCATTTCGCGCAGCACGCCGTCGGTATCCTCGGCTCGCCCCAGCCGATCGAGCAGCGCCACCTTGCCCAGCAACAACTCGGTGACGATGCCGCCGCTGGTATCTTGTGGATGGGTTAGCAGCAGTCGCTGTTCGCTTTGAATCAATTCGTTCCAGGCGGCCAGCGCCACGGCCGGATCGTCGTGCGCCTGCACGTAGCTCAGCAGCCACGCCGCGGCCGGACGCCGAGAGCGAGCCATGTGGCCGGTGATCGTCGCCACGCGCTCATCCCACGTGGCTCCTCCCGGCGGCAACTTTTGACCCATGATCGCCAGCGCCGCATGCTTCGACAGCACGGGAGACGCCTCGAATCGGACCAGCCGGCAAAGCCAGGGCAAACCCTGATTGGCCGGCAGTTCGGCCAATTGCTTGATGCGTATCAGACGGCGCTCGTTGGCCTGCGCTTCGTAGTCGCCCAGAATCGACTGAATGGCACGCGGATCCTCGGGCGTCGTCCAATCGACGCGAATCGTGCGCACCAGGTAGCCGGCCTGCACGGCGATCTCCGGATCGTCGTTGTGCTCCGCCTCGCACAACAAATCAAACGCGTCGAAACCGATCTTGAGCAACTGCTCTTGGGCACGCTGCCGAACGGCAAACTCGTCGGCGCCCAGTTGCTCGATGAGTTGCGAAACGCGCCGATCCAATTCGGCGCCCGATGCCTCGCCGCGCACGTCGGCCGCGACACACCACGATCCGAGTCCCAGACAAATCACCAACGAACTTGCAAGCGCGGGCAGTTTCATGGCCGAAAACCTCATTTCCTCTCAGATCCAGCATAGCTGACAGCGCCGCCGGCGGGCAAGCGAAGCAAGGCGGCCGAGCCGATCCAGCCGAAGAATTCGCGCGAGGCCGGGGCCGGCACTGCCGAATCGGCTGCCGAACCGGCGCGGAGCTGATG
>JBGSYQ010000453.1:0-4874 GCA_041750795.1 Pirellulales bacterium | reverse complement strand
CCAGCCGCGGCAGCTCGTTGTTGCGCGAAATGGTGGTCGTGGCGCCCGAGCCGCCGACGCGCAAGCTGACTTGTTGGATGGCGCCGTCAACCTCGATGATCTTCAAGCCCGGATACTGGGCCGTGCGCGGCGAGGTGGTCGCATAGTCCAGCTCGACGGCGTCGAGAATTTCGTCGGCCAGCGCATCCAACTGGTCGCGGTTGTCGTCCACGTCGGTGAGCGAATAGCTGGCGGAATAATCCGGCCGCGCGGCCAGTATCAACTCCTCGTGCCGGACGTAGTGCGGCAGCGTGCCGGCGCTGGCGCCCGTGGCGCGCTCGCGCTGGTAGCGCTCCATTGCCAGGGTCTGCAGGTTGCGCACGCTGCACGCCGTGCGGAGGACGAGTTGGGCCGGTTCGAGCACGATCTCGTAACCCGTGCCGCCAATGCCCGACACGTGACCGTTGCGATAGACGGGCTCCGCAAAGATCACCAGCCCTCGGGCAAGATCGATGCGGTACGGTCGCCGATAGATCGAACGGGCGCCCAAGTCCGGCTGCGTTTCCAGCGGCTCGAGCGCCGCACAAGTGTTCTCCGGATCGAAGCCACCCTCGTGCCAGACGCCGAACACCACCGCGGGCTGATTGGACAACTGGCCGTTCTCGCTGGTCGTCTTGACCTGTTCGTCCTCGATCGGCACGATCTGCTCGAGCCGCTCGACCGTGTCGTCATCCGGCCCTTCGTAGCCCGGCACGGACACCGGCATCTTGATGCGATAATACTTGAAGACACTCTCTTGCGCCAGCGGCCGGCTGGCAACGTCGACCTGGTGAAAGTAAGGCGGATCGCTCGAAGCCCAACCGCCGGACGGCGTGTAGTCCAACAGATCGATGGGCCGCAGGCGATCGCCCTCCGGCGCGTCGCCATCGGCCAGTCCCACGGCCTCCAGCGGAAAGTCCACCTGGTAGCGCGTCGGGCCGCCCACGACAACGATCTTGTCGGGTCGCTCGGGCGGATTGATCGTCGGCGAGAACTGCATCTTGTCGCCCGCGGGAAGCTCGGCGCCGATGCCCACGCGGCGCAGCGCCACGCGATTGTCGAACTGCAACACCACGCGGCATCCCAACGGGTCGCACAGCGACGCCAGCGCCTCGGCCGGCACGACGCCGTCCCACTCGACGCTCGGCCGCGTGTCGTTGGGCAAGTCGGCCACGTCGAAATCGCTCTCGCCCATCGCTTCCAGGCACAGCGTGGCAAGCTGCTGCGGCGTTCGCTCGGTGTCGATCGAGCCGTCTTCCCCCTCTTGCAGACTGGCGTCGTCGCGCCGCACGTTGTAGGTGCCAGACAACGTACCGAAGCGCCACCGCCAGCGGCGATCGAGGATCGACAGACTGCCGATCTCGCCGCCGGCGCCGCGATCGATGGTGCCGTGGTCGACCTTGCAATCGGGAAACTCCACCGCCACGTCACCGAACGCGAAGCGCAGCGTGCCGTGCTCGTCCGGGTCGGCCGTTTGCGGCGCGATCGTCAACTGCGCCACGCTGGGCGCAATGCCGTGCGTGAACGACAACGTCGCCGCAACGCCAGGGTAAGTCGCAATGCCTTGAGGAATGTCGGGCATAAGTCGTGGTCCAACAAAGAGAGTCAGCCGTCAGTATTTTTTTCTTCCAGCCTCCAGCCTCCAGCCTCCAGCCTGCTCCGAGTGAGGAGACTTAAAACAAAACACGCGAATTCACAACTCGTGGTCCGCGCTTCTCACACGGGCCAGGCGGTGGGCAGGCCGGCCAGCGGCGCGGCGTCTTCAAACGTGTAGGTCCAACTGACTTTGAACTCTGTGTACGTGGGTTGTCCCGGCGGGCCGGACCGCTTGGGCGGATCGAAGCGCACCTGGCGGCGATCGACGTGCTCGGCGACGGGCCACAGCGGAATCGCGGGCACAGGATAGGCAAAGGCGCCGGTGGCTTCGCCGTTTTGCGTAGCGTGAAACGTGGTGAACTGCTTGAGCAGTTGCTTTTGCGGCGTGCCATCGATCGTTTCCAGATACGCGAACTGCGGCCCGCCGCCGCTGAAGCTGATGGTTTCGTGCCAGTTGACGATCGTGGCGTCCGGATCGAGCAGCTCGGCTTCGAGCACCACGTTGTAATTGCGAAAGGTCGAGTACTCGGCGCCTTTGCCCTCGGGAAAGCTGGGCGGCACGATCACGCGCACTCCGCCGTTGGCGTCCGCGGTGGCAATGGCATGGCTGGTGAGTTGATCGTCGTCGGTATAAAAAGCGACGTCCCGGTCTGGCACGCCGTAAGCCGCCGTCAGGGCGTCGATCGCGGCAGTCAGGCCGGCCTGGTCCGCGGCGTGCAGCCGGCCCTGGATCGTCCACCGCTCGCGCACGCCACGGATCATGCCGCCGGGACCGAACAGCGCCTCCTTCAAAATCACCACCGACGCTTCGTTGTCGGCATGGCGATAAGTTCCATACTTCAGATACATGGTCTCACCAGCAAGAGTAGGAGATAGCTTCCATCGACAACGGCGCCGCACAGCACCGTCGACGCTGCAGGGCGCCAGCGCGTCGTGGGTTTGCGACGGCTACGCCGTGGCGTCGTGCGTCACTTCCAATTCGGCCGTGCCGCCCAGCTTGCGGGCCACCATTTCCAGGTTCAAGAACACCTCCTGCCGGCCGGCGACGTTGGGGCTGCGATCGGGAGATTGCAGCGTGGCAAAGTTGAACGTGGTTTGATAGCCGCTCGGCGGCGCCCCGCCCAGCGCATTGGTCAACGTGAGCGTGCCGGCCGCTCCGGCGAGCGCTTGCGCATACAGGTCGGTGTTGGCCGGGGCCCAGGCGTGCATCGTGTTGAGCGCAATCGTGCGGTCGCCTTCGGGCGCGCCGACAATCGTCAGCGAGTTCATGAACCGATCGGTCACCAGTGCGTTGTCGATCGTCAGCGTGAACTGCCGCACTTCGCGCGAGGTGGCCGCCAGCGTGAGCGCCAGATCCGAGAAGATATAGGGCTGCGTGATGCTGGGCGACAACTCGGGAAACGTGCCGGCGGCGCCCACCGTTTCGCTCTGCGCCACGACGTCGAGCGCCAGCCGCAGCAGGCCCCCTTGCGTGCCGCTGAGCACGGCGCGATTCACCTTGCAGCCGGCATAGGTAAACACTTTCGCCACCCGGTCGATGGCCAGCGTAAAGCTGGGCAGCGTTTCGTCCAGCGGATACGTGACGGGGCTCGTGCCGGTGGGAGTTCCGCCCAGGATGCGCGGCAGCCAGATGGCCAGGTCCTCGGGCGTGGGCTCCAGCACGAGCATGCCCCCCACGGTATAGGGCCCCAGCCGCGTATCGTCGGCCACGTGGCTGCGCGTGCCGCGCAAGCCGCCGCGCTCGACGATCACGCCGCGCTTGGCGATCGCTTCGCTAACGAACACGAACGGCTCGCTGACGGCGCCGGGCGGCGTGCCATAGGTAACTTCCGAAATCGTGGCCAGTTTCGTCTGGTGGCCCATCGAGGCCGTAGTGGGTGACATGGATTCTCTCTCCTAGTTAAAGCCTCTCGACTCGCGGCTGGTGAATCGCACCAGCAGCGTCGAGATCATCAGTTGATGTTTCCAACCTTCCTTCGACAGCTCCTCCGCCGGGTCGACTTCGGCATTGATGATTTGCGGCACTCCCACCAATCGCTGGTTGCGAAACGCACGCGCAATCTGTTCGCGCCACAGCAACTGGCGGTCCAGATTTGCTTCCAGGGTGGGCTCCTGGTTATCGCGATCGAAGATCGACACCAGCACGTCGTAGTGAACGTCGTCGAATCCGTTGGTGCCGAACGCCGGAGGCATGGCCGCGCGGCGCGGCGAGACGACGACGGCCGGCAGTCCCACGCCCTCCTCGCCCGTCAGGTTGCGATCCATCGGCAGCTTCTGCACGATCACGCGCTCGTCGTCCAAGCCCGCCAGCGCCAGCGAGCGAATGCGCGCTTGCACGGCATCGAGACAGCGCGCGTGCAGCGCCTCGGCGCCGTCGGTCACGACGAAGTACACAATGCCCGACACCATGGTCAGGCTGTCGCCGGACGAGGCGGCGTAAGCGAAGTAATGCCCCGCGGAAAGCGCCAACGGCAACTCGCCGTTGCCGCTGCGCGTGCCGCCCTGTTGCCACGCGCCGATTCCGGCCTCGCCCGAAAAGCGCTGGACGTACACGATGTTCTCGCTGCCGTCTTCGGCCTGGGTGATGGTTGCCGTGGCGCCCGTGTTGTCGCCGTGATCGACGACGGTCAGCACGGGCCGCGGCGTATAGTCGATGACCAGCCGCGGTCGCTCGGCCGCATTCTCCCAATCGAACCCGAACGCTTCGTAATACCGGTCGGACGTTCCGAACTCCGGGCCGAGAATGATCGCGTCGAGCTGGCCCGCGCGGTGGGCGATCGCATCGATCGCCAGGTTCTTTAGCGCCGCAAAGACCAGGTTCTCGGTGGGGCTGGCGATGCTGGCCTCGTCGCCGTCGACGGTCGTATAGTCGCCGCCCGGCTCGGACCAGGCGTTGAGGCCGTCATAGGTGAGCCACGTTGCGCCCGACTCGGTCCAAGCGGGCTGGCTCACGCGGTACAGGTAAAACGTGCCGCCGTCCGACAGAATGCCATTGGCCGGATAGAGCGTCAGCACGGCAGCGTGAATCTTCGCCCCTGCGGGCAGCTCGCCCAGGTCGAAGCGCAGCAGCGGGCGCACGAAAGCGCTCGCCGATTTGGAAAACTGGTCGGTGCCGGCACGGACCACTTCCTCGGTGTCGAAATTGATGCTCGTACCGAGACTGGAGAGATACGTATCGGCGCCGCTGGCGCCGTCAGGTTGGATGATCAGTTGGGCCATTGCCGCGTCAACCTCCCAACTCGTCGAGCGCCGCGGTGCGC
>JBGSYQ010000452.1:0-2076 GCA_041750795.1 Pirellulales bacterium | reverse complement strand
GCGTGGCCACCGACTTCGCCATCGTCGCCGGCGTGAGCAACTGGGGCGCCTATGCGCTGGCACTTGGCGTGGCCAGCCTGCGTGGCGCAGCCCCAGTGGGTCGCGATTGGGACGTAGCCAGCCAGGCCGCGCTCATCGAAGCTATGGTTCAAAACGCCGGCGCCGTTGACGGGCTCACGCACCGCTGCGAAGCGACCGTCGATGGACTGCCGCTGGACGTTTATCTGCAACCGCTGGCCGCCATGCGCAAGCTGCTGGGTTACGCAGACCGACCGCAGCGTTGATGGGAACCGGTGCTTGCCGGGGCGCCGTTTCGGGTATGATGGCGGTGGGTTAGCTTCGGCGCACCACCACCCCACCTTGCAGTCTCGCACCGGCCATGTATCTCGTCGAGAATCCCGTCTTACAGCGCGAGCTGTTGGTAAACCTGCGCATGGGGCGGGCGTTCGTGTTGCTGTTGTTCTACCTGGGCATGCTCGGCGTCGTCGTGCTGTTGGCCTGGCCGCAAGAGCGCCAACTCGACCTGACCACCAATCCCGAGGCCTCGCAACGCTTGATCAACCTGGTGTTCCTCGGCCAGTACTTGCTGGCCGCGATGATGGCTCCCAGCTTTGCCGCCGGCGCGATCACCGGCGAGAAGGAACGGATGAGCTACGAGATGCTGTTGGCCAGCCCATTGCGCCCCGGCGCGATCGTGCTGGGCAAGCTGTTCGCGTCGCTGTGCCACTTGCTGCTGTTGATCTTTGCCTCGCTGCCGATCGTGATGCTCTGCCTGCCGCTGGGAGGCGTCTCGATTTACGAGGCGCTGGCGGCCTACTTCGGGCTGTTTGTCTCGGTCATTACGTTCGGCATGATCAGCCTGGCTGCCAGCAGCTACTTTCGACGCACGTCGGCGTCGTTGCTGGTCAGTTATTTGTTGATCCTGCCGTTGGCGATGCTGGCCGTGTTTTTCTGGTGGGCCTTGTCCGATCGGGGTGAAACGCGCTTGCTGCTGACGCTGACGGTGCTGCCGGGCGTGGCGGCGCTGATCTGCATTCGCCTGTTTCGTGATACGACCGCGCGGCTGCTGCACCCGCCCGATCTCGGTTCCGGCGGCAAGGACGTGGTCGATCTGGAAGAGGAATCGAAGGATGCCGTGGGCCTGGTGATCCAAAGCGATCAGTTTCCCGATCGGTTGTTCGCGCCGGCCAAGCGCAACGATCTGTTGGCCGACGGCGCCAACCCGGTGTTCGACAAGGAAATGCGCAGCGAGATTTTCAGCCAGGGCACGCTCATGCTGCGCGTCGTGATCCAAGTCAGCATGCTGCTGGCCATACCGCTGATGGCCTTCTTCCTTTACGTCTGGCCTAATATGGCCCCCTGGTACATCTCCTACGTCATCCTGTTCAACTTGCTGGTCGGCCCGGTATTCTCCGCCGGCACGGTCACCAGCGAACGCGAACGCGAAACGCTCGACCTGCTGCTGACCACCATGCTCACTTCCGGGCAAATCCTGTTTGCCAAGCTCGTCTCCGGCTTGCGCGTCTCCAGCGTGTTGACCATGTTTCTGTTGTGGCCGCTGCTGCTGGCGGTGGTGATGGTCAATACCTATTGGACCCACTTGCCGGAAGTGCTGGGCTACCTGGCGATCGTGCTCACCGTGTGCTTCACGACGGCCACGGTGGCGCTGTTTTGCTCCGTAGTGTTTCACAAGACGTCGATCAGCCTGATGACGGCCTATCTGGCGCTCACCATGCTGTTCATGTTTCCGTTGGCGGTGACATACTTTGCCGAGACGTTCTTCCGCGGAACGGCGCTGGCGGCCGCGCTGACGCAGGCCAGCTTCACCAGTCCCTTTGCGGCGGCATTTGCACTGTCGATCGACTTGGGCATGCCCGGCACGACCCCGCTGGGGGCCGACTGGGTGTTCTTCGCGTCCTTCGAGAGTTTTTACGTGTTGCTCAACGGCGGGCTGCTGGCTGCCATCGCCTGGTTGTTCAACGTCCGCTGGCGGCTGGCGTAGGGCCGCTACAATTGCCGCGTGATCGTGCCGCGTGCGGCGCGGTTGCCGCCCGCCTGCTTCGCGGCGCGCAAGGC
>JBGSYQ010000451.1:0-1924 GCA_041750795.1 Pirellulales bacterium | reverse complement strand
CGCCGCCGCGCCCTGCTGCAACTGGTCAACCTCGAGCTCGACTTGATCGAACGCTGGCCGGCGACCGGCAACTTTGCCAACACGGCCGACTCGAGCGATCCGGACGCCAAGGGCGCGGTGATCGAAACTGATCGCAGCCGGCTGCTGCTACCGATGTTCGTTCCGCCGCACAGCCAACTGGTGATCGGCGCCACGTCCGGCGCGGTCGTCAACTACGTCGTCCCCGGCGTGCCCGAGGAAGCCACCGCTCATGAGCTTTCCCTGGTCAGCCTCCGCCCGTTGGATTCGAAGCGGGTGGCCGGCGGCACGCGCGTGCTGCTCGGCGAGTTGGAGCGCGACTCGCTGGTGGTGTTCACGCAGGATCACCAGTTGATTCAGGCGTTGCACAACCGCTTGAAAGAAACGCGTCAGCGGGCCACGCAGATCGTGCGGCAATTGGCCGCCGAGGATCAGATCTCGGTCGAGGTGGTCGGCCAGCGACTCGCCGCGCTGGGACACGAATCCGCGGCCACGCGCCCCTTGCGCATCGCGGCCCAGGACGACTTGCGCGAGTTCGACGGCCTGGTCGCGAAGAACGATCTGCCGGCGGCCTACTATCGGGCTCGGCATGCGCTGGCCGTGCTGAGGATCATTCAACGCGCTCATTTCGACGACGCCGTCGCCGGCGTGCCCTGCCCGCTGGGCGACCCGTGGCTGGCCAACCACGGCGCGCTCGACGAGCACTTTCGTTTGGCGACGCTGCTGGCAAGCGCACAGCGCAGCCCGAACTTGCTGCCCACCGGCGGTTGCGAAAACCTGCAGCAGTTGATGGCGGCCGGTTGGAAGCATCATCAACACCCGCAGGACAACATCACCGCGGCCGTCGATCTTTCGCCGCACGTGGCCCATGCCGGCCAGGGTGGATTGCGGCTGAGGGCCGTGGCCACGCTGGCCGACAGCAAGCCGACGGCCGTGGAGTCGTGGCCCATGTGGGTCACCACGCCGCCGGTGCAGGTCGCGGCGGGGCAACTGTTGGAAATCCAGGGCTGGGTGCGCGTCGTGGAACCGATCACCGGCAGCGTCGACGGCCTGCTGGTGATCGACTCGCTCGGGGGTCCCTCACTGGCACAGCGCATCCACAAGGCGGACGATTGGCTACCCTTCACCATCTATCGCGGCGTGCCCCACACCGGCACGATGACCCTCACCTTCGCGTTGAGCGGACTGGGTGAAGTTTGGATCGACGACGTCATCGTTCGCGCCGTAACGCGCCCCGGCATAGCCGCGCCGCAACAGCAAGCCCAACAGTTTCAGCCGCCGGCAGCGGCATTCGGCGGCGGGCCGCGGTAAGGTTGGCATATCGAGACCCCTTCGGGGCCACCGCGATGTTCCATGAAATTGCCAGTTTCCCCGCCATTTGACGCGCCCGGACGTTCTGACTCATAATAGTACTGCTTTGCCTGCCTGGTATCCTGCCTTGTTCTCTTTGGGAGATTTCCTCGATGAGCCTGCTACGACGTTTCGCGCTGGTGGTGTGTGTTGCCGGTGGCTTGCTGCTGGGTAAACTGCCGGCGGCAATGGCGATGCCCGTCTTCTTCAAGGCGTTTCAAGAGAAGTACGTCAAGGCGGACGCCGACGACGAGAAGGACAAGGGCTTTGCCGAGCTGGTCAACACCAAGACCAAGTGTAACGTCTGCCACATGGGCACCAGCAAAAAGATGCGCAATGCCTATGGCGCGAAGCTGGCCGAGATCCTCAAGAAAGACAACTTCAAGCCGGATCGGCTGAAGAATGAGGCCGACGCGTGCAAGGCCGAAATCGTGGGGGCGTTTGAGGCCGTGGCCGCCATGAAATCGGGCGGAGACGACTCGCCCACCTTCGGCGAGTTGATCGCCGAGGGCAAGTTGCCGGCCGGCGGCGCAGCGCCCGCGGCCGAGGAGCAAGC
>JBGSYQ010000450.1:0-8007 GCA_041750795.1 Pirellulales bacterium | reverse complement strand
GCGCGCCATCGGCCGCCAAGGCTCGCGCGGCCTGCTCGCGCAGCGGCCGGTGCGCAGCGTGGATTGCTTGGGCAGGGTCCGACGGCCGGCGCGCTTCAACCGGGTGGACGGCGCTCAGCCGCCACAATCGGCCGTGTCCGTGAATCTCGTAATCCTTGAGCACCCAGTCGCTGATGAACAACGACCCGTCGGGCGCCAAGGCGATGCCGACCGGGCGAAAGTTCTCGTCCCCTCTGACGATCGTTTCGGGCACGGAGCTGAAACTGGCACCGCGCGGCTGGAGCCGATGGCGCTCGATACGATGGTCGCCCCAGGAGGTGACCAGCAGATCGCCGAGGTAATCGGCCGGCAAGTGATCCGATTCGTAGGCGACCACGCCCGAAGGAGCTTCGCCGGTGCCGGATACCATCGGCAGCGTACCGGGCAGTTCGCCGTTCCAGGCCGTAAACGGATGCACGCCCTTGCGCCCGTTGCGATAGCGATAGCCATAGTTTCCGCCGGGCACGACGTGCAGCAATCGGCAGGGCGGCAGCGAATCGGGATCGTTGTCGACGGCAAACAACCGCTCGAACGCGTCGAGCGCAACGTGAAACGGGTTCCAGAAACCGAAGGCGACCATCTGCAGCTTCGATCCGTCGGCGCCGCAGCGATAGACCTGGCCGCCTTCCAACTCGCTGACCATCGAACCGTCGGTTCCGATCAACTTGAAATGCGTTCCCAGGTTTTCTCCCAGGCCGAAAAAGACGTTGCCGTCGAAATCGAAGGCGAAGCCCGACAGCCCGTTGTGCGGATAAAAGCCATCGGTCTCCAACCGCACGATCGGCGTGCGCTCGTCGGCGCGGCCATCGTCGTTTGTATCGCGCAGGCGAAAGATCTCGTTGCGCGTGGCCACATAGACCGAGCCGTCGGCATGCACGCCGATGTTCATCGTGGCCACCGTGCCTTCGAAGAACGTGGTGACCTTCTCGAATCGCCCGTCGCCGTCGGCGTCTTGGAACATTCGCACGCGATCGGCCAGCGGACCCTGGTAATCGGGCGGACGAAAATGCGTGTGGCACTCGACCACCAGCACGCGCCCCCGCGCATCGACCGCCAGGCCTGTGGGCGTGACCAGATCGGGCTCGGCCGCGATCAGCTCGATCTTGAGGCGCGGATCGAGAACTCGAGGAACCGCGACGGGCGACGCAGCATCGGCGCCGGTCAGCCACAGCGCCAGGCTCAACATTGCAGCATTCATGCACATCTCCCGACCGGCAAATCAACAACAGAATGGCCCCGCGGCTGCGACGCCAGGGCTAACGACTCGCCGACTGCACGGGGCCCAGTACGTCGGCGATGGGTTTGCCGGCATCGGGCACGCTGGCGCAGTAGTCCTCGCCCAGCAATGCCGCCAGTGTGGCCGCCACCTGGTCCTGGGTCACCAGAGGAACGTTTTCGCGCTCGCCCAGCGGCGGCGTGTCGGGGCCCAGGAAACCGAGCCAGATGAATTCGCTGCGCGCGATTTTCTCGCCGTGACTCTTCCAATCGACCGGCGCGTCGCCGCGGCCGTGGTCGGGCACAAAGAGGATCGACGTCTTGCCCTGGTACTCGGGCAGCGATTGCGCGATCTCCCACAGCCGGCGCAGGCAGTCGTCGGCACGGCGGGCACCGTCGAGATACAGGTCGTAGCGGCCCGCGTGTCCCCAGCCGTCCGTCTCGTTGATCGACAGGAACATCAGCCGCGGTTTGTTGAGCTGCATGTACTCAAGCGCCGTAAAGATCATCAGCGAATCGAACGGCTCGGCCGCCCAATAGGCCGTGTCTTGCGACTTAAGCTCATTGAGCAGTTCGATGCGCGGGGTGATCTTGCCGACCGTCAGCGGCTCGCGCGCCGCATTGATCGGAAAGCCGCAGCGCTCGCGGTTGAAGATGAAGGGAAAACAGTCCCACACGCCAAAGGCGGCCACTTTTCCGCCGTAGCCGGGCTTGCGATTGAGCCACTCGAACACCGTGATGTTGTGATTGGGCTTTTTGTCGTTGCTGTCGATGCGCGGATCGGCAAAGCCGCACAAGATTTCGTTATAGCCGGGATAGGAGAAATGCAAGCCGTTGGTCACCTTGGCAACGCTCCCCTTGGCCTGGTTGCCAAAGACCTGTCCCTGTTTGGCCAACACCGACCAGAAGAACGGCATCAGGGCTTCGCGTCGTTCTTGGGGCGTGTCGCGCCAATACTTGGCCTTTAGCTCGTCGACGTCCTTCACGCCGCCGGCCTCGGCGTTCATCAGGGCCTCGTCGGCTCCGCCGAAGACCTCTTGCCAGCGCAGCCCGTCGGTCATGAAAAGAATGGCGTTTTCCGTGGCGCGTTTACCGGGTTCGGCGGCGACCGAGGCGCTCGCGCCCAGTACGACGGCCGTCATGACGAGCCATGCCTGCAACAACTTCATGGGTATCTCTCCGCCAGGTGGGAATTTCGGGAGCAAACGCTCTAGTGGAGCGTCAACCCGATTCACTCGGGTGACGCGGAACGACCGCCAAAGACGTAAGTGCTTTGGCGCAAATAAACAACTAGTGCTTCGCCCAAACCGGTCAATCCGAAAACCAGACTTTGACGAAGCACTGGTGGCAACTCGCCGACGATGATTGGCCCCTCGCCCGCGGGCTCCAGTATGTGCTGGGCGAGCGGCTCGGGCAACCCGCCGGCGGTGCGGCGGAATCGCGGCGATTCAGCGCTGGGCGGTGGCGCGCACGCGATCGACCTCGGCGACGGTCATTCGCGCCCAAACGCCGCGCCCTTCTTGAAACTCCAGCGATTGCTGCTCGATATCGCGCACGTACTGTCGCAAGCCGGCGTCGTTCAAGGCCACGGGCCAGCCGTCGCCAATTTCGAGCAAACGGAGGCGATGTGCCCTCAGCAAGTCCTCCACCGAGGCGCCGGCATGATATCGAGCGTCGACGCCCGGCGGGGTGAGCAAGCGGCGAGGCGCATTGGTGATGGTCAGCCTGCGCCCGTTGTTGAGCAGCGAAGCAAAGCTCACGTGAACCTCGATGCGCCGGATGTAGCGCGCGCAATTTGCCGAGGCGAGCATCGTGCCTTC
Organism: Pirellulales bacterium; assembly: GCA_041750795.1. Taxonomy (GTDB): domain Bacteria; phylum Planctomycetota; class Planctomycetia; order Pirellulales; family PALSA-1355; genus JTS-RE94. The sequence continues at coordinate 4,933 of JBGSYQ010000450.1, read as the reverse complement.
ACGATTGGAGAGAATGACGGCGTATCCCTCCGCGTCACCAACGCACGGCAACAACTCGGCGAACCGCGGCGTGAACCCCAGCTTGGCGCACTGCTGGAGCACGCCGGACAACGCGTCGCGCGGGCCCGGCGGAAGCTCGCTCGGGTCGACCAGCGCCAGCGACTCCGGCGCAAAGCCAAACGGCGCCGGCAACGGCACGTGCAGGATTTTGAAGAGACTGCCGATGGCAAACGTCAGCAGGTTCGGCCGCGTGTTCCACCACAGCTCGCGAAAGGTGACCTTGGTGGCCACCGTCTTGAAAAACGTCGAGTCCGCCGCCCCAGCCGGCGGCGCGGCAAACGGGTTGTCGTCCAAAGGCTCAGGCATGATGCGTTGCGCTGTGCGGTTGAGTCAGGTTTATTGATTCCGAGGCAGGCAATGGGCTGTAGTGCAACTCCAATATGACCGCGTTTGGGGGGCTTCCGTTGGCCGCCCCTCGATCATTGGCTAGCTAGCACTGTATAGGAGGCTTCGACAAGGCTGGGCAAGAATCCCAAGCTGCCGGATCCTCGATCGTACCAACACAAGGGAACCGCCGGATGCTGACGTCGTGTGGAGTTGAAAATAATCATAGACTCCGCAAGCTACCGCCGCGACCGTGCCTGGCTCGCTGTCCGCGGCGACCGTCGCGTGGTAGAATTGGGGGTTCAAACGTCCTTCGACGGAGAATCCGATGGCAGTCACACGAGCAGATCTGGAAGCCTTTCAGCGGTTTGCTGCCGACCGGCTTGCCGGCGAGGGTGTGGAGTCCTTGAGCGACCTGCTCCGCGAGTGGGAATCGGCGCGAGAACGGCGCGATGCCATCGAATCGATACAGCGCGGCTTGGCCGATGTCGAGGCAGGGCGGACTCGCCCGGCCACGGACCTGCTCAATGAGCTACGAGCTGGACTCAACTCGAAATGAAGCAGGAGGTTCGCCTCACGCACGAAGCAGACACGTGCGTCCGTGACATTCGTGATTGGCTCACGGAGCAGTCACCCGCAGGCGCCTTACGCTGGCTGGACGCTTTGGAGTCCGCCTGTCGCCAAATAGCCGAGCGGGCAGACTCATACGGCCTCGCGCCGGAGGCGGACGCGTTCGGCGAGCCGCTTCGGCAGTCACTCTTCAAGACGCGGCGCGGAAAGACGTATCGGATCCTCTTCGTCATTCGGGGACGCGTCGTTCACGTCGTCTCTGTCCGCGGCGCCGGTCAGGCACCAATCGATCCGGCCACCGTGGTCGTTCCGGAATGAGTCCCAACGCATTGAGTCGGGCCGTTTGCGTCCCTCTCGTTGGCCAGCGCGTCGCGCACGCCTCCGCACCGGCCCAAGAGGTCTCAGGTCTTTTATTGCCCGAAGGCATGCATGGATTTTGCCCTAATCGCAAAGGGCACGAACCCGCGACTATTGGACTGCAAGTAACTAGCGCCAAGCTACCCGGCTAGGACTCGAACCTAGAATGGGAGAGCCAAAATCTCCAGTGTTACCATTACACCACCGGGTAGAGCGCCGGGGGCTTGTTTTAAGCCTCGGCCATCAAAAAGCTTACGCATTCACGTCGGTGCGTCAAGCCGCGTCGCGTGGCTGCGCGCGCCGCTGCGGTGCCGCTATGGCGCGAAAAGGGGCGACTATTCGCGCTCGGCATCGCCGTTGGCGCGCTTGAGCACCGAAAACGAAAGCTGCTCCAGTTCGATCGCCAGATCGACGCCGATCTGGCGGATGTGATCCGGCAGCGAGATCGTGACCGGGGCGAAGTTGACAATGCCCTCGATGCCCGCCGCCACCAGGCGGTCGGCAACCGCTTGGGCGGCCGGGGCCGGCACGGCAATCATCGCCAGTTTGATGTGGTTTTCGGCAGCCACTTCCGTCAGCCGATCGAGATGAAACACGCGCACGCCTTCGATCGTGGCCCCCACGCGCTGCGGATCAATGTCGAACGCGGCCGCGATGCGAAAGCCCTGGTGGCTGAACCCCTTGTACCCCAACAGCGCGCGGCCCAGGTTGCCGGTGCCGACCATGGCCACCGGCCAGTCGCGGTCGGTCCCTAGTATCTTGCGAATGGCGTGGATCAGGTCGTCGCAACGATAGCCGATGCCGGGATGGCCGAAGTGGCCGAAATAGGCCAGATCCTTGCGAACCTGGGCGTCGCTGAAGCCCAGCAAGCTGCCGAGCTGGCTGGAGCTGGTGCGCTGGTGGCCGTCGCGCACCAGGTGCTGCAGCTCGCGCAGGTACAAGCTCAGCCGGCTGACCACGGCCTTGGGAACTGTCGCATCGCCGGAGGGCGGCACTGACTTCGAGCTCTTGGACTTGGAATCGCTCATGCTCGACAGGACTGGCGAGAACGCTTTTGCCCGTTCCATTGAGGGGGGATCTGCACTGGGAACCATCCTACCAGGGTTCACAGGTCAGGGGTATTCCCGTGTCGGCTATCCCGCAAGTAGTCGAGGTCCACAACAACCAGCAGCATGTTGAACAATGCCGTCAGGGCATGTTTTAACCTCGCCAGGGGCGAAGCAAAGCCCGCCCTGACGCACCTCGTCGAACGGTGGGCCGGAGTTGGTCGCGCAAGCGCGATTAAGACGGCTTCTGAGGGGTCGCTATTGATGGACGTACTGCGGATGATCGGCGAAGACCTCGCCCGTTGCCGCGCGATAGATCCAGCCGCCGGTGTCTGCGGACGTGGCGGTTGGCGGGCTGCCGGCCGGGCTACTGTCCAAGCTGACGGTGTTGCGTCCGGAAAACGGTTGAACCGGCAGGGCGCCGCCTTGGATATACGGTCCCAGAGGATGCTCCGCGTCGGGCAAACCAGTGGGACTGACGTTTCCCGCTGCGTCGGTGGCCTTGGTCAATTGCTCCAAGTTGTTCGTGCCCGCCGGATAGGTGTTGGCGTGTTGCAGCTTGTAAAGCTCGATCTGCGTTCGCAACGTCTGTAAGTCGAGCTTCAGTTCGCTCTCGCGCACGTCGCGCGTGTGACGCGAGAACTGCGGGATGATCGTGGCGGCCAGCACGGCCATGATCACGATGACGATCAGCACTTCGAGCAGGGTAAAGCCCTGCCGGCGTATTTGAGAGAGCATATTCAATAGTTCCTGAAATAGGCGTTGCGGCATCAGCGGCTCGAATCGCGGCAGTGCCGGCGATTCCTTCGTCCCGCGGCGCAGCGAAATGCTGGCGCCCGGGCAACTGACACCAGGGCAATCCCCAAGTCCGGCCGGTCTCTGGGCACGGTTCGCTAACTGAGATTACGTAGGTTGGTAATCTGGGAGCGTCAAGGAATACGGACTGGCATGGCAAACTAGGACCAGTCGATCCGGTTTTACCCATAAGTCGCGCCGGACTAGCCGATGCCAATAGAGCAAGTCTATTGTCGGTACGCGCGCCTCAATCCGGCCGACGCGAACGACCCTGCCAAGCTGCCCTCCAAACGCCATCTCGCAAAGTCCTCCCAAGATATCCATATCAAGCTGTCATCCCAATTTGACGATCCATACAGATGGTTCGGGAAAGATGGGCATTCTGTTATCGGGTCATACACGGCGACTTTAATGCTGTGGCAAATGGCGTGAAATAGATCGTCCAGCTAATGCACATGGAGTGCGCTAGCCGAATGAACCTTAAGGCGAGTCCACCTCGCTTGACCAGACCCCCCATCCTGAGCTGTCCACGAAGGAGGCATGAAATATGAAAACGCTGTTGGGTGTGCCGTTAATCGCGGTCATCCTGAGTGTCGTGATGATGGACACGGCACAGGCAGGATACTGCGGCGCGGCCCGATACCGCTCGTGTGCCAGTAGCTGCGAAGCCGGGTACGCCCCGTGCAAGCAGCAATGTCACACGGTGATGCGGACCTGCAAGGAGGTCGTCTACGAGAAGCAGAATTACACCTGCTACAAGACGGTCTACGAGCCGGTCGTTGAAAACCGAACCATCGACTGCGTGAAGTACGTGCGTGAGACCGCGTATCGCGATTGCTGCTACACCGTCTGCAAGCCGGTGTACGAAACCAAGACTCGCGAAATCTGCTACACGGTCTGCAAGCCGGTGTACGAGACCAAGACCCGCGAGATTTGCTACACCGTCTGCAAGCCGGTCTACGAGACCAAAACCCGCGAAATCTGCTACACCGTCTGCAAGCCGGTCTGGGAAACCAAGACCAAGGAAATCTGCTACACGGTCTGCAAGCCGGTCTACGAGACCAAGACCCGCGAGATTTGCTACACGGTCTGCAAGCCGGTCTACGAGACCAAGACCCGCGAGATTTGCTACACGGTCTGCAAGCCGGTTTGGGAAACCAAGACCCGCGAGATCTGCTATACGGTCTGCAAGCCGGTCTACGAGACCTGCACGAAGGATGTCTGCTACACGGTCTGCAAGCCGGTTCACTATACGCAAGTGGTGAAGGAATGCTGCGGCCGCTGGGAAACCCAAGTCACGGAGTGCCCCGGCCCGGTCGTCAACAAGTGCGTGCAAGAGTGCGGAAGCTGGGTCTGGGACCCCTGCTGCTGCCGTTGCGTCTATTGCCCCGGCGCCACCAAGATGGTCCAGGTGCAATGCCCGCCGCGGAAGATTTGCAAGAAGGTTTGGGTTTCGGAAATGAAGCAACAAACCGTGAATTGCGTCCGCTACGTGCAGGAATGCGTGGAGAAGCAGGTTCCGTACACTGTCTGCCGCATGGTGAGCGAGCAACAGCAGAAGACCTGCACCTACACGACTTGCTGCATGGTGCCGGAACAGCGCGTGAAGACCTGCACGTACACCACCTGCTGCATGGTCCCGCAGACCATGACCAGGGTTTGCACGTACCAGGTTTGCCACATGGTGCCTGAAACCATCAACAAGGTTTGCACGTACCAGGTTTGCCACATGGTGCCGCAGTGCGTGACGAAGACGATTCCTTACACGACTTGCCGGATGG